>CAJOLR010000035.1 GCA_905235565.1 uncultured Bacteroidaceae bacterium | reverse complement strand
TCGGTGACAAGTTCCGAAGATGGCCCCTTTGCCACGAAGTTTAATTCCTGCTTGTCGCGAATGGAAAGATAGTTCTTTACCCAAAAATCTCGTATCATATTACAATATTTTGTTTGTTATCGTAATTTTCCTACAAAAATACAAATAATATTCAAAAAAAACTATGTTTTTGGCGCTAATTTCGTAATTGTCATACGATTTTATGCATATTTAACCCTATATTAGATATGGAGATAGCAAACATGCACCATTTTACGGTTTGAAGTTGTTGTCCGGTAGGTCATTATTTCTCTCTCGCATCATCAACACGACTGAGCTGGTAGAAGTTCGCGATTCCCCTCTTGATGTATTCACACGCGCGTTATAATATAGTCCAATCATCATCTCTGAACTTACATATCAAAGCAAGTAGGTTGTCCAAAGTAAAACTGCGACAGCCCGTCACAGTTTTATCGCCAGCAAAGAAACTTTCCCTATTAGCTATAATAGCAACTCAAATTCTGCACATTTTAGTGTTTATTGTGGTTTTGTAAAGTTAAAAGTGTTAAATCTTCAACTTTTTTATCGCTCATAGAATCTACGTCCTCACTTTTCTACCGTTTAATGGTGAAAGAACTGATAAACAATTTGTTATAGATACAAAGGTAGTTTGCCGGTTCTGACGATATGTATTTTTACGGATATTCATATTCTTTTGCTGACTCTGTCAGGCCTAAAGGAGATATGGGTAAGGTGTTTTTGGGCACTGTATCAGACCTGTTGATTATCAAGAAGAAGGCTTCGTTATCTCAGCAAGAGACAGCAGGTGTTATCTCAAATGCTCTGCCTGAGTCGCGGATCAGTTGGATAACAGACGATGTATGTTCGGTGATATCGGATGCCCAGGCAATAGATAACGGCTTGGATGCTTTGATGTCAAATGATTATATAGTAAGCGTAAGACCTGCTTATATAAGGAGCACTTATGCAGAACTGATGGCATTGTATCCGGTTGGGAAGGTTGCATTGTACGGTTTTGATGAAAAGATACTCCTTAAGCTGAAAGACGGAGTGTCAGAATCAGACAAGGAAGACTTGGGGACTGCGCTGTCTCTGACAGTTGTTGATGAGAACAATGTTTTTTACACATGGGCAGCAGGCAAGACTGATGATATTCTGGCAAAATGCATCAGACTGTATGAGAGCGGTAAGGTATATGGGCAGAGCCCAATTGGGTAACAGGCCCCAAGATCATATGGCACAATCAGACTGATCCGGTTACCGGTATAGACCACCAGATGGCAGTTCAGGAGACAGGTGTAAGTTACTATGACCTGACCGGCAGGAAGATAGAAAGACCTAACGGATTTACCATCATTGTTACCAACTATTCTGACGGAAGTATAAAGGTTAAGAAAGTATTGTTTTAAGGCTTTTTCATTATCTTTGCGGCTAATTACAAAATAGATGATTATCTATGGAATTAGCAAGCAAATACAACCCTGCCGATGTGGAGGGAAAGTGGTACAAGTACTGGGAGGATGGCAAGTTTTTTCACTCTGAGCCCGATGGCCGTGAGCCTTACACTATAGTCATTCCGCCACCAAACGTGACCGGTGTGCTGCACATGGGTCACATGCTTAACAACACTATCCAGGATATCCTGGTGCGCCGTGCCCGTATGATGGGCAAGAACGCTCTGTGGGTGCCCGGAACAGACCACGCATCGATAGCTACCGAGGCCAAGGTTGTGGGCAAGCTTGCCGCACAGGGAATCAAGAAGACCGACCTGACCCGTGAGGAGTTCCTTAAGCACGCCTGGGAGTGGAAAGAGGAGCACGGAGGCATAATCCTGAAGCAGTTGCGCCGTCTGGGCTGCAGCTGTGACTGGGACCGCACCGCATTCACCATGGATGACCTGCGCTCGGAGAGCGTTATCAAGGTGTTCGTTGACCTGTACAACAAGGGTCTTATCTACCGCGGCGTACGTATGGTGAACTGGGACCCCAAGGCTCAGACAGCCCTGAGCGATGAGGAGGTGGTCTATAAGGAGGAGCACAGCAAGCTCTACTACCTGAAATACTACGTGGCCGATGCAGACCAGAACCCTGTAAAGACCACAGGCGTAGAGGGGGAGATTGTACACAAGGATGCCAAGGGTTACTACGCAGTGGTGGCCACCACACGTCCCGAGACCATCATGGGTGATACCGCCATGTGCATCAACCCGGCCGATCCCAAGAACGGCTGGCTCAAGGGCCACAAGGTGATAGTTCCGCTGGTAAACCGCGTAATTCCTGTAATAGAGGATGACTATGTTGACATAGAGTTCGGTACCGGTTGCCTTAAGGTAACTCCCGCCCATGATGTCAATGACTATATGCTGGGCGAGAAGTACAACCTGGAGACCATCGACATATTCAACGACAACGGTACCTTGAGCGATAAGGCAGGCCTGTACATCGGCATGGACCGTTTTGCCGTAAAGAAGCAGATTGCCATAGACCTGGATGCCGCCGGCCTTTTAGAGAAGATGGAGGACTACACCAACAAGGTGGGTTACAGCGAGCGTAATCCGGATACCGTGATTGAGCCCAAGCTGTCCATGCAGTGGTTCCTTAAGATGAAGCACTTTGCCGATATGGCTCTGCCTCCCGTAATGAACGATGAACTCAAGTTCTATCCGCCCAAGTACAAGAACACATACCGCAACTGGCTGGAGAACATCAAGGACTGGTGCATAAGCCGCCAGCTCTGGTGGGGACACCGCATACCGGCTTACTTCATGCCCAAGGGCGGATTCGTAGTGGCCGAGACAATTGACAAGGCAGTCGAGCTGGCCCGCGTCAAGAGTGGTGACAGCAGTCTTACCGCTGCCGACCTGCGTCAGGATGAGGATGTGCTGGATACATGGTTCAGCTCATGGCTCTGGCCTATCAGCCTCTTTGACGGCATCAACAACCCGGATAATGAGGAGATAAAGTACTACTATCCCACAAATGACCTGGTTACCGGTCCGGATATCATATTCTTCTGGGTGGCCCGTATGATCATGTCAGGCTATGAGTACCGCAAGGATATGCCTTTCCGCAACGTATATTTTACCGGTATCGTACGTGACAAGCTGGGCCGCAAGATGAGTAAGTCACTTGGTAACTCACCCGATCCCATCGGCCTGATTGAGCAGTACGGTGCCGACGGTGTACGTATGGGGCTTATGCTCTCTGCACCTGCCGGTAATGACATTCCGTTTGATGAGGCCATCTGCGAGCAGGGACGTAACTTCAACAACAAGATTTGGAACGCGTTCCGTCTTACGCAGACCTGGAGTGTGGCTGATATAGAGCAGCCCGAGAGCGCCAGGGTGGCTGTGGAGTGGTTCCGCAACAAGCTGAGCAGCACTGCCGCCGAAATGGATGACCTGATGTCAAAGTACCGCATAAGCGAGGCTCTGATGGCAGTCTATAAGCTGTTCTGGGATGAGTTTGCAAGCTGGTATTTAGAGATAATCAAGCCCGTCTATGGACAGCCCATAGACAGCAAGACTTACGCTGCCACACTTGATATGTTTGAGCAGCTGCTTATGTTGCTGCATCCGTTCATGCCGTTCATCACCGAGGAACTGTGGCACGCTGTACGTGAGCGCAAGGACGGCGAGAGCATCATGAACCAGACTATCGTTGATCTTGTAAAGGGTAAGGCCGATGCAGCTCTGCTTGCTCAGTTTGAGGATGCCAAGCAGATTGTGACCGAGATACGTTCAGTCCGCAAGGCCAAGAACATCGGCCCGCGTGAACCGCTTACCGTTGAGGCTGTTGGACAAAACCCGCTTTCAGCTCTTGACAGTGTGGTTCTTAAGATGGCCGGACTGGAGGAGATTGTTGTAGTAGTTGCCAAGAGTGAGGGTACCGCCGCATTCATGGTGGGAACCCAGGAGTACGCCGTGCGTCTGGGCGGTCTGATTGACGTGGAGGCTGAACTTAAGAAGATGGAGGCCGAACTTCAGCACTTGGAGGGATTCCTGAAAGGTGTCAATGCCAAGCTCCAGAATGAGAACTTTGTGGCGCACGCACCTGCCGCCGTTGTTGAGAACGAGCGCAAGAAAAAGGCCGATGCCACACAGAAGATAGCAACCATAAAGGAGAGCTTGGCCGCTCTGAAGAAGTAAATGGAAGAGAATAGAAAATCCGGAAAGACAGGGCTGATAATAGCTGTTGCGGCAATTGTCCTGTTGGTTGGCGCGGTTGCCTGGCTGTTCAAGGACAGACAGGATAAGGGCCGGGAGATAGAGGAAATGACTCAGCTCTTTGAGATTGAGAAGGAGGAGATGGAGAATGAGTACTCCGGATTCGCCGTCCAGTATGATGAGATGCAGAGGCACATATCCAATGACTCGCTGATACGCCAGCTTGACAGGGAGAAGCAGCGCACGCAGCAGCTGCTTGAGGAACTGCGTCAGACCAAGGCCACAAATGCAGCCGAGATTACCCGCCTTAAGAAGGAACTGGCTACAGTGCGTGCGGTTATGCGTACTTATGTCATTCAGATTGACTCTCTGGACCAGATCAACAAGCAACTGGCCAAGGAGAATACCCGCGTGCGCCAGCAGTATCAGGAGCAGACCAAGGTGGTTGAGCAGCTTACTGTGGATAAGCAGAAGGCCGAGGAGAAGGTGGCCCTGGCATCTCAGTTAGATGCCGCTGCCATATCGGTTGTAGCCCATAACAAACGCGGCAAGGATGAAAAGAAGTCCAAGAACGTAACCCAGTTTGTGGTTAACTTTACCATTGTCAAGAACATAACCGTTCAGACAGGCGAAAAGACAGTATACCTGCGTATAGTAAAACCGAACGAAGAAGTACTGGGTAAAGACACAGGCTATACATGCAGATATCAGAATGTTGTACTGGAATGCTCTGAAAAGAAGATTATTGAGTATACCGGCGAGCAGCAGGAGGTGACCATGTACGTTGACGTGGCCGAATTCCTCAGTGCCGGCACATACACCGCATATCTGTTTGTTGAAGGCGTGATGATAGGCGAGCAGAGCGTTACACTTAACTGATTTTTTTGATGAGCACATTCCGCCAGCTTGGGGTATCAGGCCCGATACTCAAGGCTATTGAAGAGTTAGGATTTGAGAACCCAATGCCCGTTCAGGAGGCGGTGATCCCGTACCTGCTGGAGCAAGGCAGCGGTGATGTGGTGGCTTTGGCCCAGACCGGAACCGGCAAGACCGCAGCATACGGCATTCCGGTAATCCAGCAGACCGATGTTGACAGCAAGGACGCCCAGTTCCTGATACTGAGCCCCACACGCGAGCTCTGCGTGCAGATAGCCAGTGACCTGGCCGATTTCTCACATTACATAGAGGGGCTGCACGTTATTCCTATGTACGGCGGCTCATCGATTGAGAACCAGATCCGTAATTTCAAGCGCGGCGCACACGTGATTGTGGCCACTCCGGGCCGTCTGATAGACCTGATGGAGCGCGGCGTTGTCAAGCTGGACACCATCCGTACCGTAATCCTTGATGAGGCCGATGAGATGCTCAACATGGGATTCTCTGAGGACCTTGAGAAGATTCTCTCATCGGTCCCCGTGGAGCGCAAGATGCTCATGTTCTCGGCCACCATGAGCAAGGAGATCCAGGCCATATCAAAGAAGTATCTGAATGATGCCCGTGAGATTGTCATCGGCACACGTAATGAGGGCGCCGAGAATGTGGAGCATGTCTATTATATGGTTCATGCCAAGGACAAGTATCTGGCCCTGAAGCGTATTGTCGATTATTATCCGTCCATATACGCAATCATATTCTGCCGTACCCGCTTAGAGACGCAGGAGATTGCCGACAAACTGATGCAGGACGGCTATAATGCTGACTCACTGCACGGAGACCTGTCGCAGGCTCAGCGTGACCTGACTATGAACAAGTTCCGCAAACGTCAGCTGCAGTTGCTGGTGGCGAATTGTTGAATATGTGTTTGTGGACAACCTGACTCACGTAATAAACTTTGGTCTGCCCGATGACATTGAGAACTACACCCACCGTAGCGGCCGTACCGGTCGTGCGGGCAAGAAGGGCGTTTCAATATCTATTGTCAACCTGCGTGAGAAGGGTAAGATCCGTTTTATAGAGAAGGCCATCGGCAAGACTTTCGTGCAGGGCGTGATGCCCACCGGTACACAGATATGCGAGAAACAGCTCTACAAGGTTATTGACGATCTGGAGCGTATTGAGGTTAACGAGGAGCAGATTGAAAAGTTCCTGCCCGAGATTTTCCGCCGCCTGGACTGGATGGACAAGAACGATATAATCAAACGTATCGTGACCCGTGAGTTCGGGCGTTTTGTGCGCTACTATCAGGATGCTCCGGAGCTTGAGGAGGTTACCCGCAATGATGTTGAAGGCGAGAAACGCAAGAAAAAGGACCGTCACCGTGCGCAGAAGGGTTATACCCGCTTTTTTATCAATATCGGCAAGAAAGACCACGTTCAGCCCGTCCATATCATTGAGATGCTCAACCGCAATGTGGCCGGACGTGTGGATGTGGGCCGCATCGACCTGATGCAGAACTTCTCGTTCTTTGAGTGCCCCGAGGAGTTTACCGAGGAGATTGTCATCGGCATGGACGGCGTAAACTACAAGGGGCGTCAGGTGCATGTTGAGGTGGCCGAGACCCGCTCTGAGGATGGTGAGGAGAAGCCTGCACGTGTTGAGAAAAAGGCTCGTCGTGAGGAAAAACCCCGTCGTGAAGAGAAACCTTCCAAAGAACGTAAACCTAAAAAGGAGGAGAAACCCCGCAGGGAAGATAAGCCCCGTAAGGAGAGTAAACCTACCCGTGAGGAGAAAGTTTACCGTGAGGAAAAGACTTCACGCTCTCCCAAGCGTGCTCCTAAAGTTCAGATAGCACAGGATGATGATTTCTGGAATAATTTTGAAAATGAGGACTGGCATCAGTTCTTCCGCAGCGAGGGTGCCGGCAAATCCAAAAAGAAGTCATCGGCGCGCAAGGAAAAACCCGCCCGCAAGGAGAAGGTGAACGGCCGCAAAGCCGCCCGCACCAAACCCTCCAGGAAATCCCGCCGCTAAAAATTGACGCAAAGGGGTCGTTTCACTTTGCGTCACTTTTGCATTACGAGTGTCAAAAAATTAGACGTTTTTAGGGCAGAATCAGTGATTTTGCCCTTTTTTCTTGGATAATGGTGGCGGGAGGGGATAATTTTGGAGCAGAATTAAAAAAACCACAGTCCTGATATGCTTCTACATTATCTCAAATCCTCTTTCCGATACATGCGCAAGTTTGCCTTGCAGAATATGATAAGTATGGTGGGCCTTGCCGCCGGTTTTGTGGCGTATGCGTTATCATCGCTCTGGACCGGATACGTAAACTCCTATGACACTTTCCATAAGGATGCGGACAGGATTTATACGTTTTCACACCATGAAGATGGCAAGACATCAATTGGAAATGAGAGGGCACGTGCGGGAAACGGTGATGCGTTCTATATTCTGTTCAGGGAATTCGAAAGCCGTAATATGCTTGATTCCTTGGGGATAGAATCCACATTGTATTCACATTTCCAGGAATATCAGGTTGATGACAAGGGCACAAAATGTATGGATATTGATTCAGCGTTCATTAATTTCTTCAATCCTGTCCTGCTGGCGGGTGACTGGTCTTTCCTGGAAGATGTGGGAAAGATTGCGGTGTCAAAATCATACGCCCAAAAGGAATATGGAGATGATAACCCCATAGGAAAGGAAATAACCGTATGGCGTGATCATTATACTGTCGGTGCGGTTATTGAAGATTATGCCCATTCCTTCCTGGAGTTTGACCTTATGAGAAAATGGAATTATGACAATATTTTCTATTACAATTGGTTTTTCTTTAAGCTCCATGAAGGAGTAACAGTCCAGAATATGCTTGACCGGTGTGAACCTGTTTTTCAAGATCTGTTTGGGGAACCGATGGACCATATCATGCAAGGAAAAATGATTGTTCCGCTCAAGGATGTTTACAGGAGTCTTGCAGAATCGGACGAGGAGACATTCATCAAATATGACGGACTTGAGCTGTTATCCAAGGCAAGTCTGCTGATATTGCTTTGCGCCATAGTCAACCATTTTACTTTCTTCCTTAATTATCTGCGTGGCAGGAGACGTGAGATGTCTTTACGTAAGGTTAATGGAGCGTCAAGCGCTAATATTGCTGCCCAGATGATTTTTGAGAGCAGCATTCCCGTTCTGATGGCGCTTTTTCTTGGTTTGGTGACCGCAGTGTTACTTAAGGAACCGTATATGAGCCTGGCCGACATAGGAATGACTGATTCCTACTATCTGAAGGGCAGCGTATATATCATGATAATTGTACTGGTTGTCTCAGTCCTATTGAGCCTGATAGAGGTGTTGGTAATGAACAGAAGTACATTGCAGTCAAGTATAAGGCATGGAAATGACAAGGCTTTCCGCCGCATAAGCATAGGCATACAGATTGCATCGGGCATGATCCTTATGTTCAGCCTGGCTGTTATGATTCATCAGTTCAACTATATGAGGAACCTCAATTGGGGCACTCAGAGAAAAGACACTGCAGTTGTATATTTCACCAAAGACAGTTTCTACACAAATGACGGTAAACAGTATTGGGGAGATGTATATATGGATGAACTGGAGAGTAAATATGGTTTGAAGGAAAGAATATCGGCCTTGCCTTGTGTAACCGGGGTGTATCTGAATTTTGCCGACATGTCAATAATGCATTACGGAAATGCGGCTCTTGTATCGGCAGACGAATCTCAGGGAGTCATGGAATTTCCGGATGTTTTTGACTATATATATCCGGGACTTATAGACAGGCTGGGACTTACTGTCCTTGAAGGTGCCATACCGCAGGAGGGTCTTAATGAAGATGAGGTGGTGGTTACAGAAAACCTTTTGACCACACTGGGCGGACACAGTCTGGAAGACCTGCCCGTGATCTATATCAAACTTAATAACGGAGAAGTAACCTGTAAACCTTTCAATGTAGTTGCAGTGATAAAGAACATACATCTGTATAATTACGACGATATCCCTCCATACATCCTGATGTGTGGATTCAGGAATAAATATCTTATACCGGAACGGATGTACGGAGCGAATCGTGCCGGCGGATCAATATGGGGAGAACTTTCAGTACAGTATCGGCCGGGTACCAGAAAGGAACTGGAATTATCAATAAAAAAGATGATGGAAGAGTTGGATATAGATTATAAGATAGAGTATCCTGCGGATAGTTTCTTCAAGCATCTGTCAAAAGACAGGAATCTGTCAAAGGTATTGTCCATACTGTGCCTGATAAGCATATTCATTGCCTTGTTCGGAGTGTTCTCACAGATATCGCTTTCATGTATGGAGCGCAGGCGTGAGATTGCCATCCGCAAGACTCATGGGGCAAAAGTAGGGGAGATTCTGGCCATATTTGTCCGTGAATACGGAATGATATTCCTTGTGTCATCGGCGATAGCTATGGCATTGGGCTATATGGTGATGCACCGCTGGATACAGCAGTTCTATTATCAGGCTGCCATAAGCTGGTGGATTTACCTTTCGGTATTTGTCTTTACCGCACTAGTCATTGTTGCCACGGTACTTAATCGTGTGCTCTGTGCCGCACGTGAGAACCCGGCCGATGTAATCAAGAGCGAGTAACGCAAAACGAAACGACCCCTTTGCGTCACTTCGTTTAAATCAGACAAGGTTGAGTTCTGATATTTCGGTAGCAAAGGCCTTCATGGATTTCTCAATTTTGGATGCTGTCCGTTTGGATGGATGCCTTACGCCTGTGACATAATGGCTTAACTGGCGTTGGTTGATGCCGGTTATGCGTTCCAACCCTGCCAGTGAAAAAGCGTATGAGTAGTAATTAAGGAATGAAGCCACATCATACTGGAAAACAAACTTTATATCCGGAAAAGGTTTCCCTTGTGATGAGTAAACACGTTTTATGTCTTCAACGCCAGCCATGAAATCCTCTTCGGTTTCACGTGCGGTCTTTCCTTCTCCTATACAGCCAAATTCACAGTTGTTACTGGAAATATATGCTGAATAGTCGCCCTTGACACCTCTTTCAATTGTTACTTTTACTGTTTTCATTGTGAATCATTTTAGTCCTGCATCCTTAAGAATACTATTTAAAGTAACGGGTTTAACCTCTTCTGATTTGTGATGGCTGGTCTGGAAATATCTATCGGTTTTAGGGCTATACCATGTTGGATGTCTCCCGTTGTCATCACATAATCTGCAACCCGCTTTCTTCAGTAAGCGTTCCAGTTCGTTGTATTTCATCGCAAAGATAGTAAAATTAATATCAAAATAATTATTTATTTCATGTAAAAGTATTCCAGGCTTTGCGCAAACAAGGTCTTAAAACACGTTTTTCACATTGCAAATGTAGTGAATAATTGTAGGAAGGGATTACAAATTTAAGCAGATTCTGAATGATTCTGAAGATAATGCCTATATTTGGAAAAATTAGTCACTCACCATTCATTATGAGAAAAATTCGTTTATTGGCAGCTGTTATGGCTGCAGCCGTGATAATGCAGTTTAGCGCTTGTGATTCAACATCTGACAATGAACTAAAGCGCGGCAAGCCCAGTAAGGAACTGGTGGCTGCGGCCGATGCTTTTTACGAGGCTACAAAGTCCGAGCCCAAGGGTAGGGACCATATCAACCTGCACAGCATCATGGTGCTTAAGCACGGCAAAGTGGTGCTGGAGCGCTGGTATAACGGTGAATCGGCCGAAAAGCCGCATACCATGTGGTCGGTTAGCAAGACCTTTACGGCCGCAGCCATAGGATTTGCCATTGATGAGGGGCTGATTAAGGTTGACGACAAGGTAATCAAGTATTTCCCCGACAAACTCCCGGCTCAGGTGAGCGATAATCTGGCCGCAATGACCATACGTGACCTGCTTACAATGACCTGCGGACATGATGTGGCCATCAACTTCAATACCTATACCGCTCCTGATTGGGTTGAGGGATTCCTGGCTGAGCCGGTTACGCATACTCCCGGAACGTATTTTGTGTATAACTCTGTGGGTACATACATGCTGTCGGCCATAATAACCAAGGTGACAGGACAGGATATGAATGACTATCTTGAGCCGCGCCTGTGGCAGCCGCTGGGCATAGACAAGCCTGAATGGGACAAGAGTCCGCAGGGAATGAGCTGCGGCGGCTGGGGTCTGCACCTTAAGACCGAGGATATGGCCCGCATGGGACAGTGCATGCTTCAGAACGGCAAGTGGAACGGAAAGCAGGTGATTCCTGCATCGTGGGTAAAGGAGATGTCAACATATAAGGTGGAATCGGGCCCCGCAGGAACGCGTCTGGAGGATATGCCACGTCTGGGTATAACCAAGGATAACAACCAGTGGGCCAAGGGTTACTGCTATCAGATGTGGATATGCTCCGATAACGGTTACCGTGCCGACGGAGCCAACGGTCAGTATTTCATGGTATTCCCCGATAAGGATGCAGTGTTGGTGCTCACCACAGACTCCAACCTCTATCAGCCTTATATGGACATTATCTGGAAGTACCTTATACCTGCACTATAGCGAGTGATACAGTAAGACCACTCATCGGGATGTGAATCCGATGGGTGGTTCGCAGATGCTGTGTGCCTGGCTTTTTGAATAAGAGGTACTATTATTCCTTCTTTGACCAGTTCAATGATCTTTACGACCGAAGAATCTCGGTTTTTAGTTAGCAGATAAGAAACAAGGATGTTTGTATCAATCACGGCAAGGTATTTCATAATGTGCTTTTTATTGTTGTATGTTATTGTTCATTTGACGGCGTTCCTCTCGGCATTTCCTTATCTCCTCATCAATTTCATCCATTGTTAGTTCCGGCAAATTGTTCTCTGCCTTATACCGTTCTATTCTTTCGAACGTTTCACGTGCTTGGCGAAGTCTGGTCTCGCGCTCAGATTCCACCTCGAACGGTATTCGTTGCTTCTTGATTACCGTCCTGGCAAAAATGTTGAATGCGGTATTGGAACTCATGCCAAAGTCCTTGCAGAGTTCATCAAACTGCTTTTTCACCTCAGAGTCCATACGGACTGTAAATGCTGTCTGTGCCATACTTGTTGTTGTTTGGTTGCAAATATATTAAATATTGCACCGTATTGCAACCAATAAGATTCTTTTTTTAGTCTTTTGCCAAAGTGTTTCACATCGGCCCCTCTCACAAGGCTTGTGGGGCACATCAGTGTGTTACACACCCTCCAGATTAAGGTATGTAACACAGCGAGTGATGCTATGAGGCTCACAGTGTCGATGAGCGCGGGACACTTTGGCGGGAAAAGCGGGTGAGTGTCAAAAAATTAGACGATTTTGGGGCAGATAGTACGATTTTGAGTTTTTTTTCTTGGAGAGTGGTGGCGGGAGGGGATAATTTTGGGGTGTATATTAAAACAGGCTCAATATGTTTTACCAATTCCTTAAGATTGCTTTACGCAATATAAAGCGTGACTGGAGTTATTTCCTTGTTATTACTCTTTGCCTTGCTGCCGGTCTTACCATCAATGCTGTCATGACAGTACAGGAAGACCGTTATTACCAGACGCGTTATCCAGGTTCTGACAGGACTTATAGTACCGAACTGACTGTTCCGGATTCAATCAAGGAGAAGCAGAAAGCGGCCGCATCTGATTTTGGAGCTTTCATGCAGGCGTACAACAGGAATGTGGCAACTTTCGGCCCGCAAGTCTTTGATGCAACCTGTTTCTATGTGGATGGTGTAGAGGATATTGTATTGCAGGATTCAAGAGATGAGTTCGTAAATGAGACCGGTCTTATGTTTCATGCTGCCGGAAAGGATATCCCATATTATTTCCAAAGCGGTGTCCAGGCCAAGCAAAGATGTGTATCCGGGTCATATTATAAGTATAGGAACCTTACTCTTATGATGGGTGACCGTATGCCATCCAACGATTCCGAGATAATAATAAAGGAGTCTGTTCTAAAAAGGATTGGGCTGGATATTAATGAGATAGGATCATATACTGTTGAACCTATATTATCCGATTACAGTCAGTCTGGTAGGGAGTACAGGATAGTCAATGTGATTAAGGATGACAAATGGGCTTATGAGGTGCAATTTGTCTGTTTCCATTGGCTTGATGCAACCCGTGTCAATGAGGTCTTCACCCCGGATGTCATTCTCTCTCCCGGAGCCGATAAGGAAACGGTAAACGAGAGGCTTAAGGCAAAACAGTTCATGAATTCATGGGGAGAGCCCAAGACTCCCGCGCTGACCTATCCTCGTTATTCAGATTCCGGTAATCAGTTCGTTCTGACCCTGCTGCGTCTGGTTGTATTGGCTGTAGTGGTGGTGAGTTTCCTGAAAAGGCTGGTTCAGTCTGTAGTTCAGAACAAGAGAGCCAAACAGATACATTTCTGCATGGGAGCAGGAGTGTGGCATATATTTGCCCTGCAGATGATTGAAGTCTTAATAATGCTGCTGGCGTCAACGTTGTTGTCTATTTACATTTCGTCAATCCTGACGGAATTCCTAAACGTGAACAGAGAGAACTATAATCTGTATCACAGCCTGCCCATGAGGGATATTGCTGCTATCGAAGCATTCTCATCGGCCATAATACTGGCTATATGTACGGCCGTAGTATTAGTCACAGCCATATGGTTTGTGAAAAGAGCCTTTGCCGCCAAAAGAACGTCACGCAAGGAGAGACACCTCGTAACCAATCTGATTATAGGTATAGAACTGTCTGTGGCAGTTTATGGAATATGTCAGTCCCTGATCTTTATCGGATTTTCCGAGAAACGGTATAACCCTATGCCTGGAGATGTCAGCAAGAGAACATACAGGCTGGATCTTGAAGACAGGTCAGTAATTGAACAGTATGTTCCCGTTGAGGAATTGTTAAGGGAACTGAGTTCCATACCTCAGATTGAAGATGTCTGCCGTTGTGCAAGTGCCGGAGTGGGAACTCTGATGTCAATCGGCAATAGCAATACATGGTTGTTACAGGTGGACGCCAATTACTTTAAATTCTTCAATATACCGTGTGACAGGACTGGCGTACCGGAAACCGGCAATGAGATCTATCTGAGCCGCAGGTTGTATGATAATCTGTTGGCCGATGGGGCTGATGTCACGCAGCCATTGGAACTGAATGATCCTGGTGTAATCAGTTTTGACATGAATGGAAATATCATATCGCATGCAAGCCGGAAATATACAGTAGCCGGAGTTTACGAGCGGAATTTTGGGGCTATCCGCAAAAATGAGGAGGTATTGGACAGTAAGGGTGATGCCATTACAATCAATAATTCGGTCACCAATTATCTGTATGTCAGATTTGCGCCCGGTATAAGCAGGGAGAGGGGTCAGGAACTGGTCAATGAGGTGGTGTCGGGACATCTGCCTGAAACAGTAGAGTTAAAACTAAATGATATAGAAACTTATTCATATCAGGATGAAGTAAAGACGGCTTCTTCCTTATATACAGCAGTTGCTTTCATCTGTATTCTGTTGGCAGTCCTGAGTGTTAAATCTTCGGTATCGGCCGATGCCGAAAGACGTCGCAAGGAAGTAGCTCTGCGTAAAATCAACGGTGCCAAGGCGCGTGATATAGCCGGATTGTTTGTCAAGCCTTACGGCATAATAGTGGCTATTGCTTTCGTGGCAGGTTATATGTTCAGCGTAATGCCGATGGTCAAGGCGTCAAAAGAGGGATCTTTTATAATGCTTGACAGTTATGTAAGTTGGGTGCTTCCCGCATCATTGGCCATTATAGTTATGGTGGTAGCATTGACCTTGCTGAGAAGAGTACGTGCCATAATGCGCACCAATCCGGCCGATGTGATTAAGAGCGAGTAACGCCGCAAAGGGGTCGTTTCGTTTTGCGTCACTTTGGGCCGAGCGAATAATGCATCAATTGCTTAAAAATATACCCGTTTAATGATATTTTGTTAAGATATATTGGTATTTTTGCACCCAAAAGGGTGTAGAAATGGAGAGTATCAGCGCATTTATAAAGAGATGCCGCAAGGAGCGGCATCTTACGCAGCCGGAGCTGGCGGTAAGGGCCGGTGTGGGGTTGAGGTTCCTGCGCGAACTGGAGCAGGGCAAGCAGAGCCTCAGGATGGACAAGGTTAATCAGGTGCTGGCCTATTTCGGTGCCGGATGCGGTGTGGATGACGAGGCTGTAAAAAGGCAGGACATCAGGCAATACAGGCTGTCATCATTGGAAGAGCCGCAGGAATACATGCTTGAGGAGATAATGCACCAGGTTTGCGAATCGGCAATGGCATCTTCATTCAACGCCCATGAGGTGTTGCGCAAAAAACTGGAAGAGATAAAGAGCTTAAAATAAGATACTATGAAAAAGAAACCTGTAATGTGTATTGTGGCCGGGCCGAACGGTTCGGGAAAGACCACAACTACAGAGCAGCTGCTCAAGAATGAGTGGGGCGCTGACAGTCTTTACATCAATCCCGATAATATTGCCCAGGAACAATACGGTGACTGGAACTCTGCCGATGCAGTCCTGAAAGCAGCCCAGACGGCTACCGGACAGCGATATGAATGCTTGTCAAACGGAACTGACTTTGTGTTTGAAACAGTGTTTTCATCGGCCGAGAAAATGGAATTCCTGCGCAAGGCTAAGGATGCAGGCTTTTTCATCAGGATATTTTATGTGTGCACGGAATCGCCGCTGATAAACATAAACCGCATAGCGCAACGTTATCTTAACGGCGGGCATGAGGTGCCCATTTCCAAGACTATCTCCAGATATTACAGCTCACTCAAGAACATATCAGAGGCCATAAAGATTGCCGACAGGGTTTATCTCTATGACAACTCGACAGAAAACGCCGCCCCGCGCCTGATTCTCAGAACCACCGATGGCAGGATAGCCAAACGTTATACGGATAACTTGCCGGAGTGGGTCTGTGCAGTGATTCATTGAAAGTGTCAAAAAATTAGACGATTTTGGGGCGGAAAGTGCGATTTTGCCCTTATTTCTTGGAAAGAGGTGGCGGGAGGGGATAATTTTGGAGCAGCAATTAAACAATCAACAGTCCAGATATGTTTATACACTATCTTAAAATAGCGCTGCGTAACATACGTAAGTATGCGCTCCAGAACACGGTCAGCATATTGGGCCTGGCCGCTGGCTTTGTTTACCTCAGTCTTTCCGCACTATGGATTCATTTTGAGGAATCATTTGACACTTATCACAAAGATGCTGACCGGATTTTCACGTTCTCAAGATATGTGCATGAAGATGGCACTGAGATGCATACCGGTTACGTCAATTATACAGAGCATGAACAGCTGTACAGTTACCCTGAGATAGAGAAGATATCCAAGTTTGTATATAGGGAGCATGAGAAAGAGAATCTGACGGAACTTAGGATTGATACTGTGTTCCGCACCATATTTGATCTACCCGTCATATCCGGTAATGAATGGTTCATGCGGGATACAAGTTTCATAGCCATCTCTTCAACATACGCTGACAAGGCTTTTCATGGACAGGATCCCATAGGACAGGAACTGTTGGGTAAAACCATAGCAGCGGTTGTAAAAGACTTTGGGCGCATGTCGGCCATTCAGTTCGATATACTCTCCTGGTATGATTTCAAGATGTCTGAAAAAACAGAAGCGGGCTATTGGAGACATGAAGGTTTAACGCGCGATGACCTATTCCCTAATGTGATTATCAGGGTTCATAAGGGGATTGATGTAAAGGCTTTTGCCGAAAAAGTGCGCAACAGTCTTGATGAAGACGAGCATTCACATTATGAGTTGCTGCCTATAGGTGAAATGCACAGACAGATGGCCAAGAGCGATATGTACGTGAATTATGCACACGTAAAGGTGTTCTGCTTTTTCAGTTTTATGCTGATGCTATGCGCTATAATCAACTTCCTGCTGTTCTCACTTAACGGTATCAGGACACGAAGGAGGGAGATGGCTTTAAGAACTGTAAACGGCGCAACCGCGTCGTCACTTGTCAAGATGCTGGTTACTGAATTGGGAGTAATTCTTGCTGTTGCTATGATTGTGGGATTGTTATCAATACAGCTTTTAAAGCAACAGTTCATAAAAATGGCCGATATACAGATGACCGGAGGATATGTGACAGTCGGAAGTGTGGTCGTGATGTTTATGGTCCTGGTAATATCACTGCTGATAAGCATCCTTGCAGTAAGGATTCTGCGTAAGAGGACCGTGCAGAGTTCAATTACCTCAACCCTAAACATCAGGTTCAGGAAGGTGAGCATAGGAGTTCAGACATTCACAAGCGTGATGTTCCTGTTCATTGTCATTGTGATGGCCCGACAATTCAAATTCCTGCGTAACAATGAATGGGGATCAAAGATAAATGATATGGCAGTTCTGTCAATTGACAATCCGGTGAACGGTTGGGCAGGTTATTTGGCTATAAGATATGCATGGTATCCGCCAGCTGAAGATGAGCAAGATGTACCTGAAAAAGATGACCACATGAAAGAGTTCGGGTACGAATATCTGGAGCGGCTTGACGGTCAGTTTGGCTTGACCTCCCAATTGAGGGCGATTCCCGTTGTAACGGCCTTATACCGGAATTTCGGTGATATTGAGAAGATGCATTATGACAGCGAGATATTGTGGCGGGATGCTGCAATAAACGGACGGGAACACCTGGATATCAGAGCCATTGATATTGTGGAGCCTGAAAAGATGAAACTGCTTGATTTGAAAGTTATAGAAGGTGCCATTCCTGACCGACCCCTACAGAATGATGAGATAGTGATTACAGAGAACGTGAAAAAAGAACTAGGACTTGCTGATATAAATGAAGAGCCGACCATTTCAATTGAACGTTCTTATTTGACAGGGTCTCCGTCTGGCTTTGTGTTTAGGAAAGCACAATATACTTTCAGGGTAATAGCGGTAGTAAGTGATATTTATCCATACAGGTTTGATACGGCTCCCTTAATGTTCATATTATGCGCACCGCACAACCGCCGCCTTATGTCTCCAGTAGGACCATCGGGCTGGACAGTAGCTCATATCACAATGACATACGATCATGGCATGAAGGATGTGTTAAGAAATGAAGTGGCGCGTATCATGGATGAGGCGGGCCTTGAATATGAACTGACATTCCCTGAGGACCGTTTCTTTGAAAGCCTTGCCAGCCAGGAGCATCTCAAGAATCTGGTGCTAGGGCTTGGGATAATCTGCATCCTGATTGCCATATTCGGCACATATTCAATGATTGTCCTGGCCTGCCGCGAACGCCGGCGTGAGATAGCCGTGCGTAAGGTTCATGGAGCAAAGGTGGGTGACATAATAGGCATATTAGGCCGTGAATACGGCGGCACACTCCTGATTTCAACCATCCTGGCCTTCTCTGTGGGTTACATATTCATGCACAGGTGGATTCAGCAGTATGAGCGACAGATTACCATAAACTGGTGGATATATGCGGTCATTCTTGTTGCTATGGTTATTGTCATCAGCCTCACGGTTGGCCATCAGGTCCTCAAAACCGCACGCGAGAATCCGGCTGATGTAATCAAAAGCGAGTGAGTGTCAAAAAATTAGACGATTTTGGGCCGGAAAGTGCGATTTTGATGTTTTTTCTTGGAGAATGGAGTAGTTGAGGGATAATTTTGAGTCAGAAATAAATAATCAATAACCTAATAATTTGAAATATGATTGAAGTACAGAATTTACAGAAGATCTTCCGTACGGAGGAAGTTGAGACCTGGGCGCTGAATGATGTATCGTTCACGGTTGCCGACGGTGAGTTTGTGGCCATCATGGGCCCGTCAGGTTGCGGTAAGTCAACCTTGCTGAATATCCTTGGTTTGCTGGACAACCCCACCAAGGGCAGTTACAAGCTGCAGGGCGTTGAGGTAGCCACACTTGATGAGAATCATCGCACAGACCTGCGTAAGGGTGTGATTGGATTTGTGTTCCAGAGCTTTAACCTTATTGATGAGCTTAACGTACGTGAGAATATTGAACTTCCGTTGCTCTATATGGGCGTGCCCGCCAAGGAGCGTCGCCGCCGTGCCGAGGAGGTTATGGAGCGCATGAACATTTCGCACCGCGAGAAGCATTTCCCCAACCAGCTGAGCGGTGGTCAGCAGCAGCGCGTAGCAATAGCCCGCGCCGTGATAGCAGGTCCCAAGCTGATACTTGCCGATGAGCCCACCGGTAACCTGGACTCAGTGAACGGTCAGGAGGTGATGAACCTCTTGAAGGAACTCAACCAGCAGGGAACCACCATTGTAATGGTAACCCACAGCCGTCACGACGCATCGTACGCCAACCGTATAATCAACCTCTTTGACGGCAGCATCGTAAAGGAACTCCCGCTGTAAAAGTGACGCATTGTTAAACGACCCCTTTGCGTCAAAATTGAAAAAAACATTTATGTTTTTGCATTACATTAAGACTGCTTGGAGGAGTATCTGCAGGAACTGGATTTACAGTCTGCTCAGTGTTTGCTGCCTCGCTATAGGTACAGCAATGTTCTCCATGCTGTTCTATGGCATCAACTATGATGATTTCTTTGAGAACCGGCTTCCCGGTCACAAACGGAGCCGGTTTGTTTGCATGACAATACCGGGAAACCATGTGGGGCAACAGGATAGGATATATCGCTCACAGTTGCCATACCTGGATTACAAGACTCTGTTGGATTTGCCGGAAATAGAATCTGTAAGTGTAGGCGGTGGCATGTGGGCCCATTTGTCTTTTGCCGATTCGGTCAAGGTATATGGAATGGGGCCGGTAAAAGGAGTTTATGTTGATGGCGATTATTTCAAATACTGGAATCTCTCTCTCTTGTATGGTGACAGAGTGCCACAGAACGAGAATGAGATAGTAGTATCGGAGTCACTTCTTAAGCGCATGGGTTATGACAAGGATATAAGCCAATGTCTTGTCAAGACTGAGACCTACCGGATAGGCAGAGAATATCAGATTGTTAATGTGGTGCGTGATGACAAATGGCGTCGCAGCTGTGGTTATGACGTTTTTTTCTGCACTCAGGACTGGAAGATCCAAGGTTTTACATTTTACGATGTCGATGTTGTACTTAAGGAGGGAGCCGACGTAAATGATATAAACGACAGACTGAGCGTTACCTTGGTAGATGATGGTGAGGGAAACAGGAAGATTCTGCAACTGGCCGGATTCTATGAGAATCCCGGTGACAGGATGGAAAAGCTGTTGCTTAGCATGTTGAGCATTCTGGTTCTCCTTGTTGCCGTAACAAATTACCTCAAGCATCTGGCAATGGTGCTCAAGCAGCGTAACCGGTCCAATATCATCCAATATAGCCTGGGAGCCAGACAGAGTAGTCTTGCGTTTATGCTGGTAGCCGAAGTCATAATCATACTGCTATTATCATTTGCCATAGCCCAATATATCACAATCCTTATCTGCTCATGGGTCAACCAGACAGTTTATATGGGAGACCGTTATTTTCATTTGGCGGATTTGATATGGCTGAATACATTGACCACTGTGTGCATTGCGTTAGTAGGCGTTGTGGTATGCCGGATAGCGGTATTTGGGCAGAACAAGGTTCTGAGGAACAGGATTGTGGCCTACCAGCGTGAGCGGAAAGTGCTGAAATACATAATAATCGGCATAGAGACATCGGTTGCAGTTATGGCATTGGCATCGGTTCTTGACATAGCATCTACCGCACCAAGACCATATAACCCGCTTTCCAGGTCAGAAACCCGCAGGACTTTCTATGTTAAGACCAAGGAAGGCGATTCATATACGGACATTCAGCAGGTATTCTGCAATATGGTAAGCAGGATGCCACAGGTTGAGGATATGGTGTCTTCTGAGTACGACTGGAACGGATCGCATGCAAGTCAGTTCAATGTTCAAGGCAGAATGGAATGGTTGTTTGAAAAAGGTTATGATATACGTTATTTCCGGTTCTTCAATATCCCGATTGAATGGCTTGATCCTGCACATCCTACAAGCGGATATCTGATAGACCGGCTTACGTACGAAAGGTATATGAGGGATAGTGTGGATTTAAGCAGCATATCAACTGTAAGTTACAACACTGTCATCCCTATTCATATAACCGGAGTGTATGAACACTATATGTTAGGTGATCCTTATGAGTCTGCTGGAGATGTAGGTGGGCTGTTCCAGTATCATCCCATATCGGAATATCATACAAACTTTTTTGTAAGGTTCCGTGAAGGTGTTTCAAAGACTGAGGCTGAGACACTTCTGCGTAATGCCTGGAAAGAGGTTAACCCGTCATCTATGGAGGATGTCAGGATAATATCCATACCCAAATATACCGACGATGAATACCGCTTTACAGCGTTGGGATTCCAGATAGGCGGAATGGTGTGCATACTGCTGGTGATATTGAGCGTGACATCGTCCATATCGGCCGAAACCAACGTACGCCGCAAGGAAGTGGCTCTGCGCAAAATCAACGGTGCAAAGGGCAGGAACATAATGGCCCTGTTCATCAGGCCGTACTGCATAATACTGGCAGTGGCATTCCCTATAGGCATTCTGGCTTCATTGGCTTTGCTTGGTCATGCAGGACTGTATGTCTGGATTGCACCTGTAACGCTGGTGGCAATTGCACTCATTGTGGCTCTCTCCGTATGGGGCAAGATACGCGCCATCATGCGCACCAATCCGGCCGAAGTAATCAAAAGCGAGTGAAGCATTAGGGTTGTTCCCGAAAATGTGATTTTTAAACCAAATTCTATGCCGAAAATGTGATTTATTCAGTATTTTTGCATCGGATTTTGTGATTTTTACTTATGGAACTCCTTAAAAGAAAGATAGATAACTATCTCAAAGACTGGAAAAACAATCCTGAACGCAAACCGCTTATAGTAAAAGGTGCCAGACAGATTGGAAAAACCGAGTCTATACGCGCGTTTGCTAAGGCCAACTATGAGTCCGTGCTTGAAATCAACTTTGTGCTCCAGAAGAAATTCAGAGCCATATTTAATGACGGCTATGAGGTGGATACCATTATCAGGAACATCACTCTGCTTGAGCCATCATGGAAGATTATCCCGCATAAGACCCTATTGTTTTTTGATGAGCTTCAGAAATGCCCAGACTGCGCCACATCACTCAAGTCTTTCTGTGAGGACGGACGGTTTGACGTTATCTGCTCCGGCTCTCTGATGGGTATTTACTATGAGGAGATTGAATCAAACGCTGTGGGATTCAAGGAGGATTATGATATGCACTCCATGGACTTTGAGGAGTTCCTGTGGGCAAAGGGATATTCGCAGCAGCAGATTGACAGTCTCTACACCCACATGCTTCACCTTACCCCATTCTCCAGTCTTGAAATGGACACCATGATGGACATCTTCCGTGATTACATGACCATAGGAGGAATGCCGGAAGTTGTAAAGACATATATTGACAACGGCCATTTTGGCGGAACGCTCAAAATCCAGCGTCAACTGCTAAAAGACTATGAGGAGGATATAACCAAATATGCCAAGGAGACCGACAAGGCCAAGATTCTGGCCGTCTATAAGCATATATCCATATTTTTGGCCAAGGATAACAAGAAATACCAGATTACCAAAGTTGCCAAGGGAGCACGCAACAGGGAATACGTAGGCTCTGTGGACTGGCTCAAGGAGGCTGGCGTAATAAACGTTGCATATTGCCTGAGCAATGCAGAGCTCCCGTTAAAGGGCAACTATGATGCAAACAATTACAAGGTATATTATCATGACTCAGGGCTCTTGATTGCCTCACTTGATGAGGAGTCACAGGAGGATCTGCGTGCCAATCGTAATTTTGGCACATACAAAGGTGCCATATATGAGAATGTTGTTGGAGAAATGCTGATAAAATCGGGTTACGAAGGACTCTGTTTCTACAAGCATGACAATCCGTCGCTTGAGATGGATTTCTTTGTACGTGACACTAATTCACTTATCCCTGTTGAGGTCAAGGCCAACGATGGTGCAACAGCATCACTCAACAATCTGATAGACAGGGATTCATACCCCGATATCAGATACGGAATCAAACTGGGTTACAAAAACATAGGTTGGAACGGTAAGTTCTACACGTTCCCCTATTTCCTTGCGTTCCTTATTAAACGTTTCCTTAAGGAGAAGCAAGATTAGACTCATCAGACTTGTTCTCAGGGCAGTTTCAACTGAACTGGAGGGTGAAAGTGGTATAGGGATAGTGCGATGAGCAGGTAAGCGTACCCTCATGAAGCTGCATGATCTGACGCGAGAGGGCAAGGCCTATACCGCTGCCGCTGCCTCTCTTCTTGGTGGAGTAGAAGGGCATGAATATCTCCTCTATGCGGCTCTCCGGAATCTCCGGACCATTATTGGTTACGGTTATGCAGGGCTTGCCTCCGGGGGCCGATGCCATCACGGTAATGCGGCCGTCCTCTACGCCATCGGTTGCCTGAATGGCGTTACGGATAATATTTATGAGTGCCAGCGGGATAAGGCTGGAGTCTGCATGGATAATAACATCGCCGGCTTGCTCAAAACGCACGCGGTCCGCGCCCGGCTCGGCCTTGAGCAGAGTCTGCAGGTTGCTGAAAATGCGGGATACGGGGATATCGGTCATGGATGGCTGAGTCAGCACAGTAAGCTGGCGGTATGACTCCAGGAATGAACAGACGTTGTGGGCCTGTGAGTTTATTATGCTGATGGCCTCCCGGCGGTCTTCCTCAGATTGGGCATCGGGGTTCTCAATCATGAAATCTGTAAGAGATACAATTGGAGTCACGGTGTTGCGCAGTTCATGCGTCATCACGCGCAGGATGCGGTCATAGTAGTTCTTGCGGGTTTCCAGCTCATTCTGATCACGGCGGTATGATACCAGTATGCGGTTCATATCAGCCGATGCCTGACGCAGCAGCACATCATCGGTCTCAGGGATATGCAGCATCAGGTCATTGTTCTTGATGGCCCGCGCCATCATCTCGGTCTGGGTTATGGGGTAGCGCAGCAGTCTTATGAGCCTGAATACAGCGGCAAGAGCCAGTATGCCCATAAGTACGGCCAGCGGCGCGTAGCCTTTAAAACAGAGCCACACGCCAACTGCCGGCAGAGCCATTACCATCACGACCGATACCGTCACATGCAGTGTATAATGACGGCTAAATGATGCCATGATGTTTCATCTTGTTGTACAATGTCTGACGGCTAATGCCCAGTTTGTCGGCAGCGGTGGTAAGGTTGCGTCCGCTTGACTCCAACACCCGCTGGATGGTGAGTTTCTCCATCTCATCGAGTGAACTGGGCGCCTCCTGCTGTTCAGTCTCCGCTACAGCGGGATTCTTCTGCCTTTCGGCATAGAGCGCATCACGCTTGGCTATGGCCTCATGCAGTTTCTTGATAAGGTCATTGTTGTCCCAGGGCTTCTGGATAAAGTCCAGCGCCCCTTTCTTGAGCGATGTCACCGCCAGGCCCACATCACCGAACGCAGTGATCATGACCACAGCCGGAGGATTGTCCAGACCGCTGCGGCTCATTATACGGTCCAGCCAGAACAGGCCGTCCTGTCCGTCCAGCTTATCGGACCCAAAGTTCATGTCCAACAGCACCGCATCCACATCGCCCGCACTGATAAGCGCCGGGATAAGCTGCGGGTCACTCACTGCCACTACAGTCTTGAACACGCTCTTGAGCACAATCTTAAGCGTACTCAAAACCGCCGTATTATCATCAATCACAAGAATCTTAGCGTCTGTCATAATATGGGCAAAATTTTAAACTAAGGCAGTTGTTTCAACCACAATTCAAAGAAACGGTCATAAACCATGTATCCTTTTGAATCCCTATATACAACTTCCTTATCAATAAGAACAGTAAGGGCAGTCTTGATGCTGCTGGGGCTTGGCAGTCCAAACTGTCTGATAAAAGAGTTGCTTTGCGGACTCTCCACACATCCGGACTTGGCAATAGCCTTTAACAGCGACAACTGATTGTCTGTAAGGAATTCCATCAATCCTTCATAAAGCATACCATTACGGCTTACTATATGCCGGATTGCCTCATTTGCCTGGCTCTCATCTCCAACACGTTTATCAGTCTCATACAAACGGTTCAGTATCTGCTGGATATTCCAGGTTACTCCGTCAAATCTCTGATAGATGTAATGGAACACATCGTTGCCAAGACAGCCATTTGCCTTCTCAAAGAAACTCCTTGCAAAATCGTAATATATCTCCTCATGTAAAGGATAGAGTCCCATTGATGCGGTGCTCTGGTAGAACGGTCTGGCCGGTGAATTGAATATCTGCGCCATGATATGCCTCTTGCTACCCGAAAAGATGAAATGAACGTTGGGAGCAAACTGGATATGTGAACGCAGCAAGGCCTCTGTCCCGGATTCCGGATAGTTTGTTATCTGCTGGAACTCATCAATTGCAATATATATCTGATGCGGACTTTGCTTAAGATAGTCAAATATGGTGCCTAACGAAAGATCTGATTCAGTAGGCTCTATGCTCACTGAGACAGTGGGCATTCCTGTCATAGGGTCAGTGCCGAATACCGGACGCCAGGAGCCGAAGAACTCCATTATACGCTTGAGCGCAGTCTGGTCTAAAGACATTATCCGGTTTATTACTGCCGATCCAAGCATCTTTACAAAATCATGCTGGTTCTTGGTGGAGAATATGTCAAGATATATGCAGACAGCATCTTTATCTTTACTCTCCAACCAATAGAAGGTATTCTTTATCAGTCCTGTCTTTCCTATGCGCCGTGGAGCTATCAATGTGGTATTACGTCCGTTCCTGAGGTTTGAAATCAAATCCTCAGTCTCCTCTTTACGGTCACAGAAATAATCCGGACTCACATATCCGGTGTAAACGAAAGGGTTCTGCAGTCTGGTGTTCTCTCTCTTATCCATATTCTTATCGCGCTTTTTACGTGACGGAAATTACGTGACGCAAATTACACGATGCAATATTACCATGTTTTTTCTTAACTACCAAATTTTCCTTGCTGCATTAGCGACGCATTAGGATCGTTTCTCTTTGCGTCACTCGCTTTTCAGTTGAGCACCACCTCATCGGCATCGGCTATGCGGTCGTAGCCGGTTATTATGATTTCGTCGCCGGGGTTGAGGCCTTCAAGTATCTCAAAGTGGCGTGGGTTCTGGCGGCCGATGCTTACGGGTACGCGGACGGCGTGGGTGTGCTGTGCGTTGACCTTGAATACCCAGCTGCCGTGGGTGTAGTTGTAGAAGTTGCCCTTGGGCACTATTATGGACTGCGCCTGGCCGCCCATCTCTATGCGGGCCTGATAGGACTTTCCTATGCGGGCGTTATCGGGCAGTGAATCCGTGAATACCAGATAGATATCAAATGATCCGCTTTTGATCTCAGGCACGGTGCTGCTGATGGTCATGGGGTAGGTCTTTTTCTCGTATGTTATGGTGGCGGGCTGGCCCACGGTTATCTTGTCTATGTAGAACTCGTTTATGCTCAGGCGCATGCGGAACTGGTCCATTCGTTTGATGTCGGCAATAGCGGTGCCGGAGCTTATGCGCTGGCTGGGCTCAAGCGAGAGTCCGCTCAGCTGGCCGTCGGCTGGTGCAGTCACTATAAGGTCGTTCAGACGCTCCTCGGTCTTGCGTAGCTGGCGCTGGGCTTCGGCCAGTTCATCCTGCAGGGCCTCCTGGCGGATTGCGTTCAGTACGGAGTCCTGACGGCGGCTCTCCAGCTGCAGGCGTACGGTCTCCATTTTGTAGTTGTACTCCTCATCGGCCACATCGAGTTGGGCACGGCTGCGTATCCCCATGCGGTATTCCTCAAGAGCCAGGTTGTGCTCCTTCTCCAGCCGCTTTAGCTCATACTTGGTCTGCAGTATGCTCTGTGCCAGTGACAGACGGCGCTGGTCCATCTCAATCATGCTGGTGCGATAGGAGCGGTTCTGCTTGCGCCAGCTCTCCCGTGCGGTCTCTATGGTACGCTGCAACTCAGGGTCGCTCAGAATCATGAGCGTATCACCTTTGTGAACCAGGGCACCGTCCTGAACCAGCACGCTCTCCACAAATCCGCCTTCACGGGTATAGACCTTGAT
>CAJOLR010000034.1 GCA_905235565.1 uncultured Bacteroidaceae bacterium | reverse complement strand
CCATTTCGTGCAATCCTTTTCTAATTCATGACAATAAAGTTATCTATTATCTTATCGTCAACATCCCAATTGTTGCACTTTGAAATAGAATTCAGCATTGGAAAGTTTCATAGACATGAACCACGAACTGGTCCTTCTGTCCAGACAGATTGACTGGTGTGAAGTGGAGTCTGAGTTCGCGGCGTACTACTGCGCGGACAACGGCCGTCCGAGCGTACCGATCCGTACGATGGTGGGGATGATGCTGTTGAAGAGCATCTATAACCTGAGCGACGAAGGTGTAGTGGCCCGCTGGCTGGAGAATCCTTACATGCAGTACTTCACGGGCGAGAAGGTGTTCCAGAAGCATCCTCCGATGAACCCGATAGACATGACGAAGTTCCGGAAGCGTATCGGCGAGAAGGGGGCGGAGAAGATCTTCAAGATCAGCCTGATGGTGAATGCGGCGGAGATAACGGAGAAGGAGCTGAAGCAGGTGATGATCGACGGCACGGTGCAGGAGAAGAACATCACGTTCCCGACGGATGCGAAGCTTTACCGAAAGATCATAGAACGTGTATTGAAGGTGTCGGAGCGGGAGAATATTGAGCTTCGCCGGACATACACGCGGGAAGTGAAAGCCTTGAAGTTGAAGGTCCGGTTTATGAACCATCCTACGCGTATGAAGGAGGGGAAGAAGGCGGTGAAGCGTCTGCGGACCATCGCCAAGGCGATGGTGAACGACATTGCCCGCAAGATGACCGATATCCAGTTGTCATGTTACCGGGAGGATATTGATCTGTACCTCCGTGTAATCAGTCAGGAGCGCAGCGACAAGGAAAAGGTGTACAGCCTCCACGAGCCGGAGGTTGAGTGCATCTCGAAGGGTAAGGAACACAAGAAGTATGAGTTCGGGAACAAGAGTGGGATAGCGAAGACTGGTAGCGGCTTGATTGTAAGCGCTCTTGCTTTCCAGGGAAATCCGTACGATGGGCACACATTGCCTGCGCATCTGGAGCAAGTGAGGCGTTTGACTGGTTACACGCTGCAAGAGGCATTGACAGACCGTGGCTATCGTGGAAAGAAACGGGTTGGAAGTACAGAAATCAGAATCCCGTCATCCGGCTCACCTGGTCAGAGCTACTACCAGAAGCGGAAGACTCGGAAGAACAAAAATGCCTTGTCTTATTTTGTTTCTTGGCTGAAGACGCTGGTCGAACGCCTAAAGAATGTGTTATTTGAAAATGAGAACCAATATGCCAGCCTATGTCCGATTCTCGCGACGTTCGCGTAGAAGGGGTTTGGCAGGCTTGACTATCTATGTTTTTGGCACAGCAAATGTAGACCTTTATACACAACATTCAAAATTTAACTCTCCCCACTAAATATCGACTGAGCCCATAAAAACAGCAACTATCAGCCGCAATAGCCTGTCAATTGACACTGTTCTCATATCTGGTTTAAAAATACAATAAAAAACTGATTGCCAATGCTCATATCGTATAATTCTGAATATTAATGAACAATTGTTGTACTAAGTATCTGACACTGTTTGGCGCATTAAGCGTTATCAAGTATTTTTGCAGCCATATTAGGATATTAAACTATGCATACACGCGATGAGAAGATGCAGGCATTCGGACGCCTGCTTGACATAATGGATGAGCTCAGGGAGAAGTGTCCCTGGGACAGTGTACAGACCAATGACTCACTCCGTCAGAATACCATCGAGGAGGTTTATGAGCTCTGCGATGCCATCATGAAAGACAGCAAGGCCGATATCTGCAAGGAGTTGGGCGATGTCCTGCTGCACGTGGTGTTCTACGCCAAGATAGGCAGCGAGACGGGCGATTACGATATCAAGGATGTTTGTGACAAGCTCTGTGAAAAACTGATATACCGCCATCCGCACATATACGGCACCACCAATGTTGATGGCGCCGAGCAGGTATTGCAGAACTGGGAGCAGCTCAAGCTCAAGGAAAAAGGCGGCAACAAACGTGTGCTGGCCGGTGTGCCCGATGCACTTCCCTCAACCATCAAGGCTTTCCGCATCCAGGAGAAGGCAGCCCACGTTGGTTTTGACTGGGACACCCCTGAGGGCGCTCTTGATAAAGTCCGTGAAGAGTACTCAGAGTTAAAGCAGGAGATATCGGCCCACGACAAGGAGAAAGCCGAGCAGGAACTTGGGGACCTGCTGTTCTCAATCATCAACGTAGCACGCCTCTACAAGATCCATCCCGATGACGCCCTGGAGCGCACCAACAAGAAATTCATCCGCCGCTTCAACTACGTCGAGGAGGCCGCCATCAGCCAAGGCCGCCAGCTAAAGGACATGAGTCTTGAGGAAATGGATTCCCTCTGGAACGAAGCCAAGGCTAAAGGCCTATAACAAAAGTTGTGACTGAGTTGGGAGCCAAAACGGTTTCCAACTTTTTTTCTTTGATTTTTCCCAAGTCTGTTTCTGCCCAGTGTTCTCCGTCTTGGAATTGACCGCTGGTTCTTATTTGTTTTAATGAACCTTTAAGTTTGAACTCGCTCAAATCAATAGTCAAATCTTTTTCCTGGGCGGTGGTGTTGGTGCAGACTATGGTGAGTTGCTTCTTATCTTTGGCGGCGAGGGCTTTCACTCCCGATCGGCGCTCTGTGGGGCATAGTATCAGTTGGGAGCCGGGACGGATGTAGCGGGTAAACTGACCGAATGCGTAGTATTTCTGGGTAAGCAGGATCTCACCTGTATCGTGGTTGGCACAGGCGGTGCCCCAGTAGCCTCCTTGGGTACGCAGAGGGCCTCCGTCCTTGCGGCCCATGTAGCCGTCCTTGCTGATGTGAGTGTCTATTACCTGCCAGAGCACCCAGGCCGATGGCTCCAGCGCCTCGATATCGTTGATTATCTTCTCGGCAAGCCACAGGCCGGCACCCATTTCACCGGCGTTCTGTCCGGAGGTGCCGTTGCCGTCCACCTCACTCATCCAGAGGTTTATCTTCTCGTCCTTGGCCAGCTGTCCCATCTCGCGGATGCTGTTAACGCCGTACGTGTGTACGCTTATGCGGTTTATGGCGGCGCGGGCATCGGTGGTTAATGTCTTTATCTCCTCAATCTGCTTGCCGGGATTGGTCTCATCACTGGTGGTCAGGATTATGTCATTCAGACCGTAACGGCCAAGTGCCTCCTTGGTAAATACCAACAGCTTGGACTGGGACTCGCCGGCATCAATGTGACAGCCCTCCTGCTTGTAGTTCATGGCGGGCCAGTAGTTGGTGTTGGGCTCGTTCATGGGCGATACGCTACGGACCTTAAGCTTCATCTCACGGGTCATGTAGTTGGCCACGTGCGCCATGTACTCGGCAAAGTCATCGTATTCATCGTCCTTTATGTTGTTCTCCTCGGACCTGAAGTTACCTGTGGAGCAGCCGCTGTTGGTCATGAAATATGGAGGTGAGTTGCTGAATATCTCTAAATAGGCATCCTGACCGGCTGCTTTCATTGCGGCCTTTACCACATTCAGTTGGCGGGCATCGGCAGTATAGTCATACTTGCGCTCTCCGTTGTCATCAATATACATCCAGCCGGGCACATCGCTGTCGGTACGGGTTATGTGATGGTGTGTGGGGTCATCGCCTCCGCCCACGTTGTAGCGCATTATGTTAAGGCCCAGGCCTTTCTTGGCGTCAAAGAACAGGTCGGCCGATTTCTGAGTGAGCGTCTCATTGTAGCCCAGTCGGTTGGCCCACCAGCACAGACTGGTGCCCCATCCCTCCCAATATCCCCCGTTGGTTGGGATGGCGTTATCCATTGACACTTTTATTACTGTACTCTCGGCATGACCGGCAACTATCGCTGTGGCCAGCAACAGGACAAAGGCAAATTTTCTCATAACACCGCGAAGATAAAAAAAGGGACGGAAAATCCGCCCCTTCTATCTTATCAAAAATGATCATCAGAACTTGAATGTTACACCGGCACGCAGAACAGGGAACCAATTGGCAACTCCGGTCTCTGCTATCACACCTATATTATCAGTGAAGAAGAAACGGCAACCTATCATCTCGTTATGAAGTATGAAAGAGTCTTCATCCTCAATCCCGTCATGGTCATAATTGGCAAATCCAAAACCCATTGCTGCTGCTACATGAACCTCAAACTGATCAGTTATATTCAATCCATAAGTGGCACGAGGAGTTACACCGAAAGCACCCCAATGGTTTTCTGACCTGAAATCCAACTCGCCACCAACAGTAAAGTGTCCTTTCCACCATTCATCAACCAGTACATAATCAATTGATACAGCGCCACCGAACGGCTGTACACCAAGTGCCGCATTAGCCATCATCGTACCCTTGGACCACTGGGGTGCAAGCTCAGCTGATGCACTGTAAGAAACCATTGCCAGAGCGGCAACCATCAGAATCTTTCCAAATCTTTTCATAATTATTCTGTTCAATTAGTTAATCCATTTCTTGTAGACAAAGGTACTGTTTTTTTCAATACGATATTTCCATCTGGCAGCGGTAGCAGTCAAACTTAAGACTGAATTGGCGGCCGTCAGGAAGATTCAGGTACAGAGGTTCCCTGATATTGGGCTGGGGGGTGCCACCCGGACGTTTTGTGCAGAGTCCGAGTGCATATTTTATGCAGTGACGGCAGAACATGACCGTGGCGCTGCCTGGCTGAGATTTTTCAAACGCATCATCAACAGATGTAACTCCGTGATCCTGATAGAACGTTCGGGCCTGTGCGTTCATTACATTACCCAGGTAACTGAGTTCCTTAACGGGATATTGAGGCGTAGCCTGTGCTCCTGGCAATGGCCTGGCATAAGATTCCAGACGCAGGCTCTCAAGCTTATCTGCTACAGACCGGCGCATGTCAGAAAGCAGTGATGACGGAATGAAACGCTCCCCTTCCAGCTGTATCTCTACATCCGATGCCTCAAAACGGGTACCGCCCAGTTTGGAAAGTTGAGTCCTTATGTTATCCTCCTGCGGGGTACGGGCATCCTCCTTTCTCCAATCCGTTACGGCCGATGCCTTATAACCGTCCTCATCGGTCATAACCACCTCATAGCCGGACGGTATCTCCCGGAAAAGGATATCCACTCCTATCTTTCTGGTGGCCGATTCCTTGGACAGGACCTTCTCTAACTCAATGTCATAGTTGCGGTAGAGTTCCGTACCGGGCTTAATGGAAGGCATATCCGTACTATCCAGGAACAGGAAAACGCGGTTACCCTCAACACGGTTTACGCGGTAGCCTTCAAGTTCTCCCTGGCTGTTAAAGAAACAGAGTCCGTCACCGTTATGGAATGCCTTGAAACCGGACACTTTAATCCAGCCGCGGCCTACCTCCTTGACGGGTCCCATCTTCTCGCCTATTGACTTGGGGGTGCCGAAAGAGTATATGTCATCAGTGCGTCCGTGCAGGAAATAGCTGGTGAACCCGCGGTTGAAACTGCGACTCACATCGGGACTGAAATGCGGAACGCTATGGCCCGATGACGCTCTGGCATATTCATTCCTATGTGCCAGTATCTTATCTATGGCCTGGCTGTAGGCGGCGGTTACGTTCTTGACATACTGCACATCCTTGAGACGGCCTTCTATCTTGAATGAGCATACACCGGCATCCATAAGTTCCTCCAGACTGTCCATGCGGTTCATATCACGGAGCGATAGCAGGTGCTTGCCCTTTATGATTACATTGTCATCGTTGTCCACCAGGTCAAACTTGAGACGGCAGAACTGGGCGCACTCGCCGCGGTTGGCGCTTCGGCCGAAACAGTACTGTGATGCATAGCACTGGCCACTGTAGCTTACGCATAGAGCTCCGTGCACGAAGCACTCAAGCTCCACATCAGGGCAGGCCTCATGTATGCTGCGTATATCGTCAAGCGACAGTTCACGGGCCAATACCACACGGGTAAAACCGCAGTCGGCCAGGAAACGCACCTTATCGGCACTGCGTATATCACACTGGGTGCTGGCATGCAGGGCTATGGGCGGCAGATTCATTTTTAAGACAGCCATATCCTGAATGAGCAGGGCATCGGCTCCAGCCTCATAGAGCTGCCATATCAGTTTCCCGGCATCCGCCAGTTCCGAATCTTTAAGTATGGTGTTGACGGTAACATAGACCTTGGCACCGTAGAAATGGGCAAAACCGGCCAACCGGGCTATATCCTCCACACTGTTGCCGGCAGCCTGACGGGCACCGAACCGTCCGGCACCTATGTACACGGCATCGGCTCCATGCTTTATGGCCTCAATGCCGCACTCCACATTTCTGGCCGGTGCCAGCAGCTCTATGGTCCTACCCTCTTTCATTTACCAGATTCTTACCCTGTTTTGGGGTGCAATATACATAGAATCCTGTTCCGTTATACCGAAAGCGCTGTACCATTCGTCAATATGGGGCAGAGCACCGTTCACGCGCAGGCGGCTCAGGGAGTGTTCATCACTCTTGGTCTGCTGCAGCACCATCTCGTCGCGGCAGTTCTCGGCCCACGTGCAGGCGTATGCTATAAAGAAACGCTGCAACGGGGTAAAGCCCAGCTTATCCTCCAAGGGGTTCTCTTGCATAACCTCCCGGAATGCCTCAAGCGCCACAGTGAGTCCGCCGTGATCGGCAATGTTCTCACCCAGCGTCAGCTTTCCGTTGGCCTTGATTCCGGGCAGCACCTCAATGCTGTCAAACCAGTCCGTAAGTACTTTTACGCGATGGTTGAAACGGCGTGTATCGGTGCTGCTCCACCAGTTGCACATATTGCCCTCCTTGTCAAACTGACGGCCCTCATCGTCAAATCCGTGGGTCATCTCATGTCCCATGATGGTTCCGATGGCACCGTAGTTGAAGGCATCGTCGGCCTCCATGCTGAAGAACGGATACTGCAGTATGCCTGCGGGGAAACATATCTCGTTGATGGATATGTCATAATAGGCGTTTATCTCCTGCGGATTCATATACCACTCCGTGCGGTCAACCGGCTTGCGGAACTTGCGCTCCACCATATCGTTCCAGAAGAAACGGCTTATTGAGGCGCTGTTCTCAAAGAGTGTCCTGGCGGGGTCAATCTCCATCTTGGAGTAGTCTCGCCACTTGTCAGGGTATCCTATCTTGAAATTGAACGCCTCCAGTTTGTCAAGCGCCAGACGGCGGCTCTCACCGCTCATCCAATCCTGTGCTTCAATGCGTCGGGCAAGCGCACGTTTAAGACGCCTGAACATATCTGTCATACGCTCCTTGGCACCTGCCGGGAAATATTTCTCCACATACATGCGTCCCAGAGCATCGCCCAGCGTCCCGTTTACGGCCGATGTAGCCCGCTTCCACATAGGTTTGGGTTCCTTCTGACCGCTCAGCGTGCGGCCGTAGAAATCAAAGTCCGCATCGTCAAACCGCTTTCCCAACCGGGTTCCGTTGGAGTCCAGCATCTGCCACTCCATAAGTATCTTCTGGTCCTCAAGCGGCTCCTCATTGAGTACGCGTATAGCCTCCATTATGGCTTCAGGCTGACCTACGTCAACCCACTCCACCCCGTCCAGTCCCAACTTGCCGAAGAACGTTTTCCAGTCCAGTCCGGGCAGTTGCCTGTAGAGTTCATCTATTGACCACTTGTGATAGTTGGCGGCCGGGTCCCTGAGCTGTACATTATTGCGCGATGCACGTGCCAGACGTTTCTCTATCCTCCAGATGGTGCGCATTCGCAGACGGGCTTCCAACCGGCCGTAACCGGCCAGCATCAGCATACGGACCACGTGCTTCTTGAACGCCTTGCGTATGTTTATTGTCTGCAGGTCCCGGTCTGTGTAGTACTCCTTGTCTCCAAGCGTAAGACCGCCCTGACTCAGCCCCACGATATTGGACCTGCTGTCCTTAAGGTCCGGCCCTATACCCACATCAAAGTAACCGGTAACGCCATAAGGGTCCAGTTCCAGCATGGCATCCAGCAGTTCTTCCCTGCTGCCGATGGAACGGATTCGCTCCAGATAAGGTTTCATAGGACCTGTTCCATCCCTGTCACGACGTTCTGTATCCATGACAAGGTTGTAGAGGTCAGTAATACGGGCGGCATCACTGCCGGGGTCGTTATCCCTTGCAGTGATGCCGTCTATAAGTTCCTTGAGCTGCTTACGGTTTAGTTCAGCAAGCTCATCGTATGTTCCGTAGCTGGGATAGTCATCAGGCAGCGGGTTGGCGTCAAGCCAGCCTCCGCAACTGAATCGGTAGAAATCCTGACCAGGGCTTACACTACGGTCCAGATAGTCCTCCCTTATCCCGGCTCCTTTAATCATTTACCAGATGCTTGCACGCTTTTCAGGTGCCAGATAAAGCTTGTCGTCAGGTGAGATGCCGAATGCATCGTACCAGGCATCAATGTGAGGCAGAGTGCCGTTAACGCGCCAGCGGCCAAGTGCATGAGGATCGCTCTTGGTCTGGTTACGGATCTGCTCGTCACGGATATTGCCGGCCCATACACCTGCGTATGCCATAAAGAAACGCTGCTCGGGAGTATAACCGTTGATGGTCTTTAGCGGAGCATCCTTGGTGGCGTTCTTGAAAGCCTGATAGGCAACCATCAGACCTCCGTGGTCTGCAATATTCTCACCCAATGTGAGCGAACCGTTTGCATTCAGGTCTGGCAGAACCTTGATACCGTCAAAGTGGTCGACAATTACCTGAACATGCTCCTTGAACTTGTCGGCATCACCCTCGGCCCACCAGTCGCTGAAGTTACCGTCCTTGTCAAACTGACGGCCCTGGTCATCAAATCCGTGAGTCATCTCATGACCGATGACAACGCCTATGGCACCGTAGTTGAATGCATCATCGGCACTCATGTCAAAGAACGGATACTGCAGGATACCTGCCGGGAAGCAGATCTCATTGGTGGTAGGATTGTAATATGCGTTTACGGTCTGCGGGGTCATGAACCACTCCGTGTTGTCAACCGGCTTCTTGTACTTGCGCTCAATAGCATCCTGAAGGAAGAAACGGCTCATTGCTATGTTGTTCTCAAACAGGCTCTTCCTGGGGTCGATTGTAAGCTTTGAGTAATCCTTCCACTTATCGGGATAACCAATCTTGACATAGAAGGCATCCAGTTTCTCATGAGCACGGGCCTTCGTGCTGTCACTCATCCAGTCCTGTGCATCGATACGCTCGCCAAGAGCAATCTGAAGGTTCTTGACCAGAGTAACCATACGCTCCTTGGATTCTGCCGGGAAGTATTTCTCCACATAAAGCTGTCCGATAGCCTCACCCAGCGCACCGCTAACGGTTGATGTAGCGCGCTTCCACCAGGGCTGCTGCTCCTGACGTCCGCTCAGGATCTTTCCGTAAAAATCAAAGTTGGCATCATCAAGTTCCTTGGTCAGTTTTGATGCGGAATTGTCAATGAGCTGCCACTCCATATATGACTTATGGGCTTCGACCGGGACCTGTGCAAGAATATCCTCAACTTCATGGATGGGCTCGGGCTGACCTACATCTACAAAGTCACAGTCACCGATACCCATTGCATCAAACATCAACTGCCAGTCTATTCCCTTGAAATCCTTCTTGAGCTGATCGAATGACATCTTGTGATAGTTGGCGGCGGGGTCGCGCTGCTGTACTGCACTGTATGACTTCTTTGCTATGCGGGTCTCGATAAGCATCACATCCTCCATCTTCTTCTGAGCGGTCCTGGCATCAAATCCGCACAGTGTGAACATACGTACTATATGTTTCTTGAAAGCCTCACGGATGGCGGTTGTAGCCTCATCTGTATCCAGGTAATACTCTTTCTCTCCAAGTGAAAGACCACCCTGACCAACGCTCACCAGATTGGACTTGCTGTCCATCATATCGGCACCGATACCTACTCCGAAGTAGTTGCCTACCAGGCCGTTCAGGTCCAGCTCAACCATCAGCGGAAATATCTCCTTGCGGTCCTTGATGGCCTCAACCTTATCCAGCCAAGGCTTGAGCGGAGCCAGGCCCTCTTTCTCGCGGCGTACAGTATCAAGCACCAGCTTGTAAAGGTCTGCTATCTTCTGGGCGTTGGTTCCGGGCTCGTTTTCGGCTGCAACTATCTCATCAATGAGCCCCTTGAGCTGCTGGCGGTTATCCTCGGCCAGCTGGTCAAAGCTGCCAAAACGTGCATACTCGTCAGTGAGCGGATGAGCGGCGTTCCAACCGCCGTCTGCAAACTGGAAGAAATCATCACCGGGTTTAGCGTTGGTATCAAGATTCTCCATCCTGATGCCGATACCCTGCTTTGAATTGTTACAAGAAATCATAGCCATTCCTGCAAATACAAATGCTAATAATGTTACTTTTTTCATATATATATGAATGTTATAGACTCTCTCCTTCCATCATGGCCTCCTCCCAACGTTTCTCGGCCTCGGCCAGGTCATTCTTCAGCTTGCCGTATGCCTCGAACATAGCGGGGTTCTGTGCTCCCGCGGGAGTGGAGAGCCACTCCTCTATATCCTTGATTTCCTTAGAGATACGTTCCACATCCTTCTCGCAGTCATCAATCTTTTTCTGTATCTTGCGCTTGCGGCGCTCCTGCTCCTTCCTGGCCTCATAGTCATCCTTTCCGGCCGATGCCTTATCCTGTACAGTCTGCACTGCCGGAGCTCCTTTCATGCGGCCTATATCAGCCAGATTGTCCAGATTTTTCTTCTGGAGGAAGTCGTAAATGCCACCCAGATGCTCACGCACACGGCCGTCGGCAAACTCATAGACCTTGCTTACCAGCCCGTCCAGGAACTCACGGTCATGGCTTACCACTATCACCGTTCCGTCAAAAGCCTGGATGGCCTCCTTGAGCACATCCTTGGATGCCATATCCAGATGGTTGGTAGGCTCATCAAGTATAAGCAGGTTGTTGGGTGTAAGCAGCAGTCGTATCATTGCCAATCGGGAACGCTCTCCTCCGGAAAGCACCTTGACTTTCTTCTGTCCGGCCTCACCTCCGAACATGAATGCGCCCAGAATATCGTTGATTCTGGTCCGGACAGGACCGGCAGCTACATTGTCTATCGTATCATGAACCGTTACCTCATCATCCAGCAGCTGTGCCTGGTTCTGTGCATAATAACCTATCTGGATATTATGTCCGATGGTAAGCGTGCCGTCAAACGGTATCTCGCCCATGATGCACTTGACCAGTGTGGTCTTACCCTCTCCGTTACGACCAACGAAAGCCACCTTCTCGCCACGTTTGATGGTCAGGTCAACGCCGCTGAAAACGGTATGGTCACTGTAACTCTTGGCCACGCCCTCACATATCACCGGATAGTTACCGCTACGGATGGCTGGCTGGAACTTAAGACGCATGGTCTTGTTGTCCACCTCATCAATCTCAATAGGGACAATCTTTTCCAGCATCTTGATGCGGCTCTGCACCTGAACGGCCTTGGTGGGTTTGTAGCGGAAACGCTCAATGAACTCCTTGGCATCGGCTATCTCGCGCTGCTGGTTCTCGTATGCACGGAGTTGCTGCTCACGGCGTTCCTTGCGCAACTCAACAAACTCGTTGTACTTGACCTTGTAGTCATATATCACACCGCACGATATCTCTATGGTGCGGGTAGTCACGTTGTTTATGAAAGCGCGGTCATGGCTCACCAGAATAACCGCGTTGCAGCGCTTGGCCAGGAACTCCTCAAGCCATTGTATGCTCTCTATGTCCAGATGGTTGGTAGGCTCGTCCAGAAGCAGCACGTCAGGATGCCTGAGCAGCAGTTTCGCCAACTCGATACGCATACGCCAGCCACCGCTGAACTCACTTGTGGGGCGGTCAAAATCATCCCGGCGGAATCCCAGACCCAGCAGGGCCTGCTCCAGCTCCGCCTGATAGTTTCCGCCGCCCATCATCTGGTAGCGCTCGCTCTCACGGGTAAAACGGTCTATCAGGGCGTGATAATCGTCACTCTCATAATCGGTACGCTCCACCATCTGGTTGTTCAGGCGCTCAACCTCGGCTTTGAGTTTGTGAATATCCTCAAATGCCGTCTCGGCCTCCTGTCTTACGGTGCGTGTATCGGCCAGTTTCATTACCTGCGGCAGATAACCTATAGTCATCTCCTTGGGTATGGATACGGTGCCCGATGTGGGTTGCTGCAGTCCGGCTATTATCTTAAGCATGGTCGATTTGCCCGCTCCGTTCTTACCCACCAGGGCAATACGGTCCTTGTCACCTACCACGTAGCTGACATCATGGAACAGGGGGCGGGCCCCGAACTCAACCTTAAGATTCTCTACCGAAAACACTTATGCAAACAGCCTGGCGGGATAAACACCCTCCTTTACAAGTTCAGCAATCTTATCTACCACACCCTGACGGTCCTCGGCGTAGGTCACACCGAACCACTTTGAAGTGGTATCCAGAACCTCGCATGTAGCAGTGCCGCTGTTGATCAGTTCATTGACCATAAGCGGGATGAAGTATTCTGACTTGGGTACGTTGATATTGGCCTTGAGCCACTGCTTGAAGAAATCCTCGGAGTACTTCATATAGTCCGGGGTGAATCCCCATACGTTCATAGATACGGGAGTGTTGTCATCAATGTGGACCCATTCCTCACCGTACTTGTAACAGACACCGTTCTCGCGGCGCAGGATCTCCGTGCGCTCCACGACGGTGGTCAGATGACGCATGGCATTCACCTCACATACGCCGCGTGACACCTTGCCGTTCTCGCTCAGGGTATTGGCTACTCGGAAACCTACCATCGAGTAGACGTTCCTGGAGCCTTCCGGCAGAGAGCTAAGGAACCTGCCCATCACCGCAAAGCAGTCACGGCCGTAAAAGTCATCGGCATTGATCACACAGAAAGGCTCGTTAATGACATCCTTAGCCATCAGAACTGCGTGGTTGGTACCCCAGGGCTTGGTGCGGTCCTCCGGGCAGGTGAATCCTTCCGGCAGGTCGTTGATGCTCTGAAACACCACCTCGGTCTGTACATGACCCTCGTATTTCTTGAGTACCAGACGGCGGAAATCATCCTCAAAGTCCTTGCGGATAATGAACACAACCTTGCCGAATCCGGCGCGAATGGCATCAAAGACTGAGTAATCCATAATGGTCTCACCACTGGGGCCAAGCGCATCAAGCTGCTTGAGTCCACCGTAACGGCTACCCATTCCGGCAGCCAGAACAACGAGTGCAGGTTTCATAATTATGCTGTTTTGATTAATATTCTGTTTTTAGTTTGCAAAGGTAACACTTTACTTTGGCGTTGGCGTTGGCTTTGGCTTAAAAAACCATTATATTCGCACTCAAGAAACACTTTGAATTATGAAAAGATATCTGATAGGAATTCCGCTCGTGATGGCTCTGCTGTTTGCCACTACTAACTGTAAGAACAACAGTACCACAGCTCCAGTCGAGGAAGTTGACGGAGATACCATAATCCTTGATGCCGACCAGTACGTGCGTTTTGAGACCACAAAAGGCAACTTTACAATAAAGCTCTATCGCGAGACCCCGCTCCACCGCCACAATATGGTACGTCTGGCACGCAAGGGCTTTTATGACAACCAGCTCTTTTTCGGCGTGCAGAAAGGCTACAAGATCCAGGCCGGTGATGTCAACTCCAAGAACGCCAGACCCAACCAGGAGATTGGAATAGATGAGAAGGACGACACTATTGCATCCGAAGTCAATCCCTGGAAGTTCTACCACAAGCGCGGAGCGGTAGGACAGGCCAGTACCGTACAGTTCAAATACTCCACAAGCCAGCAGTTCTATATCATTACCGGAAAGAAGGTCAAGACAACCACACTTCCCACTCAGGAGAAAGTCATAAACAAGAAATACCGTCAGGCCGTAAAGGACTCACTTACCCAGCCTCACGCCAAGGATATACTCACCTGGCAGAAATACGGTGAAAAGAAAAAGATCAGCAAGCTCAATGACCAGCTCAATGACCAGGCCGATGCCATCATGAAAACCCGAAAGGCATTCACCTACTCCCAGGAACAGACAGATTTCTACGGCAACATAGGCGGAGCGCCCAGTCTGGACGGACTTTACACCGTATTCGGCGAGGTTATTGAGGGTATGGATGTTGTTGAGGCCATATCAAATGTCCCTGCCACAGGAACCAACCGCCGTCCTAATCCGGACGTCAAGATCATCAAGGCTTACGTACTTGAAGACTATCAGGAACCGGCTGCCCAATAACAGCTACAGCTTATCGGCCACATCCCTGAAACTCTGCCAGAGAGAATCCTCCGGCAGAGGAGCCTTTACGTCTATCATCTCATGTGACACCGGATGCTCAAATGTAACGTGGAATGCGTGCAGCGATATGCTGCCGTCCGGATTTGAGCGCTCGGCGCCATATTTAAGGTCCCCCTTTATCGGGCAGCCCATCCTGGCCAGCTGGCAGCGTATCTGGTGATGCCGTCCTGTCAGCAACTCCACCTCAATCAGGTGATAATTGGTGGAGCTTGCCACCAGCTTATAGTTCAGGACCGCTTTCTTGCTACCTGGCACCTCCTTGTCATATGCGTATGACCGGTTCTGTTTCTCATTGCGTACCAGCCAGTTCTCCAGTTTGCCTTCAGGTTCTTTCGGCTTGTTCTTTACGATGGCAAGATAACGTTTATCGACACTACCCACACGGAACATCTCATTCAGACGGGAAAGCGCCTTGCTGGTCTTGGCCAGTACCACCACCCCGCTTACCGGCCTGTCCAGACGGTGCGGCACACCCACAAACACGTTTCCCGGCTTGGAGTATTTATCCTTCAGGTATGCGGCAACCGTATCCGACAACGGAACATCGCCGGTCTTGTCTCCCTGCACAATCTCGCCAGCACGTTTGGAGACAATAATAATATGGTTATCCTCGTAAAGAACTCTCATTACTTCTCTTATACGTCATCTTCATCTTTGACGCGAAGCGACATAATTGTCAATTATCAATTGTCAATTATTATTTACATGCTCATTCCGCCGTCAACCTGCAGCACCTGACCGGTAATGTATGAACTGTCATCGGACACCAGGAACAGGGCAGCCTTGGCAATCTCCTCAACCTGAGCACCGCGCTGCAATGGAATTGACTTGCACCACTCCGCCAGTTTCTCCTCGGGGATCTTGCCGGTAGTCATCTCAGTCAGCACAAAACCCGGAGCTATCACATTGGCGCGGATTCCGCGTGATGCAAACTCCTTGGCTACAGACTTGGTCAATCCCACCAGGCCTGCCTTTGAAGCCGAGTAATTGGTCTGGCCTGCATTGCCGTGAAGTCCCACGACCGATGAGACGCAAAGTATATTGCCGCTGCGCTGACGCATCATCTGCGGAGTGCAGGCCTTTATGAAATTGAACGCCGATTTCAGGTTTGTGTCAATCACCTCATCCCACTGCTGCTCGTTCATGCGCATCATCAGGCCGTCACGTGTAATTCCGGCATTGTTAACCAGGATATCTATCCGGCCAAACTCCTTAACAACCTCTTCCACCATTTGGGACGCTCCCTCAAAACTGGACACATCCACACGGTAACCCTTGGCTTTGATGCCGTTTGCACTGAGTTCACCCTCCAAGGCCTGAGCCTTCTCCACGCTGTTGATATACACAAATGCAATGTCTGCACCCTCGGCTGCAAAAAGCTGAGCCATAGCCAGACCTATACCACGGGTTGCTCCTGTGATGAGCACCTTCTTACCTGTCAGTTTTCCCATTATAATTATTGCTTGTTAGTTTCTGAATTATATCCCAATGCGCCATAGATCAGACGTCTGGCCTCAAAACGGATCTCTTCTCTGGTATTACCCTGCCAGAGTTTACCCCTGATATACGGAGCCTCAAAACCTCGCATGCAATTATGCATGATTTCGGCTGTGCGTCTTACACTTACCACATCAAACACGCCGGTAGTCTTACCCTCGGTGATAATCTTCTGGAGCATCTGTTTCTGCTTCAGGTCAAAAGCCTTACGGAAATGCTCCAGCCCCCAGCTGTTACGGAAAAATCCTGAACGCAACGTGCCGTTCCGGTCAACAGTCTCCTTGATAAGCCTGAAATAACCGAACACAAACTCAACTATCTTTTGCGGTACGGGCATATTCTGACTGGCAATCTCTTCAAGCTGAGCCAGCACTTTCTCCACTTCGCTGTTGATAACCGCCTGAAAGACCTCTACCTTACTCTCAAAATAAGAATACAGGGTACGTCTGCTTAAACCGGCTTCCTGAGCAATATCTATCATCGTTGTCTCATCGTAGCCTTTCCTTACAAACAAGGTCTTGGCAGCCGAGATGAACTGCTGTTTTGTCTTAGTAGTATCCATAATCTCAATTAGGGTTACAAAAATACTAAAAATGTGAAAGAAACACATATTTGCAGCAAAAGATTTGCTTACAATACACAAAAGGACTATCTTTGCACTCGCAAAACAGAAATCGCGGAGTGGAGCAGAGGTAGCTCGTTAGGCTCATAACCTAAAGGTCGGAGGTTCGAATCCTTCCTCCGCAACTGAAAAGAGGTCCCAAACGGGGCCTCTTTTCAGTTGTGGGGAAGGATTCTCTAACACCTTATTCTGTTACTTCAAGTGGCGGTGTAACTGATTTGACAGTCTTTTCATGATGCCACTTGGGATTCTCGTCGGTCCACTTGTATATCCAGTTCTGGGAGTAGCAGAGCCAGAATACCAAGCCAAGTCCTATGAGCCAGTAAATAAGTTTCTTCCACCATGGGGTCTTGTCGGCAAACGGATCGGGCTCTGCCTTGACGGGAGTCTTAGCTACCTCCGTAAGCGTGGCACCGAATGTTATATTAACCTTGACGACAGCGTTGATTGCCCACCCGTTGGCATTGAGCAGCGGGGACAGGTTACGCTTACGCAGCTTGAGCCAAGCCAGAAGCATTGAAGGTCCCGAAATTAACAGCAAAACCACGGCAATCAGCACCAGCCACTGCCACCAGACAAATCCTGAAAGACTCTTGGCAACGGCAGCCAAAGCTGCACCTATAGCAGCAAATGCCAAACCTATAGCAGCAAAGATACCTGCAAACTTGGCTATGTCAAACGGAGGTTTCTTTTCGGCGCTTCCTGCAGCTGCTCCATCAACCTTGGTCGTCATATCAGCCAAAACCTTATTGTCCTTCTCGGCAGCCTTCTTCTCTATTGTTGTCTCTACATAGCGGGCCACCTTGCGATAAGGAGTCCAGAAAGCCTGACGTATGCTGATAGGATTCTCAACAATCTTGAACACTGTAGCATCCCACTCTACGCCTGCGCGGTCATAGAACAGGCCATGCTTACCTTCACGCAGGTCAGAGACATCTCCATTGGTCAATACGGCAGCAATGATCATCTTGTCTCCGTTTATCTTGTTTACGCAGTTGCAGTAAAGGATATACATTCCGCTCAGGCTTGTGGCGGTTCCGTGCGGTCCCATATCGGGCACCTTGATACACAGTTCGCAGCAGCGCTCATCGATATAGAGCTCACCTGCCTGGAATATTGCCTTGTAATCAGGATCATAGAAATCACGGAATGACACAAAATTGCAAAGGAACGTATAGAAGTCACGATACAGATGGAGCAGCTTGGCCACCTCATCAATAGAGAGAGACTCGGACTCAAGAGCCTTGTCATCATCAATCAGCTTAAGCAGGTCAGCCTTACGGTCTGCCTTGATAAGTGCATTTACCTCATCCTGGCCAAGAGCCTCAACCTCGGAGCCAGCCTTCTGTCCAAGCCATGCCTCATAGGGTGCAAGTTTGGCAACGAATGCACTCCACTGCTCCTCCGAAATATCTGATGCGCCATTGAGCTCCTTCTCCAGAGCCAGTTTGTTCAGTTTGTCAAAGGTAGCCTGCCAAACCGGATTGATACGCCCGTCAACAGGGAGCATCTTGCTGTCCGATACACGAGCCAGAGGATAAGTTGAAATCTCATCGGCACAGGTTGAAAGGTCCTTGTCACTGATGGTCTCAATACGTGTAACTGACACATCCAGAGCATTTGTAGTGCCGGCATGGAACATAGCCAGTTTGCAACGCATAAAGTAGTCTGCCACCTTGGCCTTGATTGACTGTACTATCTCATAAACTGCAGCTGTGTCATCGCCAAACGGAAGGATAGCATCCTTTCCATCGGCAGCAGCCTTCTTCCATGCTGAGTAGGCGGCAAGAGCGCCATAGAACTTATCCAGCAAATCAGCATCTACGCCCTGCAATCCGCTACGGTCAGTCTTTCCGCCAACCGATGCTATGCACTCGGCTATGGTTTTCTTAAGAGCCTCATCATCCGTAGACTGCTCTGTTATTATGCCGTCACCGTTAAGGGCGGTCTTGGCAAAGATTGCCACGCTGTCATCAGCATCGGCCACTGATATGCTATCCTTCTCCAGGCCAAGATTCTTAATAATCTGCTTGGCCGATGCCAACAGCCTGGCTCCGTCGGGGTTATCGGTATTGAATGCCGAGAAGGGGAGCGTGTCCTCCTTCTTCAACAGCATATCCGGATCCTTCAAGACAGAGGTAAGCCACTCTGCGGCCTTTACGACCTCTTTCACATGAATACGGCCGTCATTGTCATAGTCCAGCATCTTAAGCGTCTTGGCATCAAACTCCAGACCGGCCACTGGCGAGCTCAAAACTGTCCACAACTTCTGGTCCAGTTCGGCCAGATGCCTGATATCCTCGCCACTCGAAATGTTCACACGGTTCTTTCCACCGATAGTGGAGAACTTCCATTCATACTTACTCATAAGCTATAGTTTTGTCCTTTATGATTGTCTTTGTTACAGAATGTCATCTTATGACAACTTGCTTGCCGTTGATTATGTTTATACCCTTCTGCGGAGCATCCAGTCTCCGTCCCAGAAGGTCATAAATATCATCATCCTTCACGTCTGAAGGTATCAGGGTGGCATTTGCCGCAATCTGCTCCAGAAGTATCGGAAGCATTATATCACCATAGCGTTTTCCGATAGTCCTGTAACCATCCGATGAAAAATGATATTCATCCATACCGGAAAGACCCTCGGATGATGCCACATAAGCGATATCCTTACCCGACTGCTGTCTGAAATAATCAGGAATCTTGTCCACCCATGAAATAGCGCTGTAGCAAACTCCACCGGCTTCCTGCCTAAGCGGCTCTCCTGCTATGAACGGAACCGAATCCATCGAAAGATCCAGGTCCTTGATCAGATTGGAATACAACTCATATACGCTTGCCAGCCACGCATTGCCCTGACTCTCCGAAGCGTTTGTAACATCAGTCTCTCCCTGATGGTAGATAATACCCTTTATCACGCCCGATTTCTGGGCTGTCTTGGCCATCTCAACCAGCTTCCCATAGGGGTAGTTCCCATATTGGGCAGCTGCGCCGGTAACCCAAGATCCGGTCTGGGAATCATTCAGATAACTGCTGCAGACACTCTTGTCCTTACTGAAGGCCCTCACAGAGCAACCGTCTACAGCCACCACCAGAACACCTATATTATATTTTTCATCCAGACCCTTGACAAGAGTGCGGCCAAAATAATCAGTCACGCCAAGACCGGTATCAGGACGCACAATGGGTGGTTTGGCAGTCACCCACGTTCCAACCTTTGATGCATCGCTGTCCACGACCACCATCTTGAAATAACGCGCCCAGGCTTTCTTCATGAAACTTGGAGTATTATTGGTATTCTGGGATTCAATTCCACCCTTTCCCTGCATATTGGACTGTCCTATACCAAGGAAAATAAAGAAGTTGGGATCAGGTTCCTGAGCCATGACTCCACCTGACACCATGCTTTGAGCTGTCAGCATAGACAAGACAGAAAAGGCAATATTTAAACACAACCGTTTCATACAGGCAAATATAATAATTTAAAAAATAGTACAAAAGGGGACGGTTCTGTTTTAGACATTTTACAAAAAACATATCTTTGAATTATAAAAAAGCTGTCTATATGAAAACTATGATGACCATTCTGGCTTTGGCACTGACCACCGGTGCTTTTGCCCAACAGGAGATACGTCTCTATGACGAAGTTGCCCCCGGCAGTGAGGGTGTTCAGGACAACGAGCGCATAACACGCGGTCCAGACGGAAACATACAGAACATATCCGGCGTTGTTACTCCCTCAATAACCGTTTATCTGCCCGATGCCGACAAAGCCACCGGCACAGCCGTCATCCTCTGTTCCGGCGGAGGCCTGATGGCACACTCATGGGGAACGGATGTAATAAACATGGCCCGATGGCTCAACGAACGCGGTATCGCAGCCATCGGACTCAAATACCGCACCCGTGTTATGGGTGGCGGTCCGGGTGGTCCGCGCATGGGAGGTGGAGGAATGGCACTGAGTGCATCCGTCACCGAGTTCTCCAAGATAACCAAGTCCAACGCCAATCCAGACACATCAGAGAGTGGAGTAAAGAATATAGACAACGCCATAAACGATGCCCTTCGCGCAATGGAGATAGTCCGCGAGCATGCCGCCGAATGGCATATCGATCCCGATAAGATAGGATACTTAGGGTTCTCTGCCGGCGGAGGAGTCGGGATAGGCGCAACCGTCCGTGCCGATGCCGCTCATCGGCCCGCATTCATGGCGACCATCTACGGGCCATCACTGATTGACGTTGAAGTTCCTCAAAACGCCCCAAAACTCTTTATCGCCACACGTGGTGACCATCACAACGTTGCCGCTGGCCTTGTCTCCCTGTACCTTGACTGGAAACGTGCAGGAGCCAATGCCGAAATGCACCTCTACGATGACGGCACCGGTCCTTTCGGCCCAGACGATCCCGGCAACACCAGCGGAACCTGGCGAGAATCTTTCTACCGCTGGCTCCAGTTCAATAGATTCTGATAATGCAAAAGGGGACGGCAGCAACCGTCCCCTTATCATCTCATCCGCATTTGTATCACATGTTTGGATCCCAAACGGCACGGATATGTCGGGCATACTCACCACCCTTGCCGGTCACCAGTTCCATATGACCTCTGGATACAAACTTGAAATGATCGTGTTCGGAATATTCATCAACAACTATATCATATGCAACCGGATAGCCGTCTTCAAGAGTACTTGTCCAGAAACCGCCATCAATGTTCTTAAATTCAACATATAAACGGCAATAATAGCTGCTGTCGGGTTTAATGCCGTATCCTTTGGAAATATATTGATCATAATAACCTTCAATATATTCGTGATAGCCATTGTATGGAGTCAGAGTGCTTCCGGGAACTGACTCCGCTGTTCCAACGTGTTGAGGACACAAAAGCTATGGGCTACTCCGAGACTTTCCGGACCCTAAACGTCGAACGCCTCCATTTTAATCCCCTACGGGGCTTAACGGTCGTTGAACGAAACGCCGTTCTTAACGGGATCCTCCAAGCCTCTACGCCTAACGCCCTCCGCTAATGGTCCCC
>CAJOLR010000033.1 GCA_905235565.1 uncultured Bacteroidaceae bacterium | reverse complement strand
TGAGCACATAGATGAGATAGGCCTGATAAACATGAACGGCCGCATGTATGATCCCAAACTGAGCCGTTTCCTCAGTCCGGACCCGTACGTGCAGTCACCTTCTGACCCGCAGAACTATAACAGATATTCTTACTGTCTTAACAATCCACTCAAATATACAGATCCGGACGGGGAGTTTTGGCACATTGTTATTGGTGCTGCTATAGGTGGAGTCATAAATCTCGCCACGAACTGGGATAATTGTGATGGTTTTTGGGAATACGCTGCTGCTTTTGGTGTAGGTGCGGGGGCAGGAGCATTGACGGCTGCAACCGGTGGTGCATCAGTAGGTTGGGCAATTGGTGCTGCCGCTTTAGGAGGTGCTGCCACATCTGCGACTAACAATCTGATTGCTCAGACTGACAATAACTTTAGTGGACCGATAGATTGGGGACAAGTAAGATATAATGGATTGGTAGGTGCTATTGCAGGTGCAGCTTCTTATGGAGCCAGTTCCTGGGCTGTTTCCAATCTGTGCAATCCTATTATTAATGGTTTCAGTCCTGTTTGGGCAGAAGGCATAAACGGAGCGATAGGAGGTGCAGCTGGAGGTTTTGCCGGTGGTTTTGCTGGTGGTTACTTGATGTCTGGCTTTGATGTTAATGCAGGTTTGGATGGTGCTGTTTCTGGTTTGAAGACAGGAATAGCAATAGGAGGTAGTTTGGGAGCATGTACAGGTTATATAAAAACAAATAAAAACAAACAGTCTAAAATGACTCCACAAGCTAAGGGACAACAAGGTGTTAATAGAGCAATTAAAGAAATACTTTCAGATGGAGGCGTAATACTTGGAAAAGAAGTATCTTTGGACGTAGATGGCGTTCGTATTAGGGTTGATTTAGCTGCTGAGATTAACAAGGAAATACAATTAATAGAAGTAAAAAACGGGCCATACGCTCGTTTTACTCCTAATCAAAAATAGCATATCCTCTAATGGAGGCTACTCATATTCCTGTTATTCCAAGAGGGAACAATGCTATTCCTGTATGGGGCCAAGGGCAAATAGGCCATCCAACAACTAATTATTCGTTCAAAATAATACATTATTAAATTTATCCATTGTAGTTATGTCAAGAGAATTTACTAAGGAGATTAAAAGAGAAATTACTGAAAAGTGTAAAGAGATTGGGTTTAACAAGAAGCAAAATTTTTATATAAAACCATACACTGAAAATGTAATAGCAGTACTTTTTTTTGGTTTCTATTCTTTCCAGATGCCAGGACATGTTTTTGTTGCTGCTTTTGTTGGTGTTACTTATAAGAATGTTGAAGAAATATTCTGTAAGTTATGTGGAATAGCTAATCCAGTGTTCGATTATACAATTTTAGGACAAATTGGTTACGTAATGCCAGAGAATAGTTTTAAAGAATGGGATATGGTTGAAGGTTCGGATAACACTGGTGTTTTTGAAGATTTATTCAAAAACATAAAAACATACGGTTTTGAATATTTTGAAAAGATGAAGGATTTCAATAACCTTTTTCAAACATTTGAAATAAGAGGCTCAGTAGTGAATGTTTCAAGAGACAGACGTTTGCCGATACTTTATTATCTAAAGGGTGAAAAAGAAAAAGGGTTGAAGTTTATTGAAGAAGCTATAGAAAGAGAAAATACTCCAGTAGATATGGAATCTTTAATTAAAGAATCTCAAATGACATTCCCAGATGCCGGAGTGACAATAATCACCAGTGGTCCAGGAAGAGTTGACCCTGAGTATCTTGAATTTAAAGAAAGGTATAAAGCATTACCCTAATGGTGTATTTGGTGTGTTTCATATCGTGGGTGGAAAGTTCTTTAGGCAAGACCTACAACAACCTGTATCATAAGTTCTACTGGGACGACTATGAGGAGAAGACCACAGGCCACCTGACCACCCGCTACTGGTACGTGAACGGCCCCGGTGGACTGCTAGGTTTATACGTAGAGGAACAGACACCTAACGGCACAGTATCCAAGCCTATGGTGGCCGTGACGGACCATCTGGGCAGCATAGAGGGGCTTTTTGGCAACAACTACTGCTATTACGCTGCCGTGTACGTCGAGTGGGGCAACCGAGACGTGCTTCTGCTGTACGGGCTGTCTCATGGCTTTGACCGCGGCTACTGCTGAGCACATAGATGAGATAGGCCTGATAAACATGAACGGCCGCATGTATGATCCCAAACTGAGCCGTTTCCTCAGTCCGGACCCGTACGTGCAGTCACCGTCCAATACCCAAAACTTCAACCGCTACTCTTATTGCTTGAATAATCCGCTCAAGTACACGGATCCGGATGGGGAGTTTGTATTTGCTCTTGTAGGGGCAATATTGTTTACAACTGGTATGACGAATGTTTTTATTCAAGCATCAAATGATAATATCAACTCGTTTGGAGATGCGATGAATGCATTCTTAGGAGGTGTAGCAGCAGGTGTGTCAGAAGGAACCTCTTTGGCTTTTGGTTATGCGGAATTGTCAACAGGTTCACCATTGGGCGTATTGTTAGGTCATAGCATTATTTTTGGAAAAAGTGTCAACTTTACTACCACTTCAGTGAATAGTGTGCTGCATCCTGTTAATGCAGCCCAGATATTTCTAGGCCGTTATTATACTGATGAGAATGGTGATGCCTGGGACCAGGCATTGCAGGGATTTAGCCGTTTCACATGGGAGGGACCACAGACATGGGCAGGATATAACTGGAGTCAGATACGCAGTATAGGAGATAGGGTAGATGAGGTGGATTATCTTGGCGGTGCCACATTCTGTATAAATGAAGACGGTACTTATGGGAGTGTATCCCTGGGTAATTACATTAATGCAGACATTAATGGTAGTTACCTAGGCTCCATAACAAAACATCCTGTCTTAATGCATGAGTATGGTCATACATTTGACAGCCGGAAGTTTGGTCCAGCCTATCTGTTTGCAATAGGTCTACCAAGTCTAAAAAGTGCTAAAAATTATGAGAAAATAGAAGTTAATGGAATTTTCACAACAACTCATAGATTATTTTGGACAGAACAGAGAGCTAGTCATAAGGCATATGACTATTTTAGTAGATACTATGGTGTGAAAATTACAGATTTTGAGACTTATTTACCTTATGATCAACCCCTAAAATAACAAGCTATGAATAAAAAACTTTCTTTATTAATAGTGTTGTTGGTTTTAATTTCTTGTAATTGGGAAGAATCAGGTGTTAAGGCTATATACTTTTATAATAATATGGTTGATACAATTGCAGTTACCGTAGATGGTAGGTTCTACGATTCGAATAATCCAAACATGTTTGATTCATTGCCAAATTATGGTCATTATGTAATAGTGAAGCCCAACAATATGTTCTATTATGAGATCCTTGCACCAGATCAGTATTTTAATAGTTTTCCTGACAAAAAAGGAAAAATATATATCTTCAGCTTAGATACACTAAATAAATATTCATGGAAAGAAATTAGAGAAAGTTCCAATTATTTAAGACGTTATGATCTTAGTCAACATGAATTGGATAGTATGAACTGGACCATCACATATCCATGATGGGTACGACGTTGACCCACAAACTATAATAAATAATATGAATTGGACGCTCTACGAAGATATTTATTCTACAGATTAAGTAAAACAAAAGTGGGTAGACGAAAAAATAGCTAGAATAATGGGATTTAATGGTGTTCCAAAAGGAGTTGCAATTATTATAAAAACTGAAAGAAAATATTTTTTTTTAATTTTGTGCATTGTAGTTTATGAAGGAGTGAACATGAAAAAGATATATTTATTTTTTGCGGCGTTGGTGATGCCGGTGATGCTTATGGCGCAGCCCGGACGCATAGGCCAGCCCCAGATGCAACCCCAGATACCTATTCAGCGCCAGCCCCAGATGCAGCCACAGCGCCAGCCATCGGCAACGATGGATGACCAGTTGCAGAAACTGCTTGTGGCGGAGGCTGCCATATCTAACCTATATGTGGAGGATGTTGATGAGGCCAAACTGGTGGAGAGCGCCATCAAGGGAATGCTCGAGGAACTTGATCCACATTCCACTTACCTCACAGCCGAAGAGAATGACAAGTCAAATGAGACTCTGTTAGGCTCTTTTGAGGGTATCGGTGTCCAGTTCAATATGATAGAGGATACCCTGTTCATTGTGCAGCCTATACCGGACGGACCTTCGGAGAAGGTGGGAATCATGGCGGGAGACCGCATTGTCACGGTCAATGATACGGCCATAGCCGGAGTCAAGATGTCACAGGAATCCATAATGAAACGCCTGCGCGGCCCCAAGGGTACCAAGGTAAAACTGGGGATCAACCGTCGTGGCGTTGAGGGATTGATATACTTTATGGTAACACGTGACAAGATTCCTGTCAATACAGTTGACGCTTCATATATTATCCGACCCGGAATAGGGTATATAAAGGTATCCGGTTTTGGAGCTACCACCGTTGATGAGTTTGAGGAGAAACTGGCCGATTTGCGCACCAAGGGGGCCCAGTCTCTCATACTGGACCTTCAGGGAAACGGCGGAGGTCTGCTCATGTCGGCAGTGGGTATGGCCAACGAGTTTCTGGGCAGGGACCAGATGGTGGTCTATACCGAAGGCAACCGGTCGCCACGTAGCGGCTATCTGGCTGATGGCCGGGGGCGCTTCAGGGAGGGTAAACTGGTGGTACTGATAGATGAGTTCTCGGCCTCGGCCAGTGAGATTGTCTCGGGTGCCGTCCAGGATTGGGACCGTGCCACTATAATCGGCCGCCGGTCATTCGGCAAGGGCCTGGTGCAGCGTCCCATAGAGTTCCATGACGGTTCACAGGTCAGGCTTACCATAGCCAAGTATTATACACCGGCTGGCCGATGCATCCAGAAACCATACGGCAAGGATGTGGATTACGGGGACGATATCCTGGAACGCCTGCACCATGGTGAACTTACCAACCCTGACAGCATCCACTTCCCGGACTCGCTCAAGTACAGCACCATGATCCGACACCGGACCGTATATGGCGGTGGAGGTATAATGCCTGATATATTTGTTCCGCTTGATACCACCCGTACCAACCAGTATTACAGGAACGCCACTGCCAAGAACGTTGTCCTTAACACTTCATTGCAATACACTGAGCGCAACCGTCGTACACTGCAGCGCCGTTTCAAGACCTTCGATGATTTCCGGAACGGTTATGAGGTTGGACCTGATGTGCTGAGGCTTTTCCTTGACAAGGCGAAGGATGTCGAGGTAGAGTATGATGACGCCCAGTATCAGGAGTGTCTGCAGATATTCAAGACTCAGCTGAAGGCTACGATAGCCCGTCTGATTTGGGGTATGGACGCCTATTATCAGGTTATCCAGGACCTTGATGAGACTGTGCAGAGAGCGGTGGAGTATATGGAGACAGGGCAATAAATGAGTCTTACTTACATCAAAAACCAATTTTTTATGTAAGTTTGTGGGCTCAACATTCATATAGAACTAATCATTATTAATCAATAAACTATTTTTTATGGCAAACCAAGTAAACAACGGTTATTACAAACTGAGTTGGGCCCAGAGAATCGGTTTCGGCTCAGGTGACCTTGCCCAGAACCTTATCTTCCAGACGGTTGCATGCTTCCTGATGCTGTACCTCTGCACAGTATTGAAAATCAATCCCGCATTCGTAAGCGGACTTATCCTTGCGGTAAGACTGCTTGACTGTTTCTGGAGTCCTGTGGTAGGAAAGTATATTGATAACCACAATCCTAAATCAGGAAAGTATCGTACATATCTTCTCTACGGCGGAATTCCTCTGACTGTAGCCGCATGCTTCCTGATGCTCCCCACAGTGGCATCCTGGGCAATGACATGGAAGATTGTCTATGCTACCGTAAGCTACACACTGCTCAGCATGATCTACTCTGTAGTGAATATTCCTTACGGCTCCATCATGGCCAGTATGACCCGTGACAACGATGAGGTCCTGATTCTTACCTCAACCCGTATGGTATGCGCCAACATCGGTCAGATCATCGTTCAGGCCGGTTTCCCCATCGGACTTGCCATGTGCGTACACACTGCCATCAACTGGAACCAGGCTGTGTTCATGGCCATCGGTACCATCCCCGCATTCATAATCCTGCCCTCACTGCCCATCCTCAAGAAGTGGTTCGGAAAGAAGGGTCTTTATTATCTGCTTCTCTCAGTAGGTTTTGTGGGATTCGTAATTCTGTTTACCATCGGTAAGTTCTTTGATGTCCAGAATTGCAAGACCATCATACAGATTGCCAAGATCATGACCGGTGTAGGCCTGCTTGTAGGTTCACTAATGTGGGCTCTTGTTCCTGAGGTTGTAACCGAGGCTGAGTATCGTACCGGAAACCGTCCTGCCGCTACTGTAAATGCATTGGCAGGCGTTGCTTTCAAGGCCGGTTTCTCAATCGCAGGTTGGATCACTCCTCTGGTTATGGGTATGATAGGTTTCAACCTGGCCAGCGAGGAGTCAGCTCTGCCTACCGATCCCAAGGCATGGTTCACCGTTACCTGCATATTCGCCCTTGTAGGTTTTGTACTGCTTACCTTCTGCTTCATGGGCAGTAAGGAGAACATCACCACCACACCCGAAAAGCCTGTTACTTTTGGTGAGATGTGGCAGGAGTTCAAGGCCAATAAGTGCCTGCAGCTGGTTCTCGGCGTGTTTGTGGTTGTGTTCCTTGCATCATTTATCAGCGCACCGGTAAATGCTTATTACACTGAGCTCAACAACTACTCGGCAACTGTACAGAATGCAATCCTGTGGTTCACCACCATAATTCCTGCCCTGCTTCTTATCGTAGTAGCTTACCTGATTTACAAGTATCCTCTTACCGATGAGAAACTTGACGAGATGAACAAGGCTATTGAGGCCAAGCACACAGCCAATAAGTAATACTGATTCAAATCAGTCTGAAAGAGCCGGTTCCGCAAGGAGCCGGTTCTTTTTAATTTTATTATATATTTTGTTATATTTACTCCTGATAATCTTGTTGCTGTAGGGGGTTTTTGTTATTTTCGCGCAATAATATTTCCGTTAAACCAATAACCCGATATAAAATGTCCGAAACAAAAAGAATTTCATCGGCTCTCATCTCGGTTTTCCATAAGGACGGCCTTGATGAAATCATTGCAAAGCTCCATCAGGAGGGTGTTAAACTTATCTCGACCGGAGGTACCCAGCGCTTTATTGAATCGTTGGGCGTACCATGTCAGCCGGTTGAGGAACTTACAGGATATCCGTCTATCCTGGGCGGCCGCGTAAAGACCCTGCATCCCAAAGTGTTCGGTGGCATCCTGGCACGCCGCGAGGAGGATAATGACATGGCTCAGATGGTTAGTTATGACATTCCGGAGATAGACCTGGTCATAGTAGACCTCTATCCGTTTGAGGATACCGTAAAGTCCGGAGCCGATGATGCCGATATCATAGAGAAGATAGACATAGGCGGAATATCACTTATCCGCGCAGGTGCCAAGAACTTCAAGGATGCGGTTATTGTTGCCAGCAAGGACCAGTACAAGCCCCTGCTTGACATATTGAATGAGCGTGGCGCCGAGACCACCCTTGAGGAGCGTCGCTGGTTTGCCAAGGAGGCTTTTGCCGTTTCATCATATTATGACAGCTGCATATACAACTGGTTTGCAGGATCCGAGGATGAGGACCATTTCCGTCTTGCCCTGGATGGCCACAAGCCTATGCGTTACGGCGAGAACCCCCACCAGAAAGGTGTGTTCCACGGTGACCTGGATGCCATGTTCGATCAGGTTCACGGAAAGGAGATATCTTACAACAACCTGCTTGACATCAATGCGGCAGTTGACCTGATAGATGAATTTGATGAGACCACATTCGCTATCCTCAAGCATAACAACGCATGTGGTGTGGCTTCCCGTGCTACATTGCTTGAGGCTTGGAAGGATGCATTGGCAGGTGATCCCGTTTCGGCTTTCGGTGGCGTACTGGTAGCTAACGCTCCTGTTGACAAGGCTACTGCCGAAGAGATCAACAAGATTTTCTTTGAGGTAATCATTGCTCCGGATTATGATTTCGATGCCCTTGAGATACTGGGCCAGAAGAAGAACCGCATCATCCTGGTGCGCAAGGATCAGAAACTGCCCGTCAAACTGGTACGCTCAGCCCTGAACGGTGTACTTGTACAGGATAAGGACACCAAGATCGAGACCCCCGATGAGCTTAAGCTGGTTACTTCACGCAAGCCGACAGACCAGGAGGTAGAGGATATGCTGTTTGCCAACAAGATAGTCAAGAACAGCAAGAGTAACTCGATAGTATTTGCACGCGGCAAGCAGCTGCTGGCAAGTGGCGTTGGTCAGACTTCAAGAGTGGACGCCCTGAAGCAGGCCGTTGAGAAGGCACACGGATTCGGATTCACGCTGGAGGGTGCCGCCATGGCAAGCGATGCCTTCTTCCCGTTCCCGGACTGTGTTGAACTGGCAGACAAGGCTGGTGTCAAGAATGTAATCCATCCGGGCGGTTCAGTACGTGACCAGGAGTCGGTTGATTACTGTGAACAGCATGACATGACAATGGTCATGACAGGCTTCCGTCATTTCAAACATTGATTATTAACGCATAACACATACTATAGTGGGCCTTTTTTCACTAACACAGGAACTATCAATGGATCTTGGCACCGCCAATACCATCATAATGCACAATGACAAGATTGTAGTTAACGAGCCTTCAATCGTTGCCCTTGACAACCGTACCGACAAGATGGTGGCTGTGGGCAACCAGGCCAAGATGATGTATGAAAAGACCAACAAGGATATCCGCGTGGTACGTCCTTTGCGCAACGGTGTGATAGCTGATTTTGATGCCTGCGAGCAGATGATGCGCGGTCTTATCGGAATGGTTGATACCGGCAGACGCCTCTTCTCTCCGTCTCTCAAGATGGTGATAGGTGTTCCTTCGGGCAGTACAGAGGTGGAGCTTCGTGCCGTACGTGACTCTGCGGAGCATGCCGGAGGACGTGAGGTTTACATGCTTTTTGAGCCTATGGCTGCTGCTATCGGTATAGGGATTGATGTGCTTGCCCCAGAGGGTAACATGATTGTCGATATAGGTGGCGGTACTACCGAGATAGCTGTCATCTCGCTGGGAGGTCTGGTATCCAATAACTCCGTAAAGGTGGCAGGAGATGACTTTACAGCCGATATTCAGGAGTATATGGGACGTCAGCACAATGTCAAGGTGAGTGAGCGTATGGCCGAGCGTATCAAGATAAACGTAGGAGCCGCTCTTACCGAGCTTGGCGATGATGCTCCCGAAGACTATATAGTGAACGGCCCCAACAAGATAACGGCTCTGCCTATGTCAATTCCTGTATGCTATCAGGAGATTGCCCACTGTCTGGACCGTTCAATCGCCAAGATTGAATCGGCTGTACTTAACGCTTTGGAGAACACTCCTCCTGAACTTTATGCCGATATTCTCAAGAACGGCGTTTATCTGTCAGGAGGCGGATCGATGCTGCGCGGTATCAGCAAGCGTCTGGCCGATAAGATCGGCATTGAGTTCCATGTGGCCAGCGAGCCTCTTCTGAGTGTGGCCAAGGGAACAGGTGTGGCCCTTAAGAACGTTGACCGTTTCTCATTCCTGATGAGATAAAGACACTATGCTGTGCGTTCGTTACTTGATTTCATAGTAAGGCACAGCTACGTTTTCCTGTTCGTTCTGCTGGAGACGTTATCGCTGGTTCTTCTGTTCGGCTTCAATGACCGTCAGAAAGAGGCGTTTTTGACTTCGGCCAATTCATTGTCCGGCACTCTTTATGAGTGGCGGACCGGCGTGGAGCAGTATTTTGGCCTGCGTAAGGAGAATGCTGTACTGGTTCTGGAGAATGCCCGTCTGCGTTCACTGATTTATGACCTTTCGGACAGTCTTGATTTAACTACCGAAAGGGCTCTGTCTTCAGACGGCGTGGTAGTGGCACGGGTCATAGACAATTCGGTCCGTAAGGATGATAACTACATCACCATCGACAAGGGCAGACGTGACGGCATCGCCCAGGGTATGGGCGTCTACTCATCGGATGGAGTGGTTGGCATAGTGATGGCGGCAGGCAGGAATTACTCCGTCATCATGCCTGTCCTCAATGGCAATACCAGTATTAGCTGCAAGGTAAAGGGAAGTGATAGTTTCGGTTTTCTGGAGTGGTATGGCGGAGACCCTTATGTGGCCCAGATAAAGGATATGCCGTATCATTCGGCGGTTGAGACAGGTGATACCATAGTGACTACCGGATTCACATCGGTCTTTCCGGAAAACATCCCGGTCGGTACGGTTTCCAATGTAGAACGCATGAAGAACGGCTATACGCTGCGCGTTCATGTCAATCTGGCTGTCGACATGTCGGACCTGAGATGGGTATATGTCCACTCACGTATCCGTGATGCGGAGATAGATGAGTTGTTAAGACAGGTTGAGGAGTAGTTATGGGTACGGTTTCTTTTATGCGCAGGCTTATGACGCTGGTTCTGCTGGCCGCACTCCAGGTCTTCTTCCTTAACAGGATAGTCCTGTTCGGTTACGTAACGCCTCTCTTCTATATCTGGATGATTGTCCGTTTTGACAGTTCCATGTCACGTTCCGGCATTTTGCTGTGGGCATTCTTCTTGGGGCTGGCCATTGATGTCTTTTCCGGAACACCCGGTCTGAATGCAGCTTCGGCCACTCTGCTGGCCATGTTCCAGCCTGGTCTTTTAAAGCTGTTCGTGGCTTTGGACCGTCATGACGTGCTTGTGCCGGGTTCCGATTCCATGGGTGGCAGGCAGTTTGCGGGTTATCTGTTGCTTATGGCAGCAATACATCATACGGTCTACTTCATTCTCCGAAGCATTCCTTTGGGGGATTGGACTGTCTTGGCTCTGAAAGTTGTGTTCAGCGTTGTCTTGACGTTCGTTTTTATGATAGTAGCTGAACAGTCTTTCTCAAATTCGGGTTCTAAACGCTCTTGAGACGGTGAAAAACCGCAGGTTTGACAACAGGAAACAAGTCATCGGCATAATGGTTACATCCGTTGTGCTGATATATGTGATACGCCTGTTTCAGATTCAGATACTTGATACCAGATACCGTAATTCGGCCGATAACAACGCTCTTTATTACCGTACGGTCTATCCTACGCGTGGCGTGATTTATGACCGGAATGGCCGGATGATAGTCAGTAACCAGCCGTCATTTGATGTCATGGTTGTGATGCGTAATGTCAAGGACCTGGATACATTGTCTTTCTGCAGGTCACTTGATATAACAAAGGATTTCTTTGACAGCCGTATGGAGGACATAAGGAACCGTCGTAAGAATCCCGGCTATTCCCCGTATACAGAGCAGGTCTTTCTGGCACAGATGTCCGTCAGCGAGGTTTCTGATTTCAGGGAGAATCTGTATCGTTTCAAAGGTTTCAGCATAACGCAGCGTCAGCAGCGCAAGTACAGTTATGAGGCGGCTGCACACCTGTTGGGCGACTTGGGTGAGGTTTCCAAGAGTGAGATAGACAATGACAGCTGGTACTCGCAGGGGGATGTGATTGGCAAGCAGGGCGTAGAAAAATACTATGAGACTCAGTTACGCGGTGAGAAGGGAACAGAGATACTGCTGAAGGATGCATATGGACGTATTCAGGGCAGTTATTATGACGGTGAATATGACAAGGCTGCCGTTCCCGGCCATAATCTCAGGCTTGGACTTGATATAGAACTGCAGATGCTTGGTGAAAAACTGATGCAGAACAAGATAGGCAGCATTGTAGCCATTGAGCCCAAGACCGGCGAGATACTCTGTTTGGTATCGGCACCTTCTTTCAACCCGTCGGAACTGTCCGGAAGACGCAGGGGTGAGCACTATCAGGACCTTGCAGCACGGAGTGACAAGCCGTTGATTAACCGTACCATTCAGGGAACCTATCCCCCCGGCTCCACTTTCAAGACATCACAGGCGCTCACATTTCTTCAAGAGGGTATTATCGATACCAAGACACAGTATCCGTGCAATGGAGGTTTTTTGTTCAGAGGTCTCAGGGTAGGCTGCCATACCCATTCATCGCCTCTATCCCTTAATTTTGCCATAGCAACATCATGTAACGGCTATTTCTGCTGGGGTTATTACTACATGATCGGGGCCGCCAAGTACGGGACTCCGCAAAAGGCGCTTACTGTCTGGAAGGATTATATGGTTGATATGGGATTCGGATATACCTTGGGTGTGGACCTGCCGGGTGAGGCCCGCGGCATGATTCCCAACTCCGATTATTATGACCGGCACTATAACGGGTCATGGAACGGCCTGACGACAATAAGCAATGCCATAGGGCAGGGCGAGGTGACCCTTACTCCGCTGCAGATTGCCAATCTTGGCGCAACAATCGCCAACAGGGGCTATTACATAACTCCGCATGTGGTTAGGTCTGTCGAGGGTGAAGAGATTCCCGATTCGGTGTATACCAAACACTATGTCAATGTTGACAAGGAGAATTATGAGATAGTAGTAAAAGGTATGCGCCAGTCTGTGATTGACGGAACCTGCCGATCGGCCAACAACAGCAACTATCTGGTGTGCGGCAAGACGGGAACAGCCCAGAACAGAGGTGCCGATCACTCTGTCTTTATGGGATTTGCCCCTATGGACGATCCTCAGATTGCCATCGCTGTTTATGTGGAGAACGGCGGATTCGGCGCCGTGTATGGTGTCCCTATCGGTGCATTGATGATGGAGCAATATATAACCGGCGGTCTTTCGGAAGCCAGTAAACGCAAGGTTGAAGATTACTCAAATCGTGTGATTGACTATGGAGAGGAGGAACGTTGACATATTTTCAAGGCTTGACTGGCTTACGGTACTGTTGGTTGTAGCTATCATGGTGTGCGGTTGGTTCAGCATCTGCGGAGCCAGTGCCACGCTTGAGAACCATGATTTCTTCTCTTTTGCCACACGTCCCGGCAAACAGATGATATGGATTCTCTGTGCCATTGCTCTGGGATCTGTAGTGCTGTTCATTACCCAGACCTTCTACAATACATATGCCTATATCATCTATATTATTCTCCTGCTGGCACTTATAGTAACCATATTCATTGCTACCGATACCAAGGGCTCCCGTTCGTGGATCCATATGGGGCCTGTAAGTCTGCAGCCTGCAGAGTTTGCAAAATTTGCCACGGCATTGGCGCTTGCCAAATATACAGACAGGTTTGACTTCAACCCGTCGGCGGCGGCAGACATCCTTAAGGCATCGTTGTTTTTCATCATTCCTATGCTGCTTATTATCTGCCAGAATGAGACAGGTTCGGCATTGGTCTATATGGCATTCCTGCTTGTGCTGTACCGTGAGGGGATGACAGGCAGTGTGCTTCTGGTGGGATTCTGTGCCATATTGTTCTTTGTCCTGGAGATCAAGTTCAGCCCGGTCAGTTTCGGCAATCAGCCTTTCAAGGTAGGTACATGGCTGGTTCTAACTATTATCCAGTTGCTGGAAGCCCTTATCTTATGGTTTATGTCGCCTGACCGCAAACTGACCCTTACGGTGCTTGGTATAGGAACAGGCGGTATGCTTGTAGGGCTGGCTTTCTCGCTCTCCATAATACCGTTCAAGGTTACATGGATGCAGGCGGTTCTGATAGCCTTGACAAGCGCATACATTGTTTTCAGGGCCTTGAAGGATATAGCAAGGCAATATATACTTGTGGCGGTATTTGCAGTGGGATCCGTGTGTTACCTTTTATCGGTTGACTACGCTTTCAATAAGATCCTGCAACCACACCAGCGCACCCGTATCAATGTAATCCTGGGCTTGGAGGATGATCCCAAGGGAGCAGGGTATAATGTCAACCAGTCATTGATTGCCATCGGCTCAGGCGGACTGACCGGAAAGGGATTCATGAAAGGAACCCAGACCAAGTTGAAGTATGTGCCTGAACAGGATACAGACTTTATATTCTGCACGGTAGGTGAGGAACAGGGGTTCAAGGGCTCTGTGTTTGTACTGATGCTCTACCTGGGTTTGCTTTTGAGGCTTATATTCCTGGCGGAACGGCAGTCAACAGTGTTCGGCAGGGTTTATGGTTATTCTGTGGTCTGTATTCTGTTTTTCCACCTATTTATAAATATAGGAATGGTATTGGGCATAACACCCGTTATAGGAATTCCCCTGCCCTTCTTCAGTTACGGAGGCTCCTCACTCTGGGGCTTTACCATCCTTCTGGCTGTCTTCCTCCGCATCGACTGCGAACGCACCACCTCATATTGAAAACCCCTATTCTGTTCTCCTTTTATTGTTGTTGAGGACGGGGCCCGCGATTGTGGTGCTTTTTCTTCTTTTTCTTTTTGTCAAAGCGTGACAGGTCTCCGTCGTTGAGTATGTCGTTCTCAATACGGGAATCGGTCTTGACGGCATTCTCATCGAGGCTCAAAGGTTTCTGTCCCTTGCGGTTCATTGATATTATCTCAAGAGCACGCTGCGGGGTGATGGTCTCCACATTTGCGGCAAACACCTTATCGGTGGAGTATGAGAGCTGGCCGTTCAGTATGTCGGCTTTGAAGAAATAGTAGGTGTTGTCAAGGGTCTCCAGAGGAATGTCACGTGACGGGAATCCCTTTTGTGCCTCAACATAGGCATCGACCTCATAGTTAAGGCAGCACTTCAGTTTGGCGCACTGGCCAGCCAGTTTCTGCGGGTTCATGGAGAGGTCCTGGAAACGGGCGGCACCGGTGGAGACCGATACGAAACTGGTCATCCAGGTGGCACAGCAAAGCTCTCGTCCACATGGGCCTATACCTCCGATGCGGCCGGCTTCCTGACGGGCACCAATCTGTTTCATCTCTATGCGGACGCGGAATGCTTCGGCCAATACCTTGATGAGCTGGCGGAAATCCACTCGGCCATCGGCAATGTAGTAGAAGATAGCCTTCAGGCCGTCACCCTGATACTCCACATCGCCTATCTTCATCTCCAGACCCAGGTCCTTGGCTATCTGGCGGGAGCGTATCATGGTGTCGTGCTCGCGGCTCTTGGCCTCGGCATACTTCTCCATATCCACCTCACGTGCCTTGCGGTAGATTCGCTTGATCTCTATGTCGGGGCGCAGGTTGGCCTTTTTCATCTGGAGCTTGACCAATCGGCCGGTCATTGTAACCGTCCCGATGTCATGCCCGGGATTGGACTCTACGGCCACAATATCACCCTTTTCAAGAGGGATATTGTTGGAGTTAATAAAGAATCCCTTGCGGGTATTCTTGAACTGAACCTCAACATATTCACAGTCATCGGCTCCAGGCACTCCAGCCAGATAGTCAAAAGAGTGGAGCTGGCCCATGCCGCGGCCGCAACCTTTACAGCATATGCCTCCGCTGCCATTATTGAGTATGAAATCCTGATCCATATATTATTGTTTCATTAGCATGATGGTCTTGAGTGACAGGTCAAAGAAAACCATCTTGGAATTTACGTTTTGTCCTATATCTCTTGCTGCATCGGAGAGTTGTTCCATCAGTCCGATGATGTTGTTTTCATTTACGTATGGAGCGAATTTTATGGAGAACTGCTGTTCCTGCTCTGTAAGGTAGTTCAGTTCCGGCTGATGGAAGTTGCAGATAAAGTTCTCACGTATCATTCGCTGACAGTACTCCAGAAAGCGTTTCTGCCATTCCCGTCCGTTTGATGCGATACTGTCTGACCATCTCTTGAGTTCCTTGAGGCGTCTGGTGTAGGAGAGTCTCATCAACTGTGTAAAGTAGTCAAAGAATTCCTCGCTCTCTGCGTTAACACGCAATGCACTTATGGCTTTAAACCAGCTGCCTCCACTCAGGTGAGCTATCTTGGCAGCGGCATCAGGATCCAGCGAATAACCCTTCCCCTTGAGCCTATCCTGAATGACCTGTTCCGGTATCCGTTTGAAATCAATCCTTTGAGTGCGGCTCAGTATGGTTTCCAGCATCTGCTCGGGGGCATCGGTGGTAAGAATGAAGACTGTTCCGGCAGGCGGTTCCTCCAGCAGTTTCAGAATAGAGTTGGCGCACTGCTGGTTCATTTTCTCTGCGTGCCAGATAATCATTATCTTGTAGCCTCCCTCAACAGATTTCAGTGACAGTTTTGACAAGATTGATTCACTCTCCGTTACGAATATGCTGGCCTGCTTGTTGTCGGCATTGATAGCCGACAGCCACTCTTCGAATCCAAAATACTGCTTGTCAAGGACCGTCTCACGCCAGGTAGCAATCTCATCGTCCGAAACGGTGGAGCGTTCAGAGCTTTTACTCTTATTGATTACAGGGAATACAAAATGAAGGTCGGGGTGAACCAGTTTGTCCATCTTGACGCAAGCGGGGCACTGTCCGCATGAGTCAGCACTGGAGCCTTTGTCCCGGCAGAGCAGATAGCGGCTGAAAGCGATTGCCGTCTGCAGCTTGCCTACTCCCTCGGGACCGCAGAACAGCATTGCGTGGGGCACAGTTCCGGCCTGAGCGTCCTTGACAAGCCGCTCTATCACCTCCTGCTGTCCTATTACGTCCCTGAAAAACATGTTATGTTTTTAATTGATAATGGACAATTGACAATGGCCATCCGGTGCGTTAATTACGCAGGTGCATTGGTAATTAATTGTCAATTATCAATTGTCAATTTTATAAAATGCTGCAGCCTGTGCAAGGCTTCAGCTGCTTAAAGAAGTCATTTCCCTTGTCGTCCACCAGAATGAATGCCGGGAAGTCCTCAACCTCAATCTTCCAGATGGCCTCCATACCCAACTCCGGGTACTCAACGCACTCAATGGACTTGATGTTGTTCTGGGCCAGGATGGCAGCGGGACCGCCTATAGAACCCAGGTAGAATCCGCCGTGTTTCTTGCAGGCATCGGTAACGGCCTGTGAGCGGTTACCCTTGGCCAGCATAATCATTGAGCCGCCGTTATCCTGGAACTCATCCACGTACGGATCCATACGTCCTGCGGTGGTGGGGCCCATTGAGCCGCAAGCCATTCCGGCAGGTGTCTTGGCGGGACCTGCGTAGTAGATGGGGTGTTCCTTGAGGTACTGAGGCATGGGCTCACCGGCATCAAGGCGTGCCTTGATCTTGGCGTGGGCTATGTCACGGCCTACTATGATGGTGCCGTTAAGGCTCAGACGTGTGCTTACGGGATACTGTGAGAGCTGCTTGCATACCTCGGCCATGGGGCGGTTCAGGTCAACCTTTACGGCATCGCCCTCGCCGGCCTGACGCAGCTCCTCAGGTATCAGTTCGTATGGTTTATCGTCCATCTTCTCAATCCATATTCCGTCCTTGTTTATCTTGGCCTTGATGTTGCGGTCGGCACTGCAGCTTACGCCTAAGCCTATGGGGCAGCTTGCACCGTGACGCGGCAGACGGATAACGCGTACATCGTGGGCCATATACTTGCCGCCGAACTGAGCGCCAAGACCAATCTTGTAGGCCTCCTGCAGAAGCTGTTTCTCCAGTTCCACATCGCGGAATGCGCGGCCGGTCTCATCGCCGGTGGTGGGCAGACTGTCGTAGTAGTGGGTTGATGCCAGCTTTACGGTAAGCAGGTTCTTCTCGGCACTGGTACCGCCAATCACGAATGCTATGTGGTAGGGCGGGCAGGCTGCGGTACCTAAGCTCTTCATCTTCTCCACCAGGAACGGAATCAGTGTGCCGGGGTTCTGGATACGGGCCTTAGTCTCCTGATACAGGTATGTCTTGTTGGCCGATCCGCCGCCCTTGGTAACCATAAGGAAGCGGTATTCCATACCCTCGGTTGCCTCGATGTCAATCTGGGCGGGCAGGTTGCACTTGGTGTTGATCTCATTGTACATATCTAAGGGAGCGTTCTGGCTGTAGCGCAGGTTCTCCTCGGTATAGGTCTTGAAAACGCCCTCTGACAGAGCCTCCTCGTCGCAGAATCCGGTCCATACCTGCTGGCCCTTCTCGCCGTGGATGATTGCGGTACCGGTATCCTGGCACAGAGGCAGCTTGCCCTTGGCCGATACCTCAGCGTTGCGCAGGAATGTAAGTGCTACATATTTATCGTTATCTGATGCCTCGGGGTCACGCAGTATCTTGGCCACCTGCTCGTTGTGTGAACGGCGCAACAGGAAACTTACATCGCGGAATGCGGCATTGGCCATACGGGTCAGACCCTCTTTCTGAACCTTAAGGATAGGTTTGCCTTCAAACTCGCTTACGCTTACATAATCCTTGGTGAGCAGATAGTACTCTGTCTCATCCTTGCCCAGCTGGAACATGGGCGCATACTTGAAATTTGCCATAATTATATCGTTTTAATTTTCAATTCTCAATTTGTTCCGCATCCGGATAGAGGAAATCATTGTAGGGGTACTTCTGTACGTGCAACTGCTTTACTCTATCGTATAGTACTTTTCGCATATTCTCAATGCCGGTTTTCTTGAGGGCCGAAACAAACAGGCACTCGCCGTTAAGGCGGCCCATCCAGGTGCGCTGTAACTCCTCCATGGTGATGTTCTCACGTGTGGCGGGAGTCAGGTCATCGGCCTCTTTCTCAACCCAGGTGTAGGCATCGGTCTTGTTAAAGAGCACAATCTTGGGTTTATCGCCGGCACCGAGGTCGGCCAGAGTCTTGTCAACCACCTTCATCTGGTCCTCAAAGTCGGGGTGCGATATATCTACAACGTGTATAAGCAGGTCTGCCTCACGGACCTCGTCAAGTGTGGATTTGAATGACTCCACAAGGTCTGTGGGCAGCTTGCGTATGAATCCAACGGTGTCCGAGAGCAGGAACGGCAGGTTATCCACAACCACCTTGCGCACCGTTGTATCGAGTGTTGCAAAGAGCTTGTTCTCGGCAAACACATCGCTCTTGGAGAGCAGGTTCATAAGGGTGGATTTGCCTACGTTGGTGTATCCTACCAGCGCCACTCGGATAAGGCGGCCGCGGTTCTTGCGCATTGTGGATTTCTGGCGGTCTATATCGGCCAGCTGCTCCTTGAGCCAGCTTATGCGCTTGGTGATGATACGGCGGTCCATCTCAAGCTGGGTCTCACCGGGACCACGCAGACCAACAGTTCCCTTTCCGCCGCCGGCACCGGAACCGCCGCCCTGACGCTCCAGGTGGGTCCACATCCTCTGCAGGCGGGGCAGCAGATAGCGGTACTGCGCCAGTTCCACCTGAGTCTTGGCGTGGGCAGTCTGGGCACGCATGGCGAATATGTCCAGAATCAGCGATGTGCGGTCCAGCACCTTTACGCCCAGCACGCTCTCTATGGCCGACATCTGCTTGGCTGTGAGTTCATCGTCAAAGATTGCCATACCCACCTCATTCTCCATGTCCTCCATGCGTTTGATGTAGTCACGCATCTCCTCCAGCTTGCCCTTGCCCACGTATGTGGCGGCAAGGGCCTGGGGTATCTTCTGCGTGAATCGGCGCATCACGCGCACGCCGGCGGTATCGGCCAGGAACTCAAGCTCGTCAAGATACTCTGTTGTCTTGCGCTCGTCCTGATCCTGCGTGATGATACCCACCAGTATGGCGGTCTCGGCTTTCTTCCCGGTTATGACCTGGAACTCCTCTTTCATATAGAACTGTTGGCTGTTGGCTATTGGCTGTTAGCTGTTAGCACCGCCTAAAACTATCACAATCTCACCCTTGGGCTCGTGGGCCTTGAAGTGAGCAAGTACTTCACTCAAACTGCCGCGCACGCACTCCTCGTGCACCTTGGATATTTCGCGGCAGACTGCAACGGGGCGCTCCGGACCATAAGCTTCTATGAACTGCTCCAGTGCCTTGATGAGACGGAACGGAGACTCGTAGAATATGATGGTGCGGGGTTCATCCTTAAGAGCGTTGATGCGCGTCTGGCGGCCCTTTTTCTGTGGCAGGAATCCCTCAAACAGGAACCTGTCGCAAGGCAGACCCGAGTCAATCAGCGCCGGCACGAATGCCGTGGCGCCCGGCAGACACTCCACATCAACACCCTGCTGCACACACTCCCTTACCAGCATGAACCCGGGGTCCGATATGCCCGGCGTACCCGCATCGCTTATCAGTGCCACAGACTCACCCGCCATAATACGGTTAGCCATAGCGGCCGATGTCTCATGCTCGTTGAACTTGTGGTGTGACTGCAGCGGCTTATGAATGTCATAGTGCTTGAGAAGGACGGAACTGGTACGGGTATCCTCGGCCAGTATAAGGTCCACCTCCTTAAGGATGCGTAATGCCCTCAAGGTGATGTCCTCAAGATTTCCCACTGGCGTGGGTACCAGATATAACTTTCCTGCCATCGTGTATGCGCGCGTGCGTTGCAAAACACAAAAGTAGGCAAAATCCCCGTAACTGCCGTATTTTTTGCTTAAGTTTGCATTTACAACAATCAAGATGATGAATAACAAAAACAGGAACCTTGATATCGTATTTGCGGCAGGCGTGCTGGTAATAGCCTGGGTAATGCTGTTCTACAAGGCTTCATATCGTCTGCAGTTTAAGGAACAGATAAGCATCTTTCTGCTTGGGGCAGACCGTATAGAGTGGTATCTGTCCAATCCCGGGGTGGTGGCATCGGTTTTAGGTGACTGGCTTACACAGTTTTATCTCAACCGATTGGCGGGTACCACATTGAGTGTCCTGCTTCTGGCTGCGATAATGACCGGCGTGGCAAGGTTCTTCAGGCTCGCCGAACCTCAAAAGCCGGTTTGCCTGATCATGTCAGTAGTTCCCGTCCTGTTGGAGGGTTATTTCATTACGTTCCCGAATTATCCTTTGTCGGCCACGGTCGGACTGGCCTTATCGGTATGGGCAGCATGCCTTATGGCTCATATTAAGGATTCTGGACTGTCCGCATGGATTATCGGACTGTCAGTTCCTGTTGTATTTGTCATTGCAGGCGGGCACGCCCTGACTTTTGCTCTCATGCTGGCATTCCTCAAGCGTAAGGATGGTATTATGCCGTTGTTGTCCATAGCCGTGGGTATAGTACTGATGCTGATATGCGGAAGAATGTATAACCTCACATTCGTACACTCTCTGATATGGCCGGTTTGGCCCGGATACATCATTCCTTATAAAGCATTGCTGTTACTGATGCCGTGGATAATATCGGCAACGTTTGTTTTATCATTGCATTATTCCAAGTTGATGGATTCCACCTGGAAACCTGTCGTCTTGTCTTTGCTGGCATTATCCGGTACATACATATCCTCAGTGTTGAGTCTTGATGAACTGGAGCGTACGGTCAAGATAGGTACGTTGGCTTATCAGAATAAATGGGAAGAGGTCAGGGAGATGTCATCTTCGGACAAGCCTTCTATCTATAATGCTTACTACTGGAATGTATGTAATGCACGCAAAGGCCGTTTGGCCGATGAATTGCTTAATGGCCGATGGGGTAGGTCTTCTGATGTACTCTTCCTTTCAACAAAACGTGGAGATCCTTACTTTTCAATGATGTATTACACAGATGCGCTGCTGGAGATGGGTGATGTATCGCAGGCTACAGATTGCGCTCTGCTGGCACAGACGGTAATGCCCGGTCATTACTCTTCGCGTATGTTGCGCCGTCTGGCCGAAATAGCGGTCGTTACTGCCGATTATGGAGTAGCATCAAAATATCTGGATATCCTATTGCATACCAGGAATCACAAAGCCTGGGCCGCCGACCTTCTAGCCCGCATCGAAGCTCGGGATATTCCTGAACAGTATCTGACATGGCGGTCAAGAACGGCCGGAAGTGACCGTTTCTTTGCCCAGGGCGACAGCAGATCATCATTGACGGCCATTGCAGATTTTTCGCCATATAACAGGGTGGCTATAGATTATCTGTTATGTTCCTATCTTCTTGACAAGAATATAAACACATTCGTAAATCTTTATGACAAGTATTACCTGAACTCCCTTGATCGCATCGTAACTGTCCCGGACCTTTATCAGGAAGCTTTGCTTGTAAATGTTGATTCAAGGGAGTCTTTCTCTGAGACGGTAAGTAAATATAATATTTCCCGGGAGATAGCCGACAAATACATCAGACTTATGGATGCCAGGTCCAAGGATCCGCATCCGGAGGCAGTAATAACCAAAGAGGCTATGGGTACATACTGGCATTACATAATGGCGGTCAGATTCAACAATTGAGTTATAGCATGAAGAAAGAGACGCTTATCATTATCATATCGGCATTCCTGTTGAGCGGCTGTAATTGCAAAGTTACAGATGTGGGGAATGATATCTTTCCCGAATATGACGGTATAACTGTTCCATACAATATAGCCCCGCTTAATTTCAGGACGTCCTTCCGAAAGAGCTCCGTAATTATTCAGGGCCAATCAGGCCGTTATGAATTCAAGGGCCACCGTGGGCTGGTAAGATTCCCATTGAAAAAATGGCATAGAATACTGGATTCAGAAAAAGGTAATACCCTTACTGTTACTGTAATGCCTCGCGGAAAAGGATATGGTGAATCCGATAACCGGCAGCTTGTATGGACAATTTCAGCAGATCCGATTGACAGATACCTCAGTTATCGTCTGATTGAGCCTGCTTACGAGGTTTGGAGCGGTATTCAGATAGAACAGCGTGATATGGAGAGTTTCGGAACTGTCCTGCTGGGAGATAACCGCAATGCCGACAACAGTTGCATGAATTGCCATACATCCAACCGTAATGGTACGTCATTCATGCATCTGCGCGGAGCAAAAGGCGGAACGGTCGTGAACCGCAACGGTAAACTTGCAAAGTTGAATACCAAGACAGAACAAACAGGAGGGGGTGTTTACGGGGATATATCTGCAGATGGCCGTTACGCCGTATTTACCACTGCCGATATTACATTTGCCATCCACAGTCAGGTTGACCTGAGGATGGAAGTGTATGATAAGCGCAGTGACTTGGTGGTGGTTGATTTTGATAATCTTACTGTATCTGACAATGCTTCAGTGAGCGGCCCTGATTATCAGGAGACATTTCCCTGCTTCTCGGCAGATGGTCGGAAAATATTCTTCTGCAGGGCGGAGCATCATGCCCAGCCGGACAGCATAGACGAGATGCACTATGACATAGCGGTGGTCCAGTTCGATCCCGAGAGTGGCAGGATCGGCGATAGGGTCATAACTCTGGTTCCTGCCGGCGACAAGCTCTCATTCAGTCATCTGAAAGCTTCGCCCGATGGACGCTGGCTGATGGTGACAGCCGCTGAATACGGAACTTTTCCAGTCTGGCATAAAGAGAGTGAACTGTGGCTGATAGATCTTAAGGACGGCAGGACAGATGTATTGCCACAGGTGAATGCGTATGGTGCCGACACATATCACAGCTGGAGCAGTAACAGCCGCTGGGTGGTTTTCGCATCAAAACGTGACGATCTGGTTTACGGTCGTCCCTACATAGCGTACATAGGTCCTGACGGAACTGCCGGCAAGCCTTTCTTACTTCCTCAAAAGGATCCTGACAAATACCTGACTATCTTGAAGTCTTTTAACCTTCCTGAATTATATCCTGTATCTGAGAGATATAATGCTCGTGATGTGGCAGCTTTCTATAATAAAGTTGAGTCTGAGCAAATAAAGTATGTACCTTAAATTATCTTATAACTGAGAGAACAGATATGGATTGCAGGATATCGTTTCCCAAGAGGCTGGTGCTTGAGGCCGGCAGAGCTGCGCTAAGAACCGAATCACTGGAACACAAGCTTACCCAGCTGTTTTGGGAGTGCACCTTGAGATGTAACCTGAGCTGCCGCCATTGCGGGAGCGACTGCCACAAGACCGCCGGATTGGAGGATCCTCCCGTAAGTGACCTTCTGGGAGTTCTGGACTGTAGCCCCAAGGATTTTGAGCGCGGCCGTTGCGTGGTTATTACAACCGGCGGTGAACCGCTGGTCAGGAAGGACATCATTAAGGTTGGCGCCGAGATAAAGAAACGCGGATTCCTGTGGGGAATGGTCACCAACGGTATGCTCCTGACCCGTGAAAAGGTCGATGAATTGGTCAAAACAGGCCTTGATACCATAGCCATGAGCTTTGACGGATTTGAGCCCGAACACAACTGGATGCGTGGCAGTGACCTGAGTTTCAAACGTGCAGATGCAGCTATTGACTGGTTTGCCGGGCACCCGGAACTTACCTGGGACCTTATTACATGTGTCAACAGACGCAACTTTGATTATCTGGATAAGTTCAAGGAGTATCTCATAAGTCGCGGAGTCAGTCAGTGGCGCATATTTACCGTAGCCCCCATGGGGCGTGCCGCCGGTGATGAAGAACTGATTCTCTCCAATGAGCAGTTTGTACAACTCATGAACTATATTGCCGCCGTTCGACGTGAGGGCAGGATAAAACTCAACTTTTCATGTGAAGGCTTTCTCGGTCCTTATGAAGGCGTTGTCCGTGACCATCTGTTCCGCTGTGTAGCCGGTGTGAGTGTCGCCTCCATACTTAATGACGGTTCTATTTCGGGCTGCCTGAGCATACGCAGTGACTACCATCAGGGCAACATACACACAGATAATTTCTGGGATGTCTGGGAGAACGGCTTCAAACTGTACCGTAACCGCCGCTGGATGAAGACGGGTGAGTGCCGCGACTGCAAGGTGTGGCGCTACTGCCAGGGCGGAGCCATGCACCTGCGAGATTCTGACGGCCAAATACTATCCTGCAACTACCTTAAAATCAAAAATGATACAAAAGGGGCCTGACCTAGGGTGTTAAGTTAACATTTTCATTTTAGCTCACTTTTTTGAGCAGATTGAGTCTTTTAATGGAGGGGTTAGGCAACAGGTTGTCGGCCCTCCATT
>CAJOLR010000032.1 GCA_905235565.1 uncultured Bacteroidaceae bacterium | reverse complement strand
GGGTGGTTTTTCAACCGGTCTCAGCAGTATATCATGGCCGCAAATGGCCGCATAGGCGAGCCTCCAAAATGAAGCAGGTTATTTTTTAACATTTACTTATAAAAAACCGCTCTCTTACGCACTATCTCAACATCCTTGAAATAGTTCCACTGTGACTGCACCTTGATGTTGTCCTCAAGCTCCGGGTTTGACTCACCCATCCTGATGCCGGCATCCTTTGACCACTGGGTAAGCAGTGCAAACGGCACCGCACTCACCCCCTTGTTCTGATACTCAGGCTTGACCGCCACAAAAAGCATCTCAAGTGTTGACGGATGCCTCCACTTGAGAGTCTTTAGTATATGCCACCACCCGAAAGGGAACAGGCGGCCCCGGGCTTTCTGCAGAGCCCGAGCTATGGAGAACATAGCCAGAGCACCGGCCACCATGTTATCATCCTTGTCCAGCACGAATACAGCCAGACGCTTGTCCAGCAGCGGCACGTAACGGCGGCTGAAGTCCTCAATCTGCTTATCGGAGAAAGCTGAGTATCCGTAGAGCGGAGCAAAAGACTCATTCACCAGATGAAACAGCTTGCGGGCATATATCCTGGCCTCGGCGTTCTTGCTGTGAGTGAACTTGGCCACGTGCAGATTGTAACGGTCCAGCACGATGTCCGTCAGACGCCCCATCTTTTCGGGCACACCGTAATTGGGGACATGACGCTCCACCCATTTGGCCGAAGGCTGCAGGCCCAAGCGTTCCATATGCTGCGGGTAATATGGATAGTTATAGATGGTAGCCATGGTGCCGATTATGTCAAAACCATCGGTCAGCATCCCCTCCGGATCAAAATCGGTAAACCCGAACGGCCCCTCCAGGCGGTCCATCCCACGCTCCATACCCCATGCGGCAACCGCATCCAGCAACGCCCCGGATACGCGAATGTCATCAATGAAATCTATCCACCCGAACCTTACGGTCCTGACCTTCCACACCTCATTGGCCTTGCGGTTGATGATAGCGGCCACACGGCCAACCACCTTACCGTCTTTATAGGCCAGGAAAGGCTGCGCATCGCAGAACTCAAAAGCGGCGTTCCTGGAAGGCATAAAGGAGTGTACCGTATCCCTTATCAGATCCGGTACGGCATAAGGATGGTTCCTGTAAAGCCGGATATTGAACCGTGCAAACCGCCTCAGATCACGGGCGCTTACAACAGGTACAACGGATATATTCCCATCAGCCATTATCTCCACTGCATTTTTCAATTCAGCGAAGATACAAAAAAATATCAAGTTAGGAGCGGCTCTCCGTTACGGATTATCAACAGCCATTGAATCGTACTCCTGCCTGGCTGCATCAAGCAAACTGCGTATTTTGGGGTCGGCATTGAGGCGGGCCACCATGCAGGATGCCAGGATGCGGGCGGCGGTAATATCGGTAGCCCAGTGCTGGCCGGTTATGATACCGCTCTGCCCCATGCGGTAGCCCAGCTGCAGGATATCGTTGGCACGATTCGGAGCTACCTGTGTAAGTATCAGGGCCAGGCCCCAGCCTATCTCTGACTCTACTGATGGGTATGATGATGAGAGCGGACTGTCTGTGCCGGCAAACGCGGTCTCGCCCAGCTGCACGTAAGGACGCTTGCGGAAATCCGATGCCGCAGCCAGGTCTGTGGCGTTCTGGAGCAAAGCCTCGCGGCATTGGCTCATCAGGGCAGCCAGCGCAGAAGTATTGCGGGCATCAAGAGTCAGTCCCAACGGAGCGGAGAAAGCGCTCAGGAGCGCCTCCAGGCTGTAGTCGGCATCGGTCCTGGCCTGATTGCCGCGTCCGGTCATCCGCTCGGCCTTGGCTGCAAAATACTGTGCCACATCGCCGTAATATCGGCTGCTGGCCGTATCTACAGGGGCCGGGAGTATGCGGCGGCCATCGGGAGCATCGGCCCAGGCGGCCCCGGATAACGGCTTGCGGCCCGTCATTTCATAATACTCGCTCCATGTCGGTACGGAAATCCGGCACTGAGTGCATGGCAGCCACACAGGCCGCTGCGCACATATAGCCCGCATCCACATCGCTCTGGTAATGGGCCGACACAATGACGCGGCTTTCGCCATACTCGAATCCGCGGCGCAGTATGGTATCCTGGCAGTCGGGAGCCATCTCGGCCAGCACCAAAGCCGTGGCCATCCCTCTGGTAGTATGTCCCGACGGATATGATCCGCTGGTGCGCAGGCTCTCCAGCTGGTCTGAACGTCCGGTGGGGGTCTCATTAAACTGGATTACCGGACGGATGCGCATATATTTCTCCTTGGGATTCTTGGATGCCTGCTCGGCAGTATGGTAACTGCGGGACATCAGGTTGTAAATGGCGGGAGTCTCGCTGCGGCTTATCTTTATACCCAACGCCTCTGAAAATATCCTGGCCATTTCATAAGTACTGGATGCCGATTCCTGGCTGGCTCGCTCGCCGCGTTCGGTTGGACGAACGCTCTTGCCCCACTGCCACTGGACAAAATCATCGATATAGGCAACACTGCTTGTATCAGGCGGTGCAGGCAGAAAGACACCTCCATCCGGCTGATCCTCACGCTGAACGTAAAGATTGGCTGTACTGATTCTCTGTGGAAACTGGGCGTATGAACCAAGTATGGGACACAGCATCAGGAATGATGCCGAAAGCAAGCGGAAAGTCTTATTCATAAACACAAAAACCATTCCCTTGAGAATGGTTTGTGGGCCATCTAGGGCTTGAACCTAGGACCTCCAGATTATGAGTCTGTTGCTCTAACCAACTGAGCTAAAAGCCCGTTGAAGGAATCATCGGCAAAAGCCGTATGCTTCATTCGGGTGCAAAAGTACGCCATTAACCCGAATTAGCAAAGTTTTGAGCCAAAAAATTCCTTTTGCCCACGTATCTTCACTACTTTTGCAGTCAGAAATCAAGTCTTATGACCATACCTGATCCTCAAATCAACCGTTACGCAGCCACGATAGGATTCTTTGACGGAGTTCATCTTGGTCATGTGCATCTGCTTGAAGAGCTCAAGGACGTTGCACAGGAACGCGGACTAAAGAGTATGGCCATAACTTTCCCCGAGCATCCCCGCCAGATACTGCAGTCCGACTACCGCCCGCGTCTGCTCTCCACACCGGAGGATAAGATGCGCCAGTTGGAGCGTACAGGTATTGACTACTGCTTTCCGCTGCACTTCACCACTGCGCTGGCCGCACAGGATGCCCGCACGTTCATGACGGATTTCCTGCAAAAGAAACTGGGGGTAAGCACTCTGCTTGTAGGACACGACCACCACTTTGGTCATGACACCAGCCTTACGGCCGATGATTACCGCCGCATAGGTAATGAAATAGGCATGGAGGTTATACCGGCCGATGCATATCTCTATCAGGGAGCACCTGTGAGCAGTTCCCGGATACGCCGTGAGCTGGTGGCAGGGAACGTAAAGGCGGCTAATGATATGCTGGGGTACCGGTACACAATAAGCGGTACGGTAATCCACGGCCTGCAGAACGGGCGTAAGATGGGATTCCCCACAGCTAATCTGGGCCCGTACTGTGAGTTCATGCAGATTCCGGCCGACGGCGTATACTCTGCCTTGGCTACTGTGGACTCAGAGACCTGGCCCGCCATGCTCAACATTGGGTTCCGCCCCACGTTCCAGGGCAACGCCCGCACAATCGAGGCCCACCTGCTGGGATTTGACCGCGATATTTACTTCCATGAGCTCAAACTGGAATTCGTGGACTTTCTGCGCCCCGAAAGAAAGTTCAGTTCACCACGGGAACTGGCAGCCCAGCTGGAGGCAGACCGCAATAAGGTAAGACAAACCGTAAACATCAGATAAAATGGAAAAGATCAAAAAGACACTAATATCGATAGGCATATTCCTTGCATCTCAGATTGTTGTTTCAACCATATTCGTGATTGCCGGCTTAATGCAGGGAATGGATATGAAAACGGCTGTCAACTCGACTCTGGGAATGGCACTTCTGATATCGGACCTCCTGACTATAATTCTGCTTCTGATATTGAAATACTGCCGTTTCAAAGAGCTGTTCAAGAAAGTACCTGCCGATGTGCTGCTCATATCCATCGTCTTTGCTCTGAGCGGTATGTATGCCGTAGAGTTCCTTTCATCGGCATTTGAGATCCCCGACAAAATGGCCGAACAGTTCCAGGCATTAGCCGGGACAATCTCCGGATTCCTGGGCGTATGCATAATAGGTCCAGTCATGGAGGAGATGATAATGCGGCGTGTCATACTCAAAGAGATAGCCAAAGCCACCAAGAGTATGTGGTGGGGCATCATAATCTCATCGGCACTATTCGCCATCATACATATCAATCCGATACAGGTGGTGTTCGCGATGCCGGCCGGTATCTTTTTGGGATGGATATACTGCAAGACAAAAAGCCTGCTCGTTCCCATCTGCATTCATATCATCAACAACACCATTGCGTTCATACTTATGAGTATGGGCTATGAGAGCCAGCTTAGTCTTGACAGCACGTTTGGTGTCATACTGCTGATAGTATTGATCCTGATATCAGCATTATCATGTATCTGGATAGTAAGATACTACAACAGGCTCAAGAAAGAGGCTTCAGCAAGCCGCAGAGGCAGAGCCTGCCAAAGAACCTGTAAATGGTGCCTTTGAGGGAGACAGTTACGACAAATCAGAGGGCGATAGTAGTTCCCGTAAGTTTGTCCAGTGACTCAGCCTTGGTAATCAGGACCGATGACACTCCGGCCTGCAACGCATTGAACGCGTTCTGGACCTTGGGAATCATGCCGCCGCTTATGGTGCCGTCCTGCACCAGACGCGGGAAGTCATAATATGAGATATATGGGATAACGCTGCCCTCATCGTCCTCATGCAGCAGCACTCCGGGTTTCTCAAAGCAGTATATCAGCGTTACCTTAAAATACGATGCCAGAGCCTTGGCTGCCTCACCGGCAATGGTGTCGGCATTCGTGTTTAGGAGCTGACCCTTTCCGTCATGCGTGAGCGGAGCCAGTACCGGAACCACACCGTTCTCAATCAGATTGGCCAGAAAGCCTGCATTGACAGACTTGACATCGCCTACAAATCCGTAGTCTATATCCTTGACCGGTCGTTTATCGGAACACATAACGTTGCAGTCGGTTCCCGTAAGTCCGATGGCGTTTACGCCCTTGGCCTGAAGTTTGGCAACAATATTCTTATTGACCAGACCGCCATATACCATTGTCACCACATCCAGCATCTCGGCATCGGTGATACGGCGACCGTCCACCATCTTGCTCTCAATGCCCAGACGGCTGGCCATAGCTGTTGCCGAACGGCCACCTCCATGAACCAGTAGCTTATCGCCGGGTATAGCCTTGAAGTCCGTGAGTAAACGCTCCAAGGTCTCAGGCTGTTCTACTATCTTGCCGCCCACCTTTACTATGACAAGTGACTTTTTCATATATGGTCTGATTATTTCAATTTCAACAGTTGTTCTATGTAATCCACAGTCTCGGATATCTGGTCACGTGACTCCAGACGGTCACCGGGACAGATATATTCCGCTTTCAGGTAACCGGGCTCACGGCGTGCGGTCTCACTCTCTATGAACAAGGCCAACTCCTGATCATTCTTGGAGGCTATCAGCGGCCTCTGCGAACGTGCCGCCTTGAGACGACGCAGCAGAGTATCGTTGTTACACTTCAGATAAACGGTCTGGCCATGCTGAAGCATATACTCCATATTGTCGCCGATAAGCGGGGTTGAACCGCCGCATGACACAATTACATCATCAAACTCTCCTACCTCCCGCAGCAACCGGCTCTCTATCTCCCTGAATCCCTGTTCTCCCCTGGAGGCGAATATCTGGGTGACACTCTTCATGAACCGGCTCTCGATATACTGGTCCAGATCAATGAAAGAGACTCCCAGGTCCTTTGCCAAGGCCTTGCCAAGGGTGGTTTTTCCAGCCCCCATAAAGCCCATTAGGAAAACCCGTACCATCTGTGGGATCAGCTTTTCTTTGTCTTGAAAATACGGCGCTTTGGGGCAGATCCGGTCTTTTCTATCTGACGCTTGATAATGTCCATGCACTCATCCTCGGTCAATGTGGTGGGATCTGTGCTCTTGGGAATCTTGTAGTTGCTGCCCTGATATGCTATATAAGCTCCGTAACGGCCATTCATAACCTCAATTTCAGAATTGCCGGGGAATGTCTTGAGAACCTTCTTGGATTCCGAGTCGCGCTTGTTAAGAATCAGGCTGACTGCCTCATCAAGAGTTATGGTAAGAGGGTCGGCTACACCGCCAAGTGACACATAGAACTTGTCATGACGGATATAGGGGCCGAATCTGCCGGTACCCACACTCACGGTACTGCCCTCAAACTCACCCAATGTGCGCGGCAGACGGAACAGTTCCAGAGCCTCTTCGAGAGTAATTGTCTCAATGGTCTGACCTTTTTTCATCTGGGCAAAACGTGGCTTGTCCTCATCTTCGGCACTGCCTATCTGGACAATGGGGCCGTAACGTCCAATCTTGACCGACACCGGCTTGCCCGATATGGGATCTGTGCCAAGAATGCGCTCACCCACCTTATGCTCATTCTTAAGAGTCATGGCATTGTTAACGGCAGGACTGAACTTATCATAGAAAGTACTTATTACATTCTTCCACTGCTTGTCACCCTCGGCTATGTCATCAAACTCCTTCTCTACCTGAGCGGTAAAATTGTAGTTCATTATATCGGGGAAATACTCTATCAGGAAATCATTCACAACCATTCCGATGTCGGTCGGAACCAGTTTTGATTTCTCTGTTCCGTAGACCTCGGTTATGGTCTGCTCCCGGATAGTGCCGTTTTCCAGACGCAACATGTCGCTCTCGCGCTTGACACCCTCTATATCTTCACGCAGAACATACTCGCGCTGCTGTATGGTGCCGATTGTTGGTGCATAAGTTGACGGACGGCCGATGCCCAGTTCCTCCATCTTATGAACCAGGGCAGCCTCGTTGAAACGCTGAGGATGCTGTGTAAAACGCTCAAATGCGGATATCTGGTTGAAATCAAGAACCTGTCCCTTGGTGAAAACGGGAAGTCCCTGTATCTCCTGTGAGTCGGCAGCCTCATCATCACGGCTCTCACGGTATACACGCAGGAATCCGTCAAAGTTGATTGTCTCGCCCGATATGGTAAACTCTCCTTCAATCTTGGGAGATGTTATTGAGACGGTTGTCTTTTCAATCTCAGCATCGGCCATCTGTGAAGCGACAGTACGTTTCCAGATGAGCTCATACAGCCTCTTTTCCGGAGCGGTTCCGTCTATTGACTGACTGTCCATATAGGTAGGACGTATGGCCTCGTGAGCCTCCTGCGCGCCCTTGGCTTTCTGTGTATACTGACGGCTCTTTACATATTCATCACCCATAGTCTCACTTATGACCTTGCGGCATGAGTCTATGCAGAGAGTTGAAAGGTTGACAGAGTCAGTACGCATATATGTAATCTTACCGGACTCATACAGACGCTGTGCCAGCATCATGGTCTGCATAACGGTAAACCCGAACTTACGGGTAGCTTCCTGCTGCATGGTAGATGTGGTGAACGGGGGTGACGGCATCTTACGGATAGGCTTGGTTGTAATGTCCCTGACAGAGAATCTGGCATCCTTGCACTTTTCCAGGAAAGCCCTGGCATCCTCCTTGGTCTTGAAACGTCCGTTATAATCAGCACGGATATCCTGCTGTGTCCCGCCGTTGTCAATCCTGAATATGGCCACCACCTTATATGATGCCTCCGGAACAAAATCCTTGATCTCACGTTCACGCTCTACTATAAGACGTACTGCTACTGACTGTACGCGACCTGCAGAGAGTGACGGTTTTACCTTACGCCAAAGGATAGGAGAGAGTTTGAAACCCACAATACGGTCCAGCACACGGCGGGCCTGCTGGGCATACACCAGATTAGTGTCAATGTCACGCGGGGTCTCTATGGCATGAAGTATAGCGTTCCTGGTAATCTCGTGGAATACTATACGCTTGGTCTTTTCGGGCTTCAGTCCCAATGTCTCAAACAGATGCCAGCTGATGGCCTCTCCTTCACGGTCCTCATCGGATGCAAGCCAGACCATTTCGGCTTTCTTGGCGGCATCCTTGAGATCGGTCACCACCTTCTTCTTGTCAGCCGGTATCTCATATATTGGTTCGAATGTATCTATGTTAATACTAAGGTCTTTCTTCTTCAGGTCACAGATATGTCCGTAACTTGACATTACCTTGTAATCAGCTCCCAAAAACTTCTCAATTGTCTTGGCCTTGGCCGGAGACTCAACAATAACAAGATTCTTCTGCATGATATTTTTGTTTTTTTTCCTTAAGGCGCGGCAAAAGTAGAACAAAAAATACATATAGAAAAGGTGGACGTGCATAAAAAAAACGCACTCTCCACCTTATTAATTTATAATTAATAAAAAATGACCGGCCGGGTCATACGGCTCACGGCGGCAACTGCTGCCTTACGGCGCTAAAAGCGATAGGTGAGACCCAGCATGAACGACGGCTTGAGGGCCCGATAACCGGCATAATAGTAATAGTCGCCTCCCAGCAACTGCCTGAAGGTAGCATAGCAAGACAGATTGTCTGTAATGTCATAGTCGGCAGTAAGAGCCAGGTCATTGACTGTGGGCATTGCCTTGCCGTTCACCCTGTGGAACGCCATCAGCCTGTACGACAGCATCAGGTCCAACCCGGGCATCAGTATGGTGCGTCCGTACAGAGTACCGTCAAAAGCAGGCTTCAGCACCATGTAACTTCCTATATTCCTTCCAAGATAGTCATTGTAGGTCATGTCAAACCTGACCTGCGTACGGTCTGAGAACTGAAGGTCTGCGTCCAGACGTGCATACAGGACATCCGACGAGTTCTGGCGCAACATAGAAGTAACTATCAGTGAGTCGGCTCTTACCTGGAACAACTCATCAATGGTATGACGATATCCGGCTTTGAAAGAAATGTTGAGCCTGTTGATCTGACAGTATGACACACCGGCAAACAGATTCATCAATTCATAACCATCCCTGATACGCGCCTCCTCGGACCAGTATGGCGAAATACCGGCCAAAGAACGCATATTATTGTCAATCAGACCGCCCACAGCTCCTGCATCCAGTCTGAAACGGTCATCTATGGTATAACCTGCAGTTACCATTGGAGACATCATAAACTTATGCCCGGCTCTTGAACGGATATCCAGATTCAAGCCGAACCTGGCATCCACGTTATCCCACTCCCGGCTCCAGTAAGGAGCTAAGGTTATGGTAGTAAAGTCAGAGTAAGTGATACCTTTCAGGCCTGTCCAGTCAAGAAGTGCGGTTTTCTGCCGGTAGTCTACTCCGCCTGTACCTTCGGCCCAAGGCATACTGGCTCCGGCGGCAATACGGATAATACGCTCGCTGTTGTTCATCTCCACTCCGTTCAGCACCATAGATCCGCGCGACAGCCACTCCATGGCAGCCGAACCATACCATTCAACCTGCCCGGCACGTCCTGACGCTGACAGGCCCAGATGTCCACGGTTGCTCTTGAGCATAAGGTCACTGGCAGCCAGCTTTGCGGAATCCATGGCTACTCCCGGCATGAAGTTATAGCGTGAATGCCCGTAGGCTCCGTCCACACTGACCGTAAAGCTGTTGAACCTGTGAGAATAGGCCGCTGCCAAATCTGCCACAAACATCCTGGATTTCCAATCTCCGGCGGGTTTTGTAGCCCACCCGTTCATGGCACCCGATATGCTGAGGAAATCCCTTTCGGATATATTCCACTTGAAATCAAGCAATCCGTCACTTAGGTTCCTCAACCCATAGCCAAAACGCACCAGACCGGTATGGCTGGCCTTGCGCACACTGTCCGAAAGCGAGCCGAAGGTATGCATCGGCTTACGGTCTGTTCCGGAATAAGGATTGACCGCCGTATTGTAGCTGACTGCGGCAGCCTGACGCTCCTGATGTCGTTTATCGGGCACCGGCATGATCTTTCCGGCATCGGTAACTGACGGATTGTAATTACCTTCAATGGTAAGTGACCTGGACGGGATATTGTCATTCTGGGCATTGACCCCGATACAGTATGTCATGGCCAGCAAGGCCAATGTTATATATCTTTTCATAGGGCAATCATTCAAGTCGTTCATCAATCATTCTGGCTATGTCATCATTCTCCGTATAGTTGTTCTTGAGAGAAAGCAGATACTGACGGGCCTCGACATCCTTACCCTGTGACTTGCAGATGTCACTGAGCAGTATGAAACTGCGGGCCAGCCAATACATATGAGGTGTTCCCTCCTTTATGAACGCCATGATGACCTTTTCGGCACCCTCGCTGTCGCCGCTGTCAAACAGGGTCTGGCTTAACAGATAGTCCGACTCGGCTCCGTACTGGGAGCGTGTATCCTTGGATAACTCCTCCAGCAGGGGGAGCGCCTTCTGCCTGTTACCCTTGGAGAGCAGAGCCTTGGCATAGTAATAATTTATCTCCGTAACCTGTTCCTTGGACTGTTGTGACTGAAGGGCCTTGTCGGCATACTGTATTACGGCATCATATTCATTGATCATACCTGCCGAATAGACTATGGAGTAGAGACTGCGGCGCTGACGCTCCGCATTGGTAGTCCTGTCATACAGCCTTATATAGGTATCCATGGCAGTCTCCCAATCACCCACATTCCAAGCCATCATGGAGGCGCGGTCCATTGCACTCTCGCACAGACGGCTGTTCTCATTTACGGTCACGCGCATATAGCTTTCATAAGCACGCTCATAATCATTCTGCTCTTCAAGCAGTATTCCCTGATAATACCATGCGTTCATGGCAAAGGCACCGTCGGGAAAATCATTCAGGTACTGTCCGAAACGCTCCAGAGCCGCCTCTTTCTCTCCACGGCTGAAAAGGCCCTCGGCTGCGGCATAGGACAATGAATCACGCTCGTTGGCTGCAATCGGGGCCGCACCCTGGACAGAGCCTGCAAACTCCAGATATGAATTCACATCCCCTTTCTCCAAATAAATGGATTTAAGGTCAGCAAGAGCCGTACGTGCCTCATCACTTCCGGGATATTTGGCTATTACCTCCTTGTAGGCTTCTATTGCATAGTCATAATCACCTGTCTGATAATATATGAGCGCTGACTCGGCCGAAGCCTTGCGGGCCAGGTCTGTTCCAGGATAATCGGACTTGATACGCCTGTATACCCGGACGGCATCCTGGGACTTGTCTGTCTGCTGATATGCACGTCCCTGCTCATACAGCGCAGAGGGAACGTAGGGAGACTCAGGATACATATCCAGCAGACGGTTCAGGTCCTGAATCTTAAGGTCATATTTACGTTGCAGGCCGTTTACCAGCGCTGTCTGATAGAGGGCGTAATCACCGATGCCCATATCCAGATTAATTGCCGTTGTGTAATACTCCTTGGCGGCATCATACTGGCGGCCATAGAACAGGCAGTCGGCAGTCCTCAGGCTGGCATCGGCAATGATGTCATTACCTGCGCCCGTATTGTCATTCAGGTCAACCACTGTGCGGAAATATGGCCAGGCCTTGTCATAATCCTGATTCCTGTAATAAACATACCCCAATCCATAATTGGAGAGAGATACGCTTCTGGTCTTTCTGTTCCCTGTCTGAGCCAGATAACGCCTGTAGTCGGTCTCTGCCCTGGAGAGTTCATTCAGGCGGTAATATGCCTCACCTCTCCAGAAAAAAGCCTCAGTGGCCGTTGTATGGTCATAGCGGTCAAGCGATATGACATCGGTCAGCAGCCTGGGTACTTCGTCATAATCGCCGGAAGCCATCTTGTCCATTGCCTTGTTGAAGAGCAGCTGCAGTTTGGCTGCCAATATTGACGAACCCGGATTCTTTAACTTGGAGATTGATTCCAGAGCGGCATCATAGCTGGTGGTGTTCAGATAAACGTCAACCAGATAGCTGCTTACCCTCTCGGCGTATTGTGAGCCCGGAAACTCATTCAGGAAACGCTCGAATGAAGTTACAGACTCGGCGAACGGAGAGAATGAAGTCTCATGGACTATCATGGCATAGTTATAGAGAGCCTGCTCCCTGGCCTCAGGCCTGCCGGGCATGGATGAAGCCTGGCCGAAATACATACGGGCCATCTCCTTGTTTCCCTGAGACAATGCCGCCAGACCCACATGGAGGGCTGCATTCTGTGCCATGTCATCATTGCCTTCGGCCACCTCGGAGAGATTCTCTATCGCTCCGTTCATATCGGACAGCCTGAAGCATGACATGCCCAGCAGATACATATCGTATCGGGGATCGGCACTCAAGTCCTGGACCAGATAGCTGCTGGTAAGAAGTGATACGGCCTCACTGTAATCACCCCTGCGGTACATATATTCTCCCAATATTCGCTCGGCCTCGGCCTCCAGGGCTACGTCATCGGAAGACTCCACCATCTGGAGTGCGGTCTCATATGCCTCGGAATGGTCTCCGTTTCCCCTAAGGTCAATGTCGGCCAGATAGAGACGTGCCTCGTCAGAGTGGGCTGTACCGACAGATCTCTCAAAGCCGGCCTTTGCCTTATCCTGGTTTCCTCTTGCATAATCCACATAGGCTTTATAAAAGATTATGTCCTCATCGGTCTCCGGATTATCGGTCAGACGCTCCAGGATACTGAGCTGCAAATAACCCTCATCAGTCTGTCCGCACCTGATCATGGATATCGCATTGTGTCGCACCAGCCTGCGGCTGTCACGGTCCTCAAGCAGCAGCGGGTCTGTCTCGTCAAAACACTCCAGTGCCTTCCGGTACTCCCGGCAGGCAAAATAGCTTGAGCCCAACAGCGCCTCCATGCGGTTGGAATAGATGGACTCGGGATATTTCTCCCTGAAAGCAATGATCATGTCAAGCGATCCTGCCAGGTCATTCTCGGCTGATATTACCGTACGCATGTAATCTGTCTCCTCCGTGCGAGCCGCACCTGTCTTTGATTTCAGGGCATCCCATTCGGCCAGCAACGTTCCGGCAGCGCTGTAATCACCCTGTGAGAACAGTGTGCGACACTCATCAAGCAGCCTGGTGCCCTGATCCGTCAGTCTGTTCTGGGCTGCAGTATGCTGAAAGACTGAACCAAGCAGCAACAGGACTGGTATTATTATCCTCTTAACCATTATCAGAATTGTTTCTTGTACCACAAATCAAGAGCACGCTCCTCGGCCGCCTCCATGACAGCTCTCTCACCGCGTCCCTTGTCATTGATGCCGCAAAGGTGCAGCACCCCGTGAATGATCACTCTCAATAGTTCCTGCTCATAAGACGTCTTAAACTTGGAACTGTTACTCAGAACCGTATCCAGGCTAATATACATGTCTCCGCTCACCACCCCGGGTTCACTGTAATCAAACGTGATTATGTCCGTGTAATAATCATGTCCAAGGAACTCATTGTTAACCTGAATCATACGCTCGTCATTACAGAAAATATAGTTCACGTTGCCTACCCGGCGGCCGTCATAGGTGGCGGCCACAGCAGTAATCCATGCCCTTACGGCCTTTCGGTCAAGCTTGGGCATCTTTATGTTTTCGGTCAGGAATGATATCATCGTAAAAAAAAATTAAGCAAAGAAAAGATAAGCCAGGAATATGGCCGCAAGTATGCCCGCCAGGTCTGCCAGAAGGCCACAGCCTACTGCATACCGGGTGTTCTTGATATTGACACTTCCAAAGTACACCGCAAGGATATAGAATGTAGTATCGGTTGACCCCTGGAACAGGCAGGCCAGACGTCCGGTAAATGAGTCGGCCCCGTAGGTGGTCATGGCATCGATCATAAGGCCGCGCGCGCCACCGCCCGAGAGCGGTTTCATCAGCGCAGTAGGCAGAGCCCCGACAAACTGGCTGTCCAGACCGCATTTTTCGGCGCACCATCCGATACCTCCCACCAGGGCATCCATCGCGCCCGATGCACGGAACACGCCGATGCCGACCAGGATTGCAATCAGATAAGGGATTATCTTGACGGCTGTAGTGAAACCATCCTTGGCTCCCTCGACAAAAGCCTCGTAGACGTTGATCTTTGCCTTTATACCGGATATGATGAATCCGATAATCACAGTCAGCAGGATGATGTTGGCGGCCGATGTGGAAACCGGGCCGATCTTTACAGCCGGTAGCCGGGAGAATCCCCAGATGATCAAAGCCACTATGACACTGAGCCCACCCACAAACATGATGAGCACCTTGTCAAACCTGATCCTCTGCATAAGACAGGTTACCAGCAGACCCACAAGAGTCGAGAAGAATGTGGCCAGAAGTATGGGAATGAACACGTCAGCCGGTTGTGCTGCACCCATCTGGGCACGGTATACCAACACGCTCACCGGTATTATCGTAAGGCCAGATGTGTTCAGCACCAGGAACATGATCATCGGATTTGACGCCACATCCTTGCTCCTGTTCAGTTCCTGCATACGCTCCATGGCCTTCAAGCCCATGGGTGTAGCTGCATTGTCCAGCCCCAGCATATTGGCAGCTATGTTCATGAATATATGTCCGTAAGCCGGATCGTTCTTGGGCAGTTCGGGAAACAGGCGCGAGAACACAGGGCTGAGCCATCGGGCAAAGGTATTGACCAGTCCGCCCTTTTCGCCTATCTTCATTATACCCAACCATAAGGAGAGCACACCGGTCAGTCCCAGGGATATCTCAAAGCCGGTCTTGGCCGATGAAAAGGTTGAGTCCATGATATCCTGAAAGATACTGGCATCGCCCATGCAGAGCCGCACGACAGCCACCGCAAATGCAATCAGAAAGAAACAGACCCAAATCCAATTAAGTACCATACGCGCCTGAACATTATTATTTGCGAAGATACCACAAATTTGTGTACTTTTGCCAAACTGATGACCGAAAAGATAACAATTAGGAGAGCAACTGTGGCCGATGCCCGGTTCATCGCTGAAAATGTGCTGCGCGCGCTGCATATAGACGAGGCAGATGACGGCCATATCGGACATCTGGCTGACATATGTCGCCGGGATGACACCCTCTACAGCTGGCGCAATGCCACTATAGCAGAGTACAATGGTGTACCAGCCGGCCTGATGGTTTCATATGACGGAGCAGGATACCGCCGGATGCGCGATGTCACATTCCCGATGATACGGATATATGTAGGGGATGATTACAGTTCCATGGATGATGAGGCATGTGCAGGGGAATACTATCTGGACTCGCTGTCTGTCCTGCCCGGGTACCGCCGCAAAGGAATCGCGTCGGCACTCATCCGGCAGATGCTGCGCCAACGCGATGAATCAGGTATACCTCTGGCTACCATTGCCGTAGATCCGGATAATGACAATGCATACCGCCTGTATCTGAAGAACGGATTCCGGCACGATGGCCGGATAACCGTCTTCAACACCACCTACGACCGTCTCATTCAACCGTAAGTACAGCCGATGTTGTAGTTGCACGGAAAGCAGGAGCGTAGAGACACTGCATAACTGCCACTCCAACGGTGAATCGGCCGGGTTTCTGAACATTCACCTCATACTCTATCACGTAACTGCCCTTGTTCAGGCGGTCAATGTAGAACACGTTTCTGGTATTGCCGGGAGCCGTATAGTAACCTATGTCATCCCGCCAGTTGTAACTGTAACCGGCATGTGTGCTGACCGGTTCGACTGTAGCGGCACGCATATCAGCCAACTGCAGATACTCCAGATTGCGGTCGGCTGTAAGCTCAAACCGTATCTTCAGCCTGTCCCCCACCTTAAGTACGGTTCCCGGTTTGACCTCCTCCAGACGGTCTCCGTCGGCTCCGTGAATCACGCGCCATATGGTACGCTTGAGAGACATGCCGTTCTCATTATGTTCCACCTTGTCAAGTTCCTCAGTGAATGAACGGTAAACGGCACCCCAGCTTATACCCTCACTCTTGCTGTCAATAGTGACCGTAGCTTTGTCCCTGCCGATGGGGCCCTGCCAGGTATGTGTGGTATAGCCGGCGTTGGCCTTTCTATCCGATGCCCTGACGGCATCCTTGCCGACATAAATGGTGATATCGGGATCTGACTCAAGCTGGGCATCGGCTCCCGTTGCCATCAGCGCCACCACGGCGGCGGCAGTAGCAGGCGATGAGCCCCAACCGGTAGTCTGCTTCTGCTTGAGCAGCCAGCGGGCAGCCTCTGCCGCCTCGGCCTTCCGGTCTACAGCCAACAAGGTGCGAATGATAAGAGCCTGAGTCTCGATGGGTGCTTCATGCCACATCAGTCCGCCTGCGTTATCTCTCCAATATCGGCCCATTTCATCGGTATATAGCGAACGTTCAAGCAGGGTTGCGGCTATATGCTCAGCCCTGTCTTTCATCCCGTTACGGGCCATAAGCAGAGCCAGTCCTGTACGGAAGTAGATGTTAAGGTCATGTGTATCCTCGATCTCGGCCAGGCGGTTAAAGTAGGTATGGCTGGCTATGGTCAGGTCACTGAAAGGATATGATGAGTAATAAGAACGGGTAAGCAGATAACTCAATTCACTGTAACCCAGACTTTCAGGTTTCTGCGGAGCTTTGTACTCCTTATAGAAGTACCCGTCCAGGTAATCAAGCCCCCTCTGAATAACTGTCTTGAGCTCTGGAGTAACATCAATTATTCCGTTCTCTATCATTAATCCCAGACCTTGCATTATCTCGTCGGTAATATGCATGTTGGCAGGACAGCCTGCTATCCATGACCAGCTGCCATCATCGTTCTGGGCATCCAGAATCTTTTGGAGAGCAGTTTCAAAGGCCTGTGCGGTCTCTTCAGTTCCAAGCTGTGTGGCAAGAGCATGCAGGCGGTCACGCTCGTTATTGCTGCAGCGCAGCCACGGGGTCTCCTCAAGCAGGGTGCCGGTCAGTTTCTGGTTCCGTTCCAGCTGTGTCTGCCATTCTGACACCGGGAGTGCCGCCCATTCGTCAAGCATCTGTCTGATAGCAGGGTAGCGGCGAACCAGATCCTGCGAGATTGCCGCACCCATCATGCTGTGGAACAGACGCAGATTGCTGGGATCATCGGTCTTAATCAACACTGGCAGACTCTGGATGGCATACCAGATTGGAGTGGCACTGTATTCGAGAGTCAGTTCCTCGTCGGCCATAGTAGCCGAGCGGGGCTTATCAAGTACCTCAAACCGGAAGGTCCGTTTTTCGTTACCGTTATTGAACAGAGAGAGTGCCTGTACTACCTGAGTACGGTTTGAAAGCACAGGAATGGTCTCCTGGATTCCGTCACTGTGGCCCGATGTCTGAGCACTGAGACGGTATGTCAGAGCCTTGAGCCCTGCAGGGACACAGACGGTAAACGATGTTCCGGTGCTGCCACCGGCCGGTATGGTTATGCTCTTCTTATAACCGCCCTCCACAATGTTGAGCAGCTTTCCTGTTTGGGCATCGGTGAATGTCATGATGACATCGGCCTTGAACGCCTGTCCGGTAAGATTGCTTACCTTAACGGTGAACTCCATCCGGTCCGACTCACGCAGGAACCTGGGCGATGCGGGTTCCACCATTATCTTCTTGCGGGTGATAAGGGTGGTGTCAATCCTGCCGGTTTTGAGTGAATCTGTAAACGTAATTCCCTGCACTCTCCATTCCGTGAGCAGTTGCGGAGCACGGAAACGTACCTTTGCCAATCCATCGGAATCTGTTACAAGATATTCGAACAGGCCTGTCGGGTTAAGGTCTGTCCTCAACGCTATCCCCTTCTGGTCTTGAGCGGCATTATCCGGCAGCTCATCAGCCAAAACGGCACTGTTGAAAACAACATCAAGTCCGCCGGCCCGTCCCTGAAGCGATTCTTCAACCTGGGGAGAAGGTTCTTTCAAAAGTATTGCTGATTCCTCCACATCGTTGTCAATACCGGTAAGCCTGGCAGAGGCCGCGGAATAACTCCTGACTTTCCTTAAATCCGATATAAGTGACATGCTGCGATAGCTGTATGGGTCTAAGAGAGTGCCTGTAACTGCCCGTTTGCCTTTATACTCGTAGTTGTTGCCGAATGAATAGAGCCATGGCCAATACTGGTTGGCAAACTCCATACTCCTATACAGCAAATCCCGGCTACCTACCCAAACCGCACTGAATGGGTTGAAACTGATATTGTTCAAGCCATAAGTGTCAAGGGCCCGGTCATACATATCCATTATTATTGCAGCCTTTACAGGGTTGTTCCTCCAGTCTGTAATGCGAATCTGCCACTCCTCTTCAGTATCCGGTTCCAGGACATTCCTGAACGTGATAAACTCAAAGTTGAGTTTTCTGGGTATGTCGGGAACCTCGAATTGGAATGAAATGTTCTCTGACACTCCCTCGTAGAGGACACTACAGTGCACTGAGAACATACCTATAAGTTCTTCGGTGACAGGAATACTGAGTATCTGCTGACGGCCGTTGCTCTCCATCATGCCTCTTTCATAGACACCGTACCTGTTCTCTATGATATAGTGAATGATGCTACCCTTACGGCTGTTTCCAAGTCTTATCTTTACGGTTTCACCAGGATTGGCTGTTATCAGGTTTGAAGCACCGGTCTCCAGGTTGTACCCCCAAAGCAACGGTTTAAGAGGTACAAAGTCAAAGTCATCCACTCTGCAGAAAGTGTATTCCTGCTTGAATTCCTTACAGCCTTGGGCATTGGCGATGACACGGTATACACCAGAGCGTAAACCTTTCAGATTCAGCTCTGCTGATTCAGGGTCATCCTTATCATACAGGACCGTTCCGTCAAACACCACGGTTTCCATGGCATCATTGCCGTTGAAATCAAAATCATAATGCGGAAAACGCTCCTTAAGGTTCAGGTTGTCGGCGCACTGGGACAACTCTTTCCTGTCCTTTTCCTCTTTAATGCCAAGCCGGACACTGAAAGGCAGCTTAAGACCGGGCTGCTCAGGCCAGTCAAGACGTACCACCTTGACATCTATGGGACCCGACAAGGCTCCGTTTGACGAGTTCAGGTCAAACCGCAGAGTCTTGTCTCCGTTACTGCCTATTACATCATTCCGGGTATAGACCATTATAAACCTGTCAGGTTTCTGTACGGCATTGAAAAAGGTGTTGCCATCGTGTGTCTCACCGTTGACATCGGTCACGACGGTTTCTACCCTTACATAAACATGGTTGTCCAGCATCATCTCCGAAGGAACGGTTATGCAGAAACTGAATGAACCGTCGGGGCCGGTAATGATATCGCCAGCCCCAACCCTGACGGAACCACTCTTGTCAGGGATGCAGAACCGATGACATGACATGGGGTTGACACCTGCATACCACGACACGGCTGCACCTTCCAACGGGACCCCGGTAAATGACACAGCCCTGCCGGTTATCGTGACCGGAACATCGTATCTTACCTCTTCGGTGCAAGGATCCATCTTCACCTCAAACTTGGGCTGTCGGAAAGACTCGACATTCACAGGTGTCTGACCACCTATTGCAGCATAAGGGTCTCCGTCATCTGCATATTCAGCACGCAATACAAGCCTGCCCGGACGCTGGTTTTCCGGAATCCTGTAGGACCCCTTGAAAACACCCATGCTGTCAGACACAAGAGAATCTATGATAACATCAGTCTGATAATCCGTAGCACTCATCAAGACATGCACTCCCGCCTTTATTCCCCCTTTTTCGGTTCCTTTGTTGTATATAACTCCCGTAAAATGTACGGAATCACCTGGCAAATAGGTATAGCGGTCCGTAAACAGACGGATATAATCGCGGTCGGGCATATCGCTTTGCCAAGGGATGCTGAAAATGGAGTTTCCCTTGCTGCCGGCAGACTCGAGCTCTATACTGTAACGGTCATTCTTAAGACCTTCTATTACGATATTGCCGTCTGACTCAGTAATGCCGCTGGTCATTACCCGGGTCTGCTCATCATTGTAATTGATTTTCCAGACCGTGTATTTGCAGTCAGGCACAGGCTTTCCTGTACGGGTGTCAACTGCCGTTCCTACAAGTGTGCCGTTGTTCTGAACCATCTTCAGTAACATGATTCCGTTGCACTCCACGTATTGGTATGATATACAATCGCCTGGACTGAAAGATTGGCCGCTTGATGCCATCAGATAGTAGCTCCCCTGCATTACGGGAGGTATGTTTATTAGCGTATTGTGTTCCAGGAAATCGGCCGGATCATTTACCCGCATACTCCATTCGGCTACCGTATTGCTCTGGTTAAGCTGAGAAAGTAGGGTTATCTCATCGGTTGTACTGTTAAAACGGGACGGCACCTCCACAACCTTGAGATAGACCGTACTGACATTGGTGTATAACAGTTTGGCTATGTTGCGCTCTCCCGGCACGAAATCTGACTGGAATTCCAGATTGACGCTCTTGCGCTCTATCTCATCCCTTATGACCATGCACTCAAGCGCTCCCTCACTCTTGGGCCATTTCTTTTGAGCCGCAATGCATATGTCATGTGCCTGGCGCATCAGACTCGCAGCCTTATCCTCCTTAAGGTCCTCAACACGGTCCACTATCTTGCGCGCAGCCATACTGTAAAACATTGTGCTGAACTTGACTTTCCTGGAATATGTCTGAGCAAGTGCAACGGCTCCCTTGAGCCACTCCTCGTCGTTCTTGTTCCACCCGTCCATGTTTTCCAGATAACTGTTGAGCACCTGCATCCTCCTTATATCAATAGTGCAGCGTATATCGGGCTTGGAGGCAAAGTTGTGGTTTGTCAGCTGTCTCAGTACATAGAACTGCCAAAGGTCCGGATCTTCGGGGGTCAGTTCACGGGTAGCCTCCAGAAAATCTCCCATGGTGCCGTACAGACGTGCATCATCAAAGAACTTACGCTTGGCCAGGGTAAAACGGTAATCGGTAACTAAGACCACCGCATTGTCCATCATCATATCCACAAGCATCGGACGCAGTTTCTGGCCGGCCTTGTTACCGCCCGGAAAGAAATCCTGATAATAGCCCGATGCCACATCGCCGGCCAGCAGGATGGACTGGTTAAGGTGATAGCATATGGTATCGCATATCATTCGTGGTGTCCAATGCTCCAGAGGCGGATTCTCCTCATCGGTTGGAATACGTTTACTGACATTGTATCTGTTCATTTCCCAATAGTGCATATAGCCTTTGGCCAGAAACGCATGGCACAGGGCCTTATGCTCCTGAACCTTGAGTGTCGGCAGAAGCGAGTTAAACAGGTCTATACCGCCTTTTATGCTGTTTTCACCGTAGGCTTGCTGTACCCGTGTCAGATATACTGCGCTTTTGAGCAACTGCCTGCCGTCTCCATCCTTGGCGGCCATATCCCAAATGCTGTTTATCTCTTTTACCGCACTCTCCGGCAGGTCATCTTTGATGAGTTGCTCCACCTTCTTCCATGCACGGCTGTACTTGTCCGCGCTGGCAGTAGCTGTTGTCAGTGTCATAATGATAATCAGAAGTGTTATTTTTACAAGGTGTCTCATAAGCTGTTTTTTTAGTGTCGTCTGTCAGATATATGACAGAAAAACGCCTCGGTTAAGTCCGGAGGCGTTGCAGATCCGTTGCATTCAGTCAAAAAGGTCACCTGACATGGAAGCGTAGCGGGAGCGGCCCAGATGCTTGTAGGCCAGGTCTGTCACTTCACGACCGCGTGGCGTGCGCTTAAGGAAACCCTCCTGGATAAGGAACGGTTCATAAACATCCTCAATAGTGCCGGCATCCTCACTGAGAGCAGTGGCAATTGTACCGATGCCTACCGGTCCTCCCTTGAACTTGTCTATGATAGTAGTAAGGATACGGTTGTCAATCTCGTCCAGACCGTACTTATCGATATTGAGTGCCTCAAGTGCAATATTTGCTATGGAAACGGTTATCCTGCCGGAGCCCTTGACCTGAGCAAAGTCACGCACACGTCTGAGCAGGGCGTTGGCGATACGAGGCGTACCACGGCTTCGGCCTGCAATCTCGGCAGCCGCATCCACATCACAAGGTATTCCAAGTATACCTGCCGAACGGAGAATGATTTTCTGAAGTGTCCCGGCATCGTAATATTCCAGATGCATGTTGATGCCGAACCTGGCTCGCAACGGTGCAGTAAGCAGACCGCTGCGGGTAGTTGCACCGATCAGTGTAAACGGATTCAGGTCAATCTGTATACTGCGGGCGCTGGGCCCCTTGTCTATCATTATGTCTATACGGTAGTCCTCCATGGCCGAGTAGAGATACTCCTCTACCACTGGCGACAGACGGTGGATTTCGTCGATAAAAAGGACATCTTTCGGCTCAAGCGAGGTCAAAATGCCGGCCAGGTCACCAGGCTTGTCCAGCACAGGGCCGGACGTGATCTTGAAGCCCACCCCCAACTCATTGGCTATTATGTTGCTCAGGGTTGTCTTACCCAGTCCGGGAGGTCCGTGCAAAAGGGTATGGTCAAGTGACTCGCCACGCTGTCTGGCAGCCTGGACAAACACACGCAGGTTCTCAACGATCTTGCCCTGTCCTGCAAAATCGTCAAACCGCAGCGGACGCAGAGCGTTATCCAGCTCCTTGTCGCTTGCCAACTGCTGCTGCCTTATATCAAACTCTTCCATAAGTCATTGCCGTCAATCAGGCTCTGATTGCCGGTTTCCATATTCTTGAGAGTTACCTTGCCCTCGGCCAATTCGTTGCTGCCCACGATGGCCACGTAGGGAATCTGCTGTGCGTTGGCGTAAGACATCTGCTTCTTCATCTTGGCGGCATCGGGGTAGATCTCCGATGGAATGCCTGCTTTACGAAGCTGAGAGAGCAGCCCCATGCAGAACTGAGCCTCCTGCTCGCCCAGGTTCAGGAACAGCACCTTTACGCCGTTCTGTGTCTCCTTGGGATAGAGATCCAGCTGGTTGAGCACGTCGTATATGCGGTCCGCACCGAACGATATGCCCACGCCGCTCACACCAGGAAGTCCGAATATGCCGGTCAGGTTATCGTAACGTCCGCCGCCGCTGATGGAGCCTATCTCCACATCCAGTGCCTTTACCTCAAAGATAGCGCCGGTGTAGTAGTTGAGGCCGCGGGCCAGGGTCAGGTCAAGTTCCAGCCGGTTGTTAAGTCCCAGCTTTGCTGCGCCGTCCAGAATGAACCGGCACTCATCCACTCCCTTGAGTCCGGTCTCGCTGCCGGCCAGAACGGTTGCTATGGTATCCAGCTTCTCACTGTTGCTGCCGGTCAGTTTTATTATGGGCTGCAGCTTATCTATTGCATCCTGCGGAAGACCCTTCTCTGCAAGCTCTGCATTAACGCCGTCCAGACCTATCTTGTCCAGCTTGTCAATGGCAACGGTTATATCCACAATCTTATCGGATTGACCGATGGATTCGGCAATTCCGGCCAGTATCTTGCGGTTGTTCAGCTTTATGGCCACACGTACGCCGAAACGGCTGAACACCAAATCTATCATCTGTATGAGCTCTATCTCATAGAGCAGGGAGTCACTGCCCACAACATCGGCATCGCACTGGTAGAACTCACGGTAACGGCCTTTCTGCGGGCGGTCGGCACGCCATACCGGCTGTATCTGGAACCTCTTGAACGGGAACTGCAGCTCCTCGCGGTGCATCACCACAAAGCGTGCAAACGGAACGGTCAGGTCATAACGCAGTCCCTTCTCGCAGAACTTTGAGGCCAGTTTAAGGCTATTGCGCGACAGCAGCTCCTCATCGGTCAGCCCGCTCATGTAATCGCCAGAGTTCTGGATCTTGAAGAGGAGCTTGTCGCCCTCATCGCCGTACTTGCCCATCAGGGTGGAGAGGTTCTCCATGGACGGGGTCTCTATCTGGCTGTAACCGAACAGGCGGAACACTCCGCGAATGGTATCGAAGATATAGTTACGGCGCGCCATCTCCACCGGAGTGAAGTCACGCGTGCCCTTTGGTATTGATGGTTTCATTATGTATCAGCGTCTTCTTGATAAGTAAATCATTATGTAATAGACCAGAGTGCCAAGTGAACTGACTGCAGCAACCACATAGGTGTAAGCAGCCGCCTTAAGAGCATCCTGAGCGGCAGCCATGGTCTGTTTGTCCGATGAAGTGGTCTGCTTGAGCCAGGCCAGCGCACGACGGCTGGCATCTACCTCGACCGGAAGGGTGACAAAACTGAACAGCGTGGTCATGGCAAACAGCGCTATTCCGGCAAGCAGGATTCCGGGGAACGCCTCCACCAGGAGGATTCCGGCCAGCAGCACCCAGGTCACTATCTGGGATGAGAACTGTACCACCGGCACCAAAGCCGAGCGCATCCGGACCGGTGCATACTCGCGGGCATGCTGGACAGCATGACCGCACTCGTGTGCTGCCACTGCGGCCGCCATCATGGTACGGCCGTAATAGACGTCCTTACTAAGGTTGACGGTGTTGTTTTCCGGATTATAATGGTCCGTAAGCTGTCCCTCAACGCAGGTTACCTTGACGTTTGAGATGCCGTGGTCGGCAAGCATACGGCAAGCCACCTCGTAACCACTGCTGCTGTCACGGGTGGGCACTTTCGAGTATTTCTTGAACTTGCGGTTCAGATTGCCCTGTACTGAATAACTCAATATGGCTATAACTATGAAGATTATCCAGTAGAACGCATACGGGGTTATACCCGGCTCCATTACATTCATTTTTCACGAACAATTGTCTGGTGGCGGTCAGGGCCTACCGATACTATCGATACCGGGGTCTCCAGATTCTCCTCCAGGAAGGTTATGTAATTGTTGAACTCCTCGGGGAACTCATCCTCATCCTGCACCTTGGACAGGTCTGTCTGCCAGCCGGGCAGCTCCTCATAGATGGGCTCCACTCCCTCGCAGTCAAACGGGAACTCATCGGTCTGGGTCCCGTCGGGCAGCTTGTAGGCTACACAGGCCTTGATGGTGGAGAATGTATCCAGGACATCGCTCTTCATCAGAATCAGGTCTGTAACACCGTTCAGGCGGACTGCATAACGCAGGGCCACCAGGTCTACCCATCCGCAACGGCGGCGGCGTCCGGTAACTGCTCCGAACTCATGACCGCGGTCCGAGAGAGCCTCGCCGTCAGCGTCAAAGAGTTCTGTGGGGAACGGTCCGCTGCCTACGCGTGTGCAGTAGGCTTTCATTATTCCGTAAACCTTGCCGATGTTGCGCGGGGACACGCCCAGTCCGGTGCATGCGCCAGCACATATTGTGTTTGAGGATGTAACAAACGGATATGAGCCGAAGTCAATATCCAGCATTGTACCCTGGGCACCCTCGCATAGAATGGTCTTGCCTTCACTCAGGAGGTTGGCCACATAATGCTCGCTGTCCACAAACCTGAACTCTTTCATGTAGGCTATGCCTTCACGCCAGGCGGCCTCGAGCGGAGCCAGGTCATACTCAAAGTTCAGGCTCTTGAGGGTGCGCTCGTGTGCGGCGCGGGCTGCGGCGTAACGCTCCTCAAAGTCGGGACGCAGCAAATCTCCTACGCGGACTCCCGTACGGGCCACCTTGTCGGTGTATGTGGGGCCTATACCACGGCCTGTGGTTCCAACCTTGCCCGATCCCTTGGATGCCTCCAGCGCACTGTCAAGCAGGCGATGCGTAGGCAGGATCAGGTGCGCTTTCTTGGATATGAGCAGGCGGTTCTTCAGGTCTATGCCAGCAGCCTCAAGAGACTCGGCCTCGGCCTTGAACAAGGCTGCGTCCAGCACCATGCCGTTACCTATTATGTTCTGTTTGTTACCCTGGAACACGCCTGAAGGAATGGACTTGAGTACAAACTTCCTGTCGTCGAAAATCAGTGTATGACCGGCATTGGGACCACCCTGGAAACGAGCCACCACGTCATAGCGCGGAGTAAGCACATCCACAACCTTTCCCTTGCCTTCATCTCCCCATTGCAATCCCAGAAGGACATCAATCTTTTCTGTTTTCATTTTTTGTCTTTATGTTTTTTATTCAATCTGTTCTGTCTTCTTTTCAAATCCGCCGTACACCGGCTGCACAAACCGTACATATTGAGCACCCAGCCTGTGGCGTTGAACCTGCGGGTAGGCATCAGTGCTATCTGACGGCGCACCTTGTCGCTGTTCATCTCCGTAGTCTTGCCGCATCCCCCGCAAATCAGGCGAATTACACCCTTGCTCCTGTCGGTACGCTCGTACAATATCCTGCCATTCAGGAACACCTTGCGTACCAGTCCGGCATCCTCAAACAGCTTGAGGTTGTTGTAAACCGTAGCCCGGCTTATCCTGAAACGGCTTGACCGGGACATCTCCTCCGACAGCTCCTCGGCTGAAATCGCCGAATCCACAGAGTAGATAGCCTCAAGAAGCTGGTTACGCTCCGGAGTAATGCGTTTGGACTTGAGCCGCAGATAATCGGCCAGTTCCTGTCGGACCCCACTGATTACGTCAGCCTTATCCATTCTCTCCCTCCAAACGGCGCATCACTGCATCGGCAGCCTGGGCACACATGATATCCGTTCCGTTAATTGCCGCCTCGGCCTGGTCCTTCAGTTCCTGAACATAACGCGGCCCCATTTCACGACCTCCACGCAGCATATGGGCCAACGTAAGGAAACCGCAATAACGGGCCATGGAATTATCGGAAGCTATCCAACGGAAAGCTGCCTCCGACGCTCCGCTCATCCGGCTGAACAGGTACATCGAGCATACTTCAGCCAGATCGGGGAACGATATCTGCTCTATCCACAAATCAGCCAGATCCGGCAGGAACTTATCCTCAGGGTAGATAAGTGCCGCCAAAATCCGACATTCACGTATATCCTCTTTCCAAAGGGCATCCGCAAGCCCTACATCCTTTCCTGTATCCGAAGCTATCTCCTTGAGCCTGGGAATCCCTACGCCGAAATTGAGCCCGTATCCGATGCCGGCCTCCCTCATTGACCCTGAAGCCACACCGTTCATGTTCAGTCTCAGTTGCTGCTTTATCTCCCTGATTCTCTCTTGGATTGTCATTATATAGTATCTCCGGAATACTGTAGGTTATTTGGATTGATGACGTTTCTTGTACTGATGGGGAGCTTCGCCTTTCTGCTTGAAGAATGCGGCGTAGAAAGACTGGCGGTTGGCAAAACCCGCTTTGATGCCGATCTCCTCCATAGTCATATCCCGGAAGCGTTTGTCTGTAAGCATATTTGCTGCGTCACGCACCCTGAGTTCATTTACCAGACAGGAATAGTTCATCCCGAATCTTGAATTGATCACAGCCGAAAGATACCTCGGGTTGGTCTTGAGGTCTTCAGCCAGTTTTTTGGCAGAATAGGCACTGTCGCGGTACTTCTTCTGTGCCACGATGATAGTCAGGATGCCGTCATACAGTTCGTCGGCAAGTTCCGCACGGATAAGGCCTCTGTAGCTGGCATCCTTTTCGGCCTTTTCCCTAATTTTGTAAGGCTTTGTATTTTCCATAATTTTTTGGTTAGGTCTACAAAATAAATGCTTTTTCCTCAATAATTCGCGCACATTAAGTCAATATTATTTAAAAAAATAACAAGAGAGACATCATCTTACTTCAACACTGATTTTTTTGTAATTTTGGCATCAATAACCCAAAGGGAAAATGATAGACCAGCTCACCATAGAGAAGATACTTGACGCAGCCGGCATAGTTGATGTGGTATCAGAGTTCGTCACCCTGCGCAGACGCGGAGTGAACTATGTGGGACTGTGTCCGTTTCATAACGAAAAAACCCCTTCCTTCTACGTATCTCCCTCCAAGGGAATATGCAAATGCTTCAGTTGCGGCAAGGGCGGTAACGTGATACACTTCCTCATGGAGCACGAGCAGATGTCTTATTGGGAAGCTGCCAAGTGGCTGGCCCGCAAATACGGGATTCCCTACACTGAGCGTGAACTCACGGATTCCGAGAAAGCCCTCCAGAATGAGCGCGAATCCCTGTTCATAACCAACCAGTTTGCCGATGATTTCTTCAAGGACCAGCTGCTCAACACAGAGAGGGGCCGCGCCATAGGACTTGCCTATTTCCGCAAGCGCGGATTCCGCGACGACATCATTGACAGGTTCCACTTGGGATACTGCCCTGACAGCCCAGATGCCCTGGCTTCGGTAGCCATAGCCAAAGGTTATTCAAGAGAGAACCTGATCAAGACCGGACTATGTTATGAACGCGAAAACGACGGTTCCCTGCGTGACCGGTTCCATGGCCGGGTCATTTTCCCAGTTCATTCACTGGCAGGCAAGATAGTGGCTTTCGGAGGCCGAATCATGAACGCCGACGCCAAGGTGGCCAAATATGTAAACTCACCTGAGTCAATCATCTACTCAAAGAGCCGGGAGCTATACGGACTATACCAGGCCAAGCAGGCCATAGTCCGCAAGGACCGCTGTTTCCTTGTCGAGGGTTATGCCGATGTAATCTCCATGTTCCAGAGCGGCGTCGAGAACGTAGTGGCATCAAGCGGTACGTCGCTTACTCCGGGCCAGATACGCCTGATACACCGTTTCACAAATAATATCACCGTGCTCTATGACGGTGACAAGGCTGGTATTAAAGCCTCCCTGCGAGGCATAGACATGCTACTGGCCGAGGGCATGAACGTAAAGGTCCTGCTGCTGCCCGACGGTGAAGACCCGGACAGCTTTGCACAAAGCCGCGGAGCCACTGAATTCCAGCAGTACATAGACTCCCATCAGGTGGATTTTATCAGATTCAAGGTCAAACTGCTTATGGAGGATGCCCAGGATGACCCATATAGCCGCAGCGAGCTTATCAAGAGTATCACACAAAGCATCTCGGTCATTCAAGACCCTATAGTCCGTTCGGTATACATAACCGAGTGCAGCCAGATAATGAAGATTGACGAGCGTCTGCTCATCAATGACGTGAACCGCCGGCAGCGCGAGCAGGCACAGTCTGTCCCCCAGCCTGCGCAATCCGTACAACAGTCCGGCAGCCAGGACACCGCTCAGATACCGGAAGCTGGCACACAAGGCCCTGAATCGGCCGAATCTGGCGATGAAAAGGCACCTGAGCAACAGTTGTCACCCGAAGAAAAGCTGCGCCAGCAGGTACGTGGCCTGAAGCAGGAAGGGTTCGGCCCCATGATGGACAAGGAGCGTCTGCTGTCTCAGCTGATAGTCAGATACGGGGGGCGCGTGATGTGCACTTTACAAACTGATGACGGCGATCAGTCCATCACCGTCGGACAGTTCATTGTCCAGTCTCTCCTGAATGACGGAATCGGGTTCCGGCATCCGGTATACAGACGTTTCGTGGAGATCATGAGCGGTCATCTGGAGGAACCCGACTTTAATAGCCAGAAGTTCTTCATGTCACATCCCGAGACCTTTGTCAGCCTGACCGCAGCAAGCCTGATGGAGGAACGCTATCAGCTAAGCAAGCTTTTCAAGGATAATATGCCCACCGATGATGAGGCACACCTCCTTAAGCTGACCCGCCACATAATGGCCGACTATCAGATGGAAGTTGTCCGACTTGAAATCAAGAAAACAGAAAAAGAGATCCAAGAGGCCTCACTGGACAATCTTGCATCTCTCCAGACAAAATATCAGCAGCTGCTCCAAGCCCGCAGCGAACTCTCGAAAACCTTAGGTGAAAGGGTAGTCAACCTGTAATCCTGCGGCAATTCCGATATAGCGTAACGTTAACTGCGGGATATCAGGTTCATGAACTCCTCACGTGTCTTGGCACGATTGAAAGCGCCGGTGAAATCGGAAGTTGTTGTTATAGAGTTCTGCTTTTCCACGCCGCGCATCTGCATGCACATATGACTGGCTTCGATGACCACCATCACACCCAGCGGCTGCAGTGTCTCCTGTATGCAGTCCTTGATCTGTGATGTCATGCGCTCCTGAACCTGCAGACGACGCGCAAAGGCATCCACCACACGTGCAATCTTGCTCAGTCCGGTAATGTAGCCGTTGGGAATATAAGCCACATGAGCCTTGCCATAAAATGGCAGCATATGGTGCTCACAGAGTGAATAAAAGTCAATATCTTTTACTATCACCATCTGACTGTAATCCTCCTTGAACATGGCAGACCTGAGTATGGCGGCGGGATCCATATCATATCCGCTGGTAAAATCCAGCAACGTCTTGGCAACACGCAAGGGTGTGCGTACCAGACCCTCGCGGCCCGGGTCGGGCTCTATCAGTTTAAGAATCTCCTCATAATGTCTCCTGATGGCCAGGAATTTCTCTGATTCCTCATCTGAAAATGGTATCAGTGAACTCATAACGGGATTTGTATCTCCTGATTGGGTAAAATGATTATTCCCTTGTAGGGGGTCTCCTTACTTAGTTTGCGCATCACCTCATAAGCCTCCTCATAATAAAGGAAATCGCCTACGGTGCAGAGCCAGCGAGGAGATTTGAAACTTGTGTAAACCGGCATGTCAGGATAATTGGTACGTAAATATTTATCCACCTCATTGGCCTTCTCCTTAGATGCACGGGTATTGTTGCCGGCAAATACCTGAACGCGGTATCCCCTGGCTTTGATCATAGTCCCGGACTGAGCCTCGGAAACCGTTCCGATCAGACTGTCCAGACAGACATCACCTTCGATTCGTATATGGCCTTTGCCGGGTATATCCCTCTCCAGCTCCTGAACCAGTGTCCGTTGCTGGGCACTGGCCAGAGCCGTAAAGAGAAGTAGGAAAATTACTATTCCTTTCTTATTCATTTCCAAGCGTCGATAATACCCTTGAAGTCGGCAACCTTAAGAGAGGCACCGCCAATCAGGCCACCGTCAATGTCAGGTTTAGCAAAAAGTTCCGCAGCATTCGAGGGCTTGCATGAGCCGCCATAGAGGATAGAGGTATCCTCGGCAATCTGCTTTCCGTACTTGTCGGCGATGACTGAACGGATGTAAGCGTGTATCTCCTCGGCCTGGTCGGCAGTAGCGGTCTTACCGGTACCGATAGCCCAGATGGGCTCGTAGGCGATGGTGATATTCTTGAACTCATCGGCTGAGAGGTTGAATACCGATCCCTCAAGCTCGGCCTTTACAATCTGGTTCTGGATGCCCTTCTCGCGCTCGTCAAGAGACTCGCCGATGCAGAATATTACCTTAAGGCCGTTGGCAAGAGCCAGCAGCACCTTCTCCTTGAGGATATCATATGTCTCGTGATAGTACTCACGGCGCTCTGAGTGACCAAGTATCACGTACTCGGCACCTGTAGACTTGACCATAGCGGCCGATACCTCACCGGTGTATGCACCAGACTCCTTGTCTGCACAGTTCTCGGCAGAGAGACCGATAACCTTGTGGTCAATGATATCAGAGATTTTTGCAAGATGTATGAACGGTGTGCCAATCACGACATCACAGTTAGGCTTGTCAGCAGCCAATACCTCGTTCAGCTCCTTGGCAAGAGCAATACCTTCCTGGAGAGTCTTGTTCATTTTCCAGTTTCCGGCAACAATTTTCTTTCTCATTTCAAACAGTATTATAAAAAGTTATTGAATCATTCCTTTAAGTTTGTCTATCAGCGCCACCATCACGAGCGGCAGTACAAAGAGCAATGCCACGAACCATGGGGTTCTCATAGGATTGGGAGCCGGTGTGCAGCCAACAGATATCTTTTCCAGCGGTGCCCTTAGGATATTGTCCGATGGAATCCTGGAGTAGCTCCATTTGTTTATAATCACGCCGTCCTTCAGAAGCACCAGACCGGGATTGGAGCGTACCATGGTCTGCAGGGGAATCTCATCACAGAACAGGAACTTCAATTCGGCTCCGGCGTTTTCGGTCCATTGCCGGATGGTCTCAATTCCGGATGATGTGACTCCTATCATATCATATCCCCAATAGCTGCAATAGTCAAAAAGGTCATCTATCAGGTCCAGCCCGTTCTCGCCGGCATCTTCCAGATGGGGCGAAACCAGCAGGAATGTATATCCGGGGTTTGAAAGCACATCGGCTGTTACATCATTCATCTGTCCGTCCATCAGTGAGAAGTCCGTCATTGACGGATTCTTGACGCTACCCAGCACCTCAGCCCGCAGGTCGGTACCCACCTTGTAAGGCCTGAAATCCAATACTGGAAGGCCCGATATGTTACTTGTCATGAACCTGATTGTCACCAATGTTACAATCACGGTAACGGCCCAATAACCCTTCTCTTTCATGAACGGGACAATCAGGGCCCGTTTGGCGAAAACTATGATTGACAGAATCAGTAAAAAGACGTTCTTGCCGAAAGTCTGCCAGTTGGTCAGTATGACCGCATCGCCGAAACAGCCGCAGTCCTCAACCGGATTCCTGATTGCCAGATACAGAGTGAACGGCGTAAAGACTGACATGAAAACCAGCACCAGGAATGATGAGCCCCTTTTGAATACACCCATGGTCAGATAGGCTCCCAGCAGTATCTCCAATCCGGCCAGGATACAGGCCAGGATAAGCAGTGTTGAGTCAAGCATCACACCGCCCATGCCAAAGGCATAAAGGTAATCGGACAGTTTGATTTGAGTGCCGATAGGATCTATGGCCTTGGCTATTCCAGAAAACATAAATGTCAAACCCAAAAGCATCCGGCAGAAGTTTACCAGGACCTTTAAAGGAGTTTGATTTTTTTTGACTTCGTTATCCATTGTTAATCAGTCCTTTTGTGATTGCTCCATTATCTTTATCAAGCCAAACACCGCATAGTTTATCATATCCATGTAGTTGGCGTCAATACCTTCGGACACAACAGTCTTGCCTTGATGACTCTCAATTTCCTTGGTACGGTTGATCTTGGTCAGGATAAGGTCTGTATATGATGTGGTGCGCATTCCGCGCCATGCCTCGTCATAGTCATGATTCTTCTTTTTCATCAGCTCCAGCACCGCAGCCGAGTATTTGTCATACTCATTCAGCGCCCAGTCGGCATCCTGGTCAACGGTATCGGAATAACCGTGCTCCAACTGTATGAGAGCTATGATACCATAGTTTACTATGCCTATGAGTTCTGAACGGATACCTTCGTCAATCAGCGCTACTCCCTTGGTCTCGATACTGCGTATACGTTTGGCCTTGATGAAAATCTGGTCAGTCAAGGACTCGGGACGCATGATACGCCAGGAAGCACCGTAATCCTGCAGTTTCTTGACATACAGGGCACGGCACGTCCCGATAACCTCTTCAAACTGCCTGTTCGTATCAGGCTTATTATTAGTGTTGCACATATCCATTACACTCAATTAACCCTCAATGTCTGCCCAACCTTTATGACGGAATTCCTTGTAATTCCGTTCAGCTTGCAGATGTTGGCCACCGATGTCTCATTCTTCATTGCAATGCCTGTCAGTGTGTCACCCTTCTTGACCTTGTAGTATATCTCCCGGGTGTTCTTCTGATAGACGAAATAATCAGTAGCAGCCCTGCGGTTCGGAAAATCGAACATCTTGGCAGGATTGATGGCATTGCCCAGTATCCTGGTCTCAAAATGCAGATGCGAGCCAGTGGATCGGCCGGTATTGCCACCCAGTCCGATGGGATCTCCTGCATGCACGATATCATTCTCCGAGACCAGCTTCCTGGACAGATGTCCGTATACCGTCTCCAGGCCGTTAGGATGCCTGATGACCAGATAGTGTCCGTAGCCGCTTCTCTCATAGCGTGATACCCGCACCTTTCCGTCAAATGCAGCCCTGATGGTATCACCGGTATTCACCTTTACATCAATACCCAGATGCAGCCTTCCCCTGTTCTGGCGGTAGCCGTATGAGTCTGTTATGCGGGTGCTGTCTGTAGGCATCACATATCCCTTCATTGATATGACTACAGAATCGGGCACCTCAACACTCTCATACTTATGAACATAGTCATTGCTCCACTCAGGGTAGAGGTATGACGCCGGATTCTCCAAATCCACCGACAAACCGGGATTGAGACGGGCCGGAATGGCAACCGTTTCCATGGGTGACATCGGCCTCACCCTGGCTGGAACCACATCCTGAGCGCAAACACCACCTGATGTCAGGAGTGAAGCTGTCAGAAATACAAATCCCAGTTCCGGTCTGAAGGTCATTTATTATTTTATTTTTACAACCTGCGAAAGTAGCAAAAATTCATGATATAGATGACCAGTCGTATTCACTTTTCTTCAATCGGCGCAACATACGGCCCATAAGAGTGTTCCCGGGACTTGAAAGATCGGGGTCATCGGCCACGATACTTCTGGCTATTTCACGTACGTGTTCAATCAGTGCACCGTCACGTGCCAGGTTGGCAATCTTCAGGTCAAAAGCCATACCGCTCTGCTGGGTCCCCTCAAGATCACCGGGGCCTCGCAGCTTCAGGTCGGCCTCGGCTATCTCAAAGCCGTCACAGGTAGCTGTCATAATCTCAATCCTCTTTCTGGTGTCCTCTGACAGTTGATATGGAGTTATAAGCAGGCAGAAGGACTGGTCGGCTCCCCGGCCCACGCGGCCACGCAACTGGTGCAGTTGTGACAGGCCGAACCTGTTGGCATTCTCAATCACCATAATGCTGGCGTTAGGAACATCCACTCCCACCTCTATCACGGTCGTCGCCACCAGAATCTGAGTGTCATTATTCTTGAAACGCTGCATTTCAGCGTCCTTTCCGGCCGGTTTCATCCGCCCGTGAACCTTACTTACGCTGTATCCGGCAAACCGTTCACAGACCACCTTGTAGCCATCCTCCAGATTCTTGAGGTCAATCTTTTCACTCTCCTCGATCAAAGGATAGACTATATACGCCTGGCGGCCTTTCTTGAGTTCCCGTTCCAGGAAAGCATAGACCGATGTGTGGTTTCCGTCATAATAGTGTTCTGTCTGGATAGGCTTACGTCCGGGAGGCAGTTCGTCTATCACGGAAACATCCAGGTCTCCGTATAGTGTCATAGCCAGAGTCCGCGGAATAGGCGTGGCTGTCATGACAAGAACGTGAGGCGGCATCTTGCTTTTGGTCCACAGACGGGCTCGCTGGGCCACCCCGAACCTGTGTTGCTCATCAATAACCACAAAACCCAGCCGGTTGAATTCCACAGGATCCTCAAGTACGGCATGGGTACTTACCAGAATATTGATGCTGCCGTCCTTAAGCCCCTGCATGACAGATTCCCTACGCTTACCCTTGATGCTGCCGGTCAGCAGCTCAACCCTCAGGTCAAGTCCCTCGATATATCGGCTGATATTGGCGTAATGCTGCTCTGAAAGTATTTCAGTAGGCGCCATTATGCATGCCTGATAACCGTTGTCTATGGCAATCAGCATTGTCATCAGCGCCACCATAGTCTTGCCGCTGCCCACGTCTCCCTGTAACAGGCGGTTCATCTGACGGCCGCTGCCCATATCGGTACGTATCTCACGTATCACACGTTTCTGGGCATCAGTCAGGCTGAATGGCAGCCTGGTATTGTAGAATGAGTTGAATTTGTCTCCAATTTTCGCAAAAACGTAACCCTTGAAGCGGCGCTGGCGGTCACTGGCATAACGGGCCAGGTTGAGTTGCACATAGAACAGTTCCTCAAACTTGAGTCTAAGCTGCGCCAGACGCAGTTCAAGCGGAGTGCGGGGATTATGTATCACCTTAAGGGCATCTGTCAGCCCCATCAGATGCTCCTTTTCGCGTAACCAGTCCGGAAGAGTCTCGGGGAGCGGCTCAACTATCAGGGACATCAGGTTTGTCACCAGTTTGCGTATGGCAGCCGAGTTGAGGCCTGCCTTTTTCATACGTTCGGTGGTGTTATAATAGGGCTGCAAACCCATCTCCGAGAGATTCAGGTTAGCCTCCGGATCAATCTCCGGATGCGCCACATTCACTCTACCCCCAAAAATGGTGGGCTTTCCGAAAACCACATATTCCACTCCGGGCCTATAACGGTCCAGAATGAATTTTATTCCGCTGAACCATACCAGGTCCGCAAT
>CAJOLR010000031.1 GCA_905235565.1 uncultured Bacteroidaceae bacterium | reverse complement strand
ATAAGCTGGCTGCGCAGTGCCGCGTCATCGGTGCCGGCGTATGCAAATGCCAGAGCCGAAAGGTAGTGTCCGGTGCCGTGTCCCTTGAGTTTGGTATGGGGCGAGTCCCAGCCGTCGGACATGGTATAGCCCTCGGTGCTGAGTCCGTAGGTGTCACGGTAGTTGTAGAGCTGCTGCGTGACATCGAGTGCCAGCAGCGCACGTATGTCAAGGTCACGGTTGGATGTGAGCCGGTTATCGCCTATAAGCCTTACGCTGCCTAAGGGCAGGGGATTGGCTACGGGCTGCGGGGCAGGGACATCCCATCCGTGTGCGGTTACTTTTACGGTTGCCGATATGGGGTAGCCGTCCGGGGTGGTGTTATCGCCGGTAATGAATCCATTGACGGTATATGTACTGCCGGCCGGGTACCTGGAGGCGTCGGCCTCTGAATGCTCCACATCGGCCGCATGATTGGTCCATACGGTCTGCCTGAGTTCACTCCGGCCATCGGTGTAGGTTACCCGCAACTGCCAGGGCAGCCTGGCGACGGTACCTTGCGGGGTCTCTACACTGATGGGTTCCACATACTTGACAGTGCGCATTTGGCTGCGGCCTGCACATGATGTGAGAACCAGAGCCAGAGTAAGCTTAAACAAGGTCTTGTTAATCACAGTAGTCAAACTAAATGAAGAATGATTGTCCTTTTTATTATTTACCATAGGGTTTTGTACCATCAAACTTAGCTTGCCAGGGCCATACTGAAACGGGCTTGCCGTTGTCATCACCCCAGGGGTGGCGTATGTACCTGGCGGGGGCGCCGGTTACCACAAACCAAAGGTTCTGGCTGTTGGCCGGGACAGCAAAGCTCTGCTCTGTGTCCAGCGCGCTCCAGATGGGGCTGTAGGTGGTGGTGCCGTCGGAGTTGTAGCTTACAAATCCGTAACGCCATCCGGCCAGGTCCTGCGGGCCCACGGTGCAGCCAGCCAGCTCACTCAGTCCCTGGAGTGTGGCCTTTACGGTCTGGCCGGCAGCGGCTGTCATCCGTACAGCATTTGATCCGGTTGACTCAGGTGCCTTGGCTGCCGATATGCGCCACCAGTCTGTATCCACATTGCTTACAGCGGTGGCGGGAACGGCTGTACGGCCTATGTAGCGCTTGCCGTTGGTGCGTATCTCATCCATATCGAAGGTGAGACAGCGGGCGGCGTAGTTCCATATATCATCGTTGAATGCGTTGACATCATACTCCATAAGACGCATATAGGTCTCGCAGGGATCCTCGGGGTACTGGGCATTGCGCCACAGCTTAGCCAGGAATGTTATGTCATTGTTGTTGTGGCACCACCACCACTGAATGAAATAGTTGGCGTAGCGCGGTGTCTCATGCAATACATGCAGGTGGGTCTGGTCACAGAATGCCCCGAAGTTGTAGTTCTCAAACGCCTCGTCCTTATAGGTCTGGTAGCTCTGCCACTGGGCGCACTGCTCCCAGAATGCGTTTCCGCCGGCTCCGTTCTGGCCGTACCCGTAACGCCATCCGGGGCCCTGGTTGCCGCTTACGTATGGTCTCTGGGCTGCCGGCACGCCGGTGTTCTTGAGCCAGTCACAGAATGTCATGTACTGGAATGTGTGGCCTATCTCATGGGCAATGGTGCTGCCTACAGGCTGGCAGGTGCTGGGGTTGACCCACAGGGCACCTATCATATTGTCATATCCGCTACCGGTGGCAAGCCACTCTGACTGGTAGAGGATGTAGATTTCAAACTTATAGTCGTCCAGGACAGACTTACCTGTTCCGGGCTCGGAGAACTTGAGTGTCTCCGTGTTTATCTTATAGAATTCTTCGGCTTTCTTAAGCAGGTCGTCTATATCGACCCTCATTTTTGAACTCTTGCAGGTGGTGGGCGATGTGTTGTCAACTCCCATACGGTCTCCGTATAGTCCGTACTCACCGTACTGCTTGTCCCAGAACACAACTACGTGCTCTGTCTGCTTGCTGCGGCACCAGCTCCATTTGCTGTCTGAGCGCAGCATGTCAAAGTCAAACTCCAGCGGTTTGTAGTATCTGTCAAAATCCTCTACGTCATCCTCGGTCAGGATAAGGCACTTGCGGTCCTGTGTTACGGTGAACTTCTTGCTGTTGGCACCCGATACTATCTTGAACTTGGCGGTGCGGGTCTCGGCAAGGCCCTCCTCAAGTGCAGTGAATGTGATTCTCTTGTTCTTGGTGGATACACCGTGTGTTAAATCTGCCTCAAGCCAATCCTGTTCAACCTTGTCAATTGATACCAGATACCACTCATGGTCAACGGTAAGCCTGATTGTTGCCTTGCCGCCTTTTTCGGCGGGAAGGTCCAGGTCTGTGGCGGTAAGGGTTATGGACGATTCGTACTTGTCATTGGGATCCGGCCCGATGACAGTCTCTTCTTTATCTTTTGAACATGATGCCAGCATGGTCAGAACCACAGCTGAAAGGAATAGGATCTTGCGCATTTCAATGTCAGTTTAAAGAATAATATAAAATACAGGGGACGGGCGTTATTCCGCCCCCTGTATTGTTTGGGGAGTTTTACTCAGTTACAGTAACGGTAAGTGTACATGTGACATGCTTCATGGCATCCAGGTCTGCTACACGGAATGTGGCTGTATATGTACCTATAGCGGCATTATCAGGATGTACGCCGGTGGCAAGACCAATTAATGCTTCTTCTTCATATTTGGGCTCCACAAAGAATACGCTCTCAGCTCCATAACCTACAACCTCGCCGTCGGCATTCATCCAGAATCCGCCGTTAGCGGTGTAACCCATTCCACCGTTCACATCAAGGATGGTTATGTCTGATACTTCCAGGGTTGTCAGTATCTCCGATATGTCAACAAGATCGCCCTCGTATCCATCGGCAAGGGCCTGAGAGGCACTCAGACTGGCTGTTCCAACCTCAGTTGTCTCATAGATTGCGGGCTCTGCTACGGTTATAACGAATGTGAGCACACATGTCTTTTCACCAAGTTCCAGACCCAGCCTGAATGAAGCGGTCTCACCGCTGTCTTTCCACAGTCCGCAACCGAATGTGTTGTTGCCTCTGTACTCGATATAGCCGCCGTAGTCAGGATCTGATGTAACGGTGGAATAGTCTGATACGTTGCCGTTAGCCAGGTACCAGTAACCGTTGTTGGCGGTATAGCTGCCATCGTAGCGTGAATCATTGGCATTGACACCGAATAGTGTTACCTGTGAAAGGTCAACTGAGTCAACGCCCAGAGCCTCGGATATAGCAGCCAGATTGAAGTCTGAAAGTACATACTCGCTTTCGCCTTCCTCTAATGATGCAAGCACATTGATTACGGTATAGTCAATGCCTGTTACGCTGACAGCAACCTTTACAATGTATGCGTCACCATTGTCGTTGGCAAATGCTATGGCGCCGTTTACGGTTGTTCCGGCAATTGTCTCATCGGGGAACAGGCAGAAGATCCAGTATTCCTGCTCGTTGTTGTTGAGGCATACGGCTGCGCCCTCGCCCCATGCGCCCTGCTTTCCGTCCTTCATGAACCAGAAGTTGTTGCCCATGACGGCCGAGTATGAACCATCGGGATTAACGGCGTATGCCTTGGCGCTCTGAGCTTCGACACCAATCTTAGCCTTTATTTCATCAACAGGCAGGTCTATGGCATAATGTATATAGTCTGCATCAAAATCAATGTTATAGCTGAGCTCTGAGGTAGCAACTACATTAAGGTTAACTTCCTGAGCGGCTACGATGTTGAATGTGATCTCTACATAGCAGTACAGGTCAACCTCACCGTCATCCTCGGCCTCCTTGAGGAAGAAATATGTGGCCTTAACCTTGTCGCCGGCCTTGTACTGGTTCTGTCCGGGCTTGAAACCGATGGCGAACTTCCACATGTTGTCGAGTTCATCATTTGACGGCTCTTCAAGACCCCACTCAATGACGCTCTCGTGATAGAACACGCCTCCGTCACCCCATGTGGTAACTGCTGACTCTGCGTTCATCCAGCAACCGAAATTGTTAGAGCTTGAAGGGCAGAAATTCATCTTGTCGTGATCATTGCCGGTGCAGACACCAAAAGAGATGGTGTTGTCAACCTGTGAAGTAGAGGGGGCTGTACCTGTAAATGAACCCATAGCCTTGTAGAATTCCAGCTCGGTCATGTCAAAGAATTCCAGGATCTCATCACCAGGCATAGTTATTTCACCTGTGCCGTAGGCATTTGTCTCAACGCCTTCAATGAGGTCTATTGAGCAGGACAGGGTCAGTTCCTTGTAGTCCTCGTCGCCTCCCTCGGGAGCCAGCTTGGTCTCGTCGTCATTACATGCCGTGATTGCAATGGCTGCCAATGCAACTGTGGCAAATCTGAAAAACTTTCTCATAATCAAATAGTTTTGGATTGATAATTGTTGTAATTGCAGTTGTTATTCTTGTGGCTCGTTGTCAGCAAAGCCATAGTTCTGAACCAGTTTCACGTTTGATGTGAGGAACTCGTTGTAGATGGGGAACACGTTGTTGTGCCAGTCACCTACGGCTGCCTTGTCCTTGTGGCAGAACCATGTCTTGCCGTTATAGACGTTGCGTCCGTCGGAGCACATGAAACGGATCAGGTCCTGACGGCGGTGATGCTCTCCTACGAACTCCCATGCCAGGTCATCCAGCAGTCCGCCAAGCTCGATGGTAGCCTCGTTGTCAACCGTATAGGTGGTGAACGACGATGACTTTACATTACCGTCGGTATCATACTGGAAATCATTGTAGGGATTAGACGATCCGCTGGTGGAACACTCGCGTACGCCGTAATCATAGACGCTGTTGCCCTTAAGCTGGGCTGCGGTACGGGTAGCCTTGGCGGGGTTGTCCTTGAAGGCGCGCTGGCGTACCTCTGTAACCCATGCGGCTGCATCGTCCCCGGTCTTGCCGTCATACGTGCCGCCGATGCGCAGCAGAGCCTCGGCCTTGATGAACATGGCATCGGCCAGACGGTAGAAACATACATCGTCTCCGTATGTGCCGGTGTTGCCCGGAACAATCTCCTGTTTCTGGAAACGTGCTCCCTCAAAGTCGTAAGCTCCGGGGTTGTTGATGGAGTGGACCTCGACAGTGTAGCTGAGCGGGTAGAATCCTACTGAGTTACCGAACCTGGCATGACGCTCATCGGCATCATACTGGGCCTTGGTAAGACGCAGCGTGTCTTCGCTGGACACTTTCTGCTCCTCCTCATAGATGGGCAGGGTCTTGTCTTCAAAGTAGTACTGCTGGCCGATAGCCCATGTGTCGGTAAGACGGGTGTCGGCGGGGTCATAACTGTGGATGAACTGCGGTACTGCACATGATCCGTTCCAGGGGGTTCCGCTGTAGCCGAACGCCTGTCCGCCACGGCCTACAAAGCACTTGTTGATAAGGTAGTTGTGGCTGGCCTTGGCACCGTCCAGAGGCAGTACGAATATGGCCTCGGGCGATGTTATCTTGGCCTTGCTGTTGTCCTTGTAGTTGGGGGCAAGGGTGTAGCCGCCTTCATCAGTAACTATCTTGGCGTAGTCATACGCTTTCTTGTACCATTTGTTGTCATTCTGGGCGTTGGTCTTGAACCACTCGCTCTCAAGGTTGCGGTTGTCCTTGGCGTTGGGTGCCATGATAAGGGTGCTGTTCTCATCCCAGCCGCGCAGCCAGGCGTCATGGTTGAGGAATATCTTGGCTGCCAGCATACATGCTGCATACTTGTTCATGCGGCCGTACTGTTTCTCTGTGCTCATGTCGGGCACAGCCTCCTCGATCTCCTTGACCAGGAAATCCCATACATGCTCGGGGGCTACCTGCAGGGGAAGATAACCTTGTTCTGTTATCAGTTCGGTCTCCAGCGGTATGTTGCGCCACAGGTCAAACAGTATGTAGTAGAACAGGGCACGCAGGGCGCGGACTTCGGCCTTGGCCTGCGGGTTGTTCAGTATGGTGGGGACCTCCAGAAGCTGGTTGGCCTCAGTTATTCCCTTGTTGCAGTAGTACCACTCCTGCCATAGATGGGGTATGCCTGCATAGAAGGTATGCTGATGCAGGTTGACGTACTGTGCACCCCAGCCGCCGTATGTGCGGTAAGGTGTCATGAGCAGGTCACTGGACTCCTCGTTGATATCAAAATAGCCTTCCCATGCCCAGTACATGAAACGCAGCTGTACATAGAGGTTGCCAAGTATATCCAGTGTCTCCTCATCAGAGCCGGTCAGGTTTGAGGGTGACAGGCTGTCATAGATGTTCTCATCCAGATTTGTGCATGAGCCGGTAATGAGGGTCATGCCCAGCATCACAGACGTAACATAGTTAAGTATCTTCTTCATAACTGTATTCTCCTTGTTTATTTGTCACCGAAAGTGAAATTAACACCGAATGTGAAAGCACGGATTGTGGGATACTTGTTACGGTAGTCCACGCCGAATGAGTAGATGTCACCGTATGACATTTCAGGGTCAATGCCCTTGTAGGCGGTAAGGCAGAGCAGGTTGGTTCCTGATACATAGACCCTGGCCTTATCGACATATTTCCAGTTCTTAGTGCTGAAGTTGTAGCCCAGTGTGGCGTTGTCAAGCTTGACATAGTCACCCTTTTCAAGGTAGTAGCTTACGGCAACAGGCTCCTGAGCTGTGTTGAGAGTCCTTCCATAGACAGGGTCAACGGCCGACTTGTAGCGGTTGAGACCAATGTTAAGGTTCTCATAGAACATACGCTGGCTGTTGTATATCTTGTGGCCGAAAGCACCGCTCATCTGCAATGCCAGGTCAAAGTTCCTGTAACGGAAGGTGTTGCTCCAACCGATGTTGATCTTGGGCAGACCGGAGCCCATGTACTGGCGGTATGCGGACTCAGAGTCACGCATGCCCGATACGAACATTTCGCTCTTGCCGGTTTCAGGATTCTCAATCATCCAGTAGCCCTTGCCTTTCTTGGAGTTGGACAGGCCTGTAGACTTGAGCATGTAGAAATCACCTACAGAGTGGCCCTCATATACTCTCTGGACCGGCATGCTGGTAGGCTCCTCAAGCCATCCTGCGTCAATGTAATTGTCTGTCTCATACATATCGTTTGACAGGCTTACCAGAATGTTCCTGTTATGTGACATGGTAACTGTGGTGCTCCATTCAAAGTCCTTGGTGCGGACCGGTATTCCGCCCAGCATGACCTCGATACCGCGGTTGTCCATCTCGCCTACGTTTGCTGTCTGCAGGTTGTAGAGGTTTGGCGGAACGGGTACGTTGTACTCCCAGAGCATATCGGTGGTCTTCTTGCTGTATACATCGACCGAACCGAACAGCCGGCCGTCCAGGAATCCGAAGTCAATACCGGCGTTAAGCTCGGCTGTCTTCTCCCAGCGCAGATCATCGTTGGGGTTCTGGGTGGTGGTCAGAGACGGACGCCAGTTGCCATCGGCATCAACATAGTTTCCGTATGATGTGTCATAGTCATAAAGCAGCAGTGACATGTATGAACTCTGCGGGATGACACCGGTAACACCGTAGCCTGCACGCAGCTTAAGGTTGTCAAGCCACTTGACCCTACGCAGCCATTTCTCGTTTGACAGGGTCCAGCCTCCTGATATAGCCGGGAAATTACCCCATTTGTGATCGGCACCGAACTTGGTGGAGCCTTCACGGCGGAAACTTACCAATACATTGTAACGGTTGTCATATCCGTACGATACACGGCCGAAGAAACCTATCAGACGTGACTCGTTCTTGTATGATGAAACACCTCCGTAGGTCTTGAGATAAGCGGTGCTCTTGTCTTCGGGGTCTGAATACAGAAGCTCGGCGTATTTACCGCGCTGCAAGGCGTTATACAGGTACGCATCGGTGGGGAACTCTGAATTGGAGGCACCGAATCCTGTCGATGTGCTCTCCATCCAGCTGTAACCTAACATGCCGCTGAAACGGTGTGAGCCCCATTCTTTCTCGTACTTGGATGTAAACTCAAGCATATCCTGCACAAAATCGCTCTGATTCTTGCCGGCAGATCCATTTACGTTGTTCCAACGGTTGCTCTGGAACAGCGGGGTGTTGTAGTATTCGCCGACTCCGTTGTTGGTGCGGCGGCTTACCTGCAGGTTAGACTCCCAGCCTTCAAGGGGAGTGACCGTGATGTTGCCGGTCATGCGGGTGCTCTCGCTGCGTGAACCACCCTCGTGCTCGTTGATGTACGGCATGGGGTTATAATAATAAAGAGGTGCCGACTGCTCGTAGTAGTCTCCGTTTTCGCGGTAAACCGGCATGGTGGGGTTGCGTATTACAGCCTGGTGATATATTGTGTAGCTGTCCTGATTGTCTCCCTTGGAGAGTGACTTGAGCAGGTTCATGTTCAGTTTCACAATATCCTTGAACATGAACTGTGTCAGATCTACCTGTACGCGCAGGTCATTTGAGTATGAACCTTTCATTACACCCTTGTCATCATTCCATGTGATGTTGGCCGAATATGCCATGTTGTCTGTTCCGCCTTCGAGAGCCAGGTTGTGATTCTGGGTGAAACCTGTGCGTGTTACCAGGTCTAACCAGTCGGTGCTGGCGCCCAGGTCGCCGAAAGCTGAGTACTCGGACTTGCCGTCGGCAATAAGGTCACGTATGAAAGCGGCATCCATGAAATCAATCTTCTTTGAGAAATCTGATGCGGATGCATAACCTGAATATGATACGGTATGATGCTCGCCGCGCTTTCCTGACTTGGTGGTGATAAGGATTACGCCGCTGGCTCCGCGCGTACCATATATAGCTGCTGCCGATGCATCCTTAAGGACCGAAATCTCCTCGATACTCTCGGGGGAGACTGTCTCAAGGCTACCCTCAATTCCGTCAACAAGAATAAGAGGTGCATAACCACCCATAAGTGATGTTACTCCCCGAAGCATGATGGTTGATGAGGCTTTGGGGTCACCGTTACCTTTGGTTACAGAGAGTCCTGCCACCTTACCTTTTACCAACTGGGCGGCATCGGGCACATAACCGGTAATGAAATCGTCGGCCTTGACAGATGAAACGGCCGATGTGATATCACCTTTTCTCTGTGTACCGTAACCTACAACCACCACCTCGTCCAGCAGGAGCTGGTCTTCCATGAGTGTGATGTTGATTATTGCCTGGTCTGCAACGACCTCAACGTTCTTGTATCCCAGGTACGATGCCCTGAGCGTTGAGCCACGCTTGACCGTAAGTGAGTAGTGGCCATCCAGGTCTGTGGCAGTACCTGTGGATGTGCCCAACTGGAGGATACCTGCGCCAATGATGGGCTCGCCATCCTGGTCGCTGATCACTCCGGATACTGTTATGGTACTCTGGGCGTAAGATTTGCCGGGTACCATCGTCATACCGGCTAATGCCATTAATGAGATAATGGCCAGACGGATACCTTTGCGATTCATAATTCTCATAAGCGTTAAGATTATTTTTTACGCCAAAGGTGCGTCTTTTATAAAAATGATGTGTGCCCAAGAAATCCAAATCCATAGCAAAAAAGTCCAAATGTTGGATAAATGTACAAAAATGGGCGGTAAAATGGTGTTTTTCCGGATGGATCGGGCCTATTTGTTGTTCCAGTCCCGGGGAGTGCAGCCGTATTTCTGCTTGAAACACCTGGAGAAATAGTTAGAGGAATTGAATCCTACCATCACGCATACGTCATGGACTGTGTGCGTACCCTCCTGCAGCAGTCTGGCCGCCTCTTCGAGCCTGGCATCCAGGATAAGCTGATGGGGCGTGGAACCGGTTATCTCCTTTACCTTGGCAAACAGGCCGGAGCGCGATACGTAAAGGCTGTCGGCCAGCATCTCGCTTGACAGGTCGGGGTTGGAGAGATTCCGGGCAATGACCTCTCTCATCTTCTTTTCAAAATCCATGGTGCGGCGTTCCTTCTCGGTCTGCTCAAACTCACGCACAAAACTGTCCATTTTCTTTTGTGACAGCTCCTGTACCTTGTAGTTGAAGTAGTGGAGCGCCTGAACGCCGGCAAGTATGAACAGCAGCGCGTAGATAAGTATAGCCAGATTGCTGAACATCATCCTGGGGCGTATGGTGAATTCAAAGGTGGTCTCACTCCCGCTCCACACCCTGTCGCTGTTGCAGCTCAAGACCTTGAAAGTGTATCTGCCGGCTGGCAGGTTGGTGTAGGTGGTGCTGCTGTGGCCGGTTTCAATCCACTCGGTGTCAAACCCTTCAAGCATGATCATGTAGCTGTTGCGGGAGGGGACCCTGTAGCTTAACGCCGAATAGCTGAAAGTTACGTTGTTGTATCTGTGCGGGGTTGCGGTTTCATGCAGCTTGTCATCAGGTCTCATCCTGAGGTCCGGCTTGATTAACCCTGCCCTGTTCCTGTTCCTGAACGTCACGCCTGTAAGGACAGCGGGAGGTGAGTATTGGTTGATGCGTATATTGCCGGGGTGGAAGGATGTTGCTCCCATGTAGGTGCCAAGCCAGATACGGCCGTCATCGCTTGTGAATCCGGATCCGGTTATGAATCCGCCGTCGTACAGTCCGGCTTCGCCGCCAAAATACTCTGTGTTGCCGTCGTGTGTGTTGTACTTGTACAGGCCGTTTGATGTGGTGTACCAGATGTTGCGCATATCGGATGTGGCATAGAGCACATTGGGATTACCCTGCGGAAAGACCGGCGTGAATCTGCTCATGCCGGGCTGAAGGTATGATATTCCCTCGTTGCCGGCGGCAATAAGCAGGCCGCTTGCCGAAATGTAAAGTGAATTGATGCTCTGGCTCTCCACGCCGTCTTGCCGGGTGTATTGTCTCCATGTGCCTTCTATGGGATTGTATGAGAGCAGCCCTTTGTTCTCGGTGGCAAACCATACTGTACCGTCCTGTGACACTTTCGCGGATGTGACCAGACCCACGCCGCTGAGCATCAGTTCGGGCTTGCCCTGGGGCAGATGCATCCTGAATATTTCGTTCATGGTGCCAAACCACAGGTTGTCGTCGGCATCGGTGGCAAGCGAGTAAACGCTCTCGGTTACCAGTCTGGTGGCACTCCCGGTGCTGTAGTTGAGCAGGTCTATGCCTCCTGAGTATGAGCCCGCCAGCAGTCCCCCTCTCCACGGCAAGAGTGCGTGCACGTTCCGGTCGGGCAGGAACTGTGCCATGGGCTGTCCTGTCTCCTTGTCAAACCGTATCACCCCCATGTTGTCCGATCCGGCCCACAAGGCACCGTCGGGGGTCTGTGTGAAACAGCTTACAATGCACTCCCCGGTTTCTGAAAGAGGGTAGGTTATGAACCGTCTGTAGTCGTTCAGAATACGGTAATGGACTCCGCTGAAGTATGATCCCACCCACAGGCCGAACTCGGCATCGTCATAGATGGCGTAGATGAATTTCTTGCGGCCGTCGGTTCTTATGGTGCCCGAAAGCAGGTCCAGGCGGGCCAGGCCGTCATCGGACCCCACTACAAGTATATAGGGCTCAATGCTGCGGGCTGAGTGGACGTGGTTCATGCCCGGAGCTCCGGTAAACACCGTTATCTGGGCATCAAGGCTGTTCTGGGAAAGCTTGTATATGCCGTCATCCCAGGTGCAGAGCCAGATGTCGCCCGACGGGTCCTGGTATGTCTGGACTACTCTTCCCGGACGGCCTTGCGGCCATCTGATGCCTGCCGGTTGCATGCTGCCGGATAGATTGTCAAAGTTGAGGGCGGTGCCGTCCATACAGAATACCCACAGCAGTCCGTTCCGGTCAACAAAGATGTTCTCTACAGTCTGCCCGTCGGCAAACTGCTGCTGATGCCATTCTCCGTCAGTATCATCCTTAAAGCATCTGAAAACGCCCCGTGCGCGCGTACCTATCCATATACTGCCTTTGCTGTCATCGGTAATGCAGTTTACCACTTCTTCTGTAAGCAGGATAGGGTTTGAGGGGGCGTTGAGGCGGTAGACGGCATCGTCTGTCCCCAACCAGATGCTGCCTTCATGGTCCAGCAGCATACAGTTGACATACCTGCTCATGACCGGAGGGGCGAAAGGCTCCTCGTTGACATTGTTTCCGTCAAAACTGCACAGCCCCTGGCCGGTGCCTATCCAGATAAGTCCGTGGCGGTCCTGGATTATAGCCCTTACGGAGTTGGACGGCAGGCCGTCACTGGTGTCAATGGTGCGGAATTCATACTGTGCACAGACCGGCAGGGATGCCAATGCTGTGATCAGAATCAGTATTGCGCTGCTGACAGTCCTTTTCATAAGCTTCAACATGGGTTTTGTAAAGCAGGTGTAATTATGGACAAACATAATACAAAAATCCTAATATTGGACTATTGTTCTATAAAATTGGACAATTGTTGTTGTTCCTGCCCCTCTTTACAACTACATTTGCCCAAAAGAATACAAAAAAAAGCGACGTATGAAACTCAATCTGTCCCGTTTGTTGACAATTGCCGGATTGGCTGGCGTAATGACCGGTTGCACGCTCTCTGACAGTTTTACATTGAGTTCTCCCGGAGGTGATGCCGCCCTTGAGATAAACCCGGCCGACGGGACCTACAGCATATACTATGGAGGCCGGTGCCTTGTGGCCGGTGCCAGGGCGGCAATGGTTGCAGCAGGCGATACCATTGATCTGAAAAATGCCGTGAGAGTTGATGACGGACAGCGTACGGAGACAGAGAGCACTGTACTGTACAGGCAGAAAAACGTGAGCGTAACCTATAACTACGCCCTTTACAGCCTTGGTGATGAATGGCAGATAGAGTGGCGTGCGTTTGATGACGGCATAGCATACAGGTTCTGCAGCCTGGCAGATTCCGGGACTGTGATTGACGATGAGGTGCTGCTTATCCCGTTCAGCGGTGAGAGCCGTGTCACATGGGCGCACAGCAACGGCCAGACGGATCCTTTCAAGACATCGTTTGAGAACTCGTACACAACAGGACCTCTGTCCGGTGCTGCGGATGTACCGGCTTTCCTGCCAGCCAGTGTGGAGTGCGCCGAGGGGATACGCCTGACTCTTGTGGAGAGTGACCTGGATGCATATCCGGGTATGTTCGTGGTTCCGGCCCGCTGCGATGGTGCCGGGCAAGGACCTGATTGGGCCATCAAGGCGGTGTTTGCCCATTATCCGGCCAGGTTTGCCAGATATTCATGGCGGGATATGTCATACGTTGAATCGGCGTGCAATTACATATCGGTATCAAAGGGAGCCCGCACCTATCCGTGGCGCATACTCAAGATTACGGCGCAGGACAGCCAGCTGCCGGTGGACAATCTGATATATGCCCTGGCCAAGCCTATGCGCAAGGATGCGTTCCCTAATGGTACAGACTGGATAAAACCCGGTTTCTCGGCATGGGAATGGTGGAATGACTGGGGGCTTGAGGGCGTTGCTTTCAAGCCCGGCATCAATCAGCGCACATACGAGTACTACATAGACTTTGCCGCCCGCAACGGTCTGGAATATGTGGTGCTTGACGAGGGCTGGTATCCGGTGGACGAGGGACTGATAATGCAGCCGGTGCCTGAGATTAACCTGCCGGCGCTTGTGCAGTATGGCCGCCAGCGTGGGGTCAGGCTGATACTGTGGGCTGTTTTCAATACTGTCGATGAGCAGCTGGAGAACGTGATGAGCCACTACTCCGGGATGGGTATTGCCGGATTCAAGATAGATTTCCTGGACCGTAATGACCAGACGGCGGTGGAGATGGCATGGAGGATTGCCGATGCAGCCGCACGCCACCGCATGATACTGGATTATCACGGGATATTCCCGCCGGCCGGACTGAGCCGCACATATCCCAATGTGGTAAATTATGAAGGCATCCTGGGGCTGGAGAACTGCAAGTGGAACGATACTGAAGCTATGGACCATCCGCTGTATGATGTTACGGTTGCGTATCTGCGCGGAATGTGCGGTTATGCCGACTACACTCCCGGTGCAATGAATAACGCCTACCGTAAGGATTTCAGGGTGGACTATTCAAAACCCATGTCTATGGGTACAAGGGCACATCAGCTTGCGCTCTATATAACTCTGGATTCGCCTTTGTCCATGCTGGCCGACACTCCCACCAATTATGAGCAGGACAAGGTTACCACATCGTTTCTGGCGTCACTGCCGCGCAGTTATGAAGAGAAGAAGGTTTTGGCCGGAGAGATGGGCCGGTACATTGTGGTGGCGCGCCGCAGCGGCCAGGACTGGTATGTAGGGGGGCTTACCAACTGGGACAGCCGTGACATTGAGATGGACTGGAGTTTCCTGGACAGCGGACGCAACTACACCATGCAGGCATATACCGATGCCGACAAGGCGCAGAGTTTCCGTTTGAGCGAGACTACGCCGTCAGAGTGCAGGACCATACATCTGGCCAGCGGCGGAGGATTCCTGCTTAAGGTGATAGCTGACCGTAACTGACTTGGAAACAGATAAAAACCAATTATATGATGAGAAGAGCATTTTTCCTTTTGACGGTTCTGTCCGTAACGACTTCAAGCCTTTGGGCACAGCAGAAGGGGAGCGGTTATCCCACAGACCCGGTCCCGTTTACCAATGTCAAGGTTGTTGAGAACTCATTCTGGGGCCAGCGCCTCAAAGCCAGCCGCGAGGTTACCATACCCCTGGCATTCAGCAAGTGCCGGGAGACCGGACGCTATGACAACTTTACCAAGGCTGCACAGCAGATGCACGCCGACCACAACCTGGGTTTCGAGGTGGGCGGATACTCTTTTGATGACACCGATGTATATAAGACTATCGAGGGTGCCAGTTACCTGCTCCAGACATATCCAGACAAGAAACTTAAACTGTATATAGACAGCGTGCTCAAGGTGGTGGCTGCCGCACAGGAACCCGACGGCTATCTGTACACCGCCCGTACCATGAACCCCGAGCATCCGCACGAGTGGGCGGGACCCACACGCTGGAGCATGGTGGAGGACCTGAGCCACGAGTTCTATAACCTGGGCCACATGGTTGAGGGCGCAATCGCCCACTATCAGGCTACAGGCAAGCGCAATTTTCTGGATATTGCCATACGCTATGCTGACTGCGTGTGCCGTGAGATAGGCGACGGCCCCGACCAGGTGGTGCGTGTGCCGGGACATCAGATTGCCGAGATGGCGTTGGCCAGGCTCTATACCGTGACCGGACAGAAAAAATACCTGGATATGGCCAGGTTCTTCCTTGACAAGCGCGGTTACACCGAGCGCCGTGATGAGTACAGCCAGGCGCACAAGCCGGTCCTGGAGCAGGATGAGGCGGTGGGCCATGCAGTGCGTGCCGCCTATATGTACTCCGGTATGGCCGATGTGGCCGCACTGACCGGCGACAAGGGTTACATTGATGCCATTGACCGTATCTGGGACAATATCGTAAGCAAGAAACTCTACATAACCGGCGGTATTGGCGCAACATCCAGCGGCGAGGCTTTCGGCGCAAACTATGAGCTGCCCAACATGAGCTCTTACTGCGAGACCTGCGCAGCCATCGGCAATGTCTATGTGAATTACCGTATGTTCCTGCTTCATGGTGACAGCAAGTATTTTGACGTACTGGAGCGTACCCTGTACAACGGCCTTATAAGCGGCGTGAGTCTGGACGGCGGCGGGTTCTTCTATCCCAATCCGTTAGAGAGCATCGGCCAGCATCAGCGTCAGGCCTGGTTTGGGTGCGCATGCTGCCCCAGCAATATCTGCCGTTTCATTCCGTCACTGCCGGGTTACATCTATGCAGTCAAGGATGACAATCTGTACGTGAACCTGTTTGCATCGAACACCCTCGCGCAGAAGGTTAACGGCAAGGAGGTCCGTCTGACCCAGACCACAAACTATCCCTGGGACGGTGATGTTACCGTCAGCATAGACAAGAATGCGGGCAAGATTGGATTCAACCTTAAGATAAGGATTCCGGGATGGGTGCGTAACGATGTGGTGCCGAGTGACCTCTATTACTACTCGGACGGCAAGAACCCGGGTTATTCAATCTCTGTGAACGGTCAGCCTGCCGACGGCACCCTGACTGCCGACGGATACTTTACCATCGGCCGCCAGTGGAAGAAGGGTGACAAGGTTCAGATCCATTTTGACATGGAGCCCCGTACCGTAAAGGCTCACCAGAACGTGAAGGCCGATATAGGCCGTATTGCCGTGGAGCGCGGTCCTATTGTATATTGCGCCGAGTGGCCCGACAACGATTTCTCGGTACGTAACATAATAATAAACCAGAACCCTACATTCAGTGTAGAGCATTCGGATGATCTCTATGGACTGAACAAGATAACCACACAGGCCCAGAGCGTAGGTTTTGGCGAGGACGGACGTCTTAATGTGGTGGACCGTAAACTGGTTATGATTCCATATTATGCGTGGTGCCACAGAGGCAGCGGCGAGATGACGGTATGGATTCCGCAGGAGCTGCGCGCCACACGTGCCAGCATGCCCGCAACGGTAGCATCGCAGAGCAAGGTGGAGGCATCAACCCCCACACAGGCCCTGAGTGCCGTGAATGACGGTATGGCTCCCGGCAGTACCGATGAGGCTGTACCTTATTACCACTGGTGGCCCAAGAACGGCGGCACGGAGTGGCTGACATATACATTCAAGCAGAAGGCTACGGTAAGCCGCAGCTGGGTTTACTGGTTTGAGGACCAGCCCTGGGGCGGTTGCGGACTGCCCAAGGTCTGGAGGATATACTATCTGGACGACAATGGCACCTGGCAGCCCGTAAAGGCCGAATCATACCCTGTGGCCAAGGGAACCAACTGCACTGTCAAGTTTGAGCCTGTAACAACTACAGCCGTCAGGCTTGAAGTTGATCTGCCCGCCAACCTGTCGGCCGGCATTTATGAGTGGGATGTAAGATAAGAAGTTGATTATGAAAAGAGTTACACTGTTTGCGGCGGCTGTCTTAACATTGGCATCGATTAAGGCCCAGCCTACGCTTAAGATTGATACCCGGGCCCGTGAGATTCCGGTTCAGGAGACCATGTACGGCCTGTTCTTTGAGGATATAAACTATGCGGCCGACGGCGGACTGTATGCCGAACTGGTTAAGAACCGCTCATTTGAGTTTGACAACCCGCTTATGGGGTGGACCACATTCGGCAATGTGCAGGTGCGTGATGACGGGCCGTTTGAGCGCTGTCCGCACTATGTGCGTATAGGCTATGCCGGCCATCCGGTCATGTTCAGCGGCCTGGAGAACGAAGGTTATTTCGGCATGGGCATTGAGGAGGGTAAGCAGTACCGGTTCAGTATGTGGGCACGTACAGCCCCCTGGGGCAAGAAGGGCAAGCCTGCCGCCAGGGAGTATGTGACTTTCCACCTGTGCGATGATGACACCATGGGCGAGAACCAGATGTTCTTTGATGAGGTCATCGAGGTGGAGGGTAAGGAGTGGAAGAGATATGAAGTGGTGTTTACCGCACCCCGGACCGTCAGCGATGCCACTCTGAGGATATATTTAGAGACATGGAGTGAGGATGAGAATGTGGAGTACCGTAAGGACTGCTGCGTGGACCTGGAGCATATATCGCTATTTCCGGCAGATACATATAACAATGATGAGAACGGAATGCGTGCCGATATTGCTCAGGCACTGGCAGACCTTAAGCCGGGCGTGCTGCGCTTTCCGGGCGGTTGTATAGTTGAAGGTACCACCCTTGAACAGCGCTACCAGTGGAAAAACAGCGTGGGGCCGGTAGAGAACCGTCCCGTAAACATGAACCGCTGGAACTACACCTTTGCCGAGCGTCAGTTCCCAGACTATTACCAGAGCTACGGACTGGGATTCTATGAGTTCTTCCGTTTTGCCGAGGAGATTGGAGCCGAGCCTCTGCCTGTGATAAGCTGCGGAATGGCCTGCCAGTTCCAGAACGATCCCAACGATAAGCCACATGCCGCCCTTAAAGAGTTGCAGCCTTATATTGATGACGCGCTTGACCTGATTGAGTTTGCCAATGGTCCGGCCACGTCAAAGTGGGGTAAGGTGCGTGCCGACATGGGACATCCGGCTCCGTTCAACCTGCACTATCTGGCTGTGGGCAACGAGCAGTGGGGCGATGATTTCATAGAGCACCTTAAGCCGTTTGTGGAGCAGATCCGTGCCAAATATCCCGATATCAAGCTGATTGGTTCATCAGGGCCTTACTCCGGTGGCGAGTGGTTCAATGACCTGTGGCCGCGGATGCGCGAACTGGGCTGTGACCTGGTGGATGAGCATTTTTACAGCAGCGAGTCATTCTTTGAGAACAATGCCACACGTTATGACAACTATCCGCGTGAGGGTACCAAGGTGTTTGCAGGAGAGTATGCCTGTCACGGTGCCGACGGCAAGAAGTTTAACCATTTCAATGCGGCGCTGGTGGAATCGGCATTCATGACCGGACTGGAGCGTAATGCCGATGTGGTCTATATGGCTACATACGCACCGCTGCTGGCGCACGTCAAGGGTTGGCAGTGGCGTCCGGACCTGGTCTGGTTTGACAATACCCGCGTAATGCGCAGCTGCAGCTATTATGTACAGCAGCTCTACTCCCTGAACAAGGGTGATTACGTGCTGCCTGCGCTTGTTGACGGCAAGCCGCTTACCGGACAGCAGCAGCTGTATGCATCGGCAGTGGTGCAGGGCAGTGAGATAATAGTCAAGATTACCAACCTGAGCCGTTACAGCCAGACTCTGAACATTGAGCTGGATGGCTTGCGGGGTGCAGTGACCGGAGGCGCGTTGACCACCTTGTATTCGTCGGACGCAATGGCCGAGAACACTCTGGACAATCCGGATAAGGTGGTGCCCGTGACTGTCGATGTGGATATGGCGCCCTGTCAGAATCCGCAGGACTACTGGCAGAAGGGATGGTACAGCAATGAGCAGGGCAACAGCGTGCTCAAGACATCGGTTGCAGGTAGCACTTTCTCCGTGTTCAGGTTCAATATCAGATAATTGTGAGACATTATTTCAGACTGTTGGCAGGCATGCTGGCCATGATTCTTGTGGCCGGATGCGTAAAGGATCAAGACTTTGAGTTACCACAGACTGGTCATGAGGGCCCTCCCGTAAAGGTTCCATTCAGTTTTATGGACCCTGCCCAGGACGGTTTCTATAATTTTGATGTTACCGAGGTTAGCATTAAAACTGAACGTAGCCGCAGGGTAAACTCCAAGAAGACCTATATTCCATGTACCGTGACTGTTACGGCCAACGAGTCTGTAAAGGGATTTGAGGCCGCCGGGCAGATTCGCGGACGCGGCAATTCAACCTGGGAGTGGTATGCCAAGAAACCGTACAGGCTCAAGCTGGATGAGAGCGCACCGTTCCTGGGTATGCCCAAGAACCGTGACTGGGTGTTTATGGCCGATTACCGTGATGTAACCCACATGATGAATCTGGTGGGATTCGGGCTGGCACGCTGTCTGGAGGTTCCTTACGCCAATCACATACGTTACGTGCATCTGCAGCTGAACGGTGATGACATGGGGCTGTACGCCGTAACCGAGCAGGTGGAGGAGGGTGGTCACCGTGTTGTGCTGGACCCTGATGAGGGTATCCTGCTGGCGCTGGACGTGAATGACGGACCGGACGACGAGCCCGATGCCACAGACAACTTCTGGTCTGATGTATATGGTACGGCCTGTGCCGTGAAGTTTCCGGATGACGCCGCCGGAAGTGATGTGGACCGTGTCCGGGAAGAGTTTGCTGTGTTGGAGGAGGCCATTGAATCCATGGACTGGGAAGAGATAAGCAGCCTGCTTGACGTGGAGAGCATGGCCGGATATCTGCTTGCCCAGGAGATTATGGGTAATGTTGAGATGAACAACGGCTCAAGCATACGCAGTGGTTATATAAACCGCTACTGTGATACCACCAGGTGGGTTATGGGCCCCATCTGGGACTGTGACGGCGGTTTCAGTTATGACTGGAGCGACATGTATGACTCCCGCGGTTGGGGGCATACCTATTTCGGCAATTACAGCTATCTGGTGTTCGGATCCGACCCGTACAAACGCATCGGCAAGTACGGCAGTTACCCGCATTGGATATCGGACCTGTTCGGCGTACCTGAGTTTGTGGATCTGGTCAAGGATATCTGGAATGACAGGAATGAGAAGACGCTTCAGTATCTGCTGGACCTGATTGACATGGCCGGCGCATCCATATCAGGTGCCGCCCGGCAGGACCTTGCGCTGTGGGGTATCTCCAACTACTCGTTCCGCACGCAGGTATCGGGCCTTAAGAACTGGCTGACCAACAGGTTTGACTATCTTGATACCGTAATCAACGCCTATCCTTAAGCGTTCATTGCGTTACATTGATTGCGGGGTTTTCCGTTTGGAAACTTTGGTGGGGTTGCTGGCTATGAATTCCTTCCAGCTCTTGGGGCCTTTCCTGCCGGTATCGGGCAGGCCCATCTGCAGGTAGTGGCAGTAGGCGGCTGCCAGGGCATCGGTGGCATCCAGGAACTTAGGCATATCATTCTGGTCCAGATGCAGCATTCGCTGAAGCATACCGGCCACCTGCTCCTTGCTGGCGTTGCCGTTGCCCGTTATGGCCATCTTGATTTTCATGGGGGCGTACTCCGTGATTGGCACGCTGTGGTTGATGGCGGCGGCAATGGCTACGCCCTGGGCACGTCCCAGCTTGAGCATGGACTGCACGTTCTTGCCGAAGAAGGGGGCCTCGATGGCCATCTCATCGGGCAGGTAGGAGTCTATGATGCCGTTCACGCGCTGGAAAATGTGGCCTAATTTGAGGTACATATCGCCCTCCTTGCGCATATCGATTACGCCCATGGTTACGATCTGCGCCCTGGTGCCCTCCACCTTGATGACACCGTATCCCATAACGTTGGTGCCCGGGTCGATGCCAAGGATTATCTTCTCTGCTACGGGCTTTATCATTACTTTCTGTGCCGATGAAATTTTTATTTTGCCAAAGATAGTGATTATTCAATCCTAATTGTTACCTTTGCGTCCGAATTCTGAACGGGATTCAGGTTCTGGGGCATTAGCTCATCTGGCTAGAGCGTTTGACTGGCAGTCAAGAGGTGACGAGTTCGAGTCTCGTATGCTCCACAATAATCCCCTCCACAAGCCTTGTGGAGGGGTTTCATTTTAAAAACCTTCCTAAAACGGATAAAGAATTGACCGGAAGCAGAAACTGCCTCCGGCCAGGTAGGTATTTAAAACACAAAGCCTACAAGGGCTGTGTTTCAATGCAAAAATACTCAATTTTTCAATCTTAGTGAAAAATAGTATCTTTGATAGACAATTTAAATCTAAACCACCATGAACATCTATCTACTCCCAGCCCTAACGGGCAGCAGCCTCCGCACCAAGTCCCCCGATAACCGGCTTATTATTCCCACATACCTGGATAACATAACAGACGGCATCCATCAACACCTATGCCAATCCCTCAAACACACACCGTTCAAACAACCATACAAAAACACAGATACTATGAAAGCAACAAACTACGCAACATTACTGATAAAGAGTTTTGAGGCGCTACGCCTCAACTCATACCTTTGCCCTGCAGGCAAATGGACAATCGGCTATGGCCACACCGATGGCGTCAACCGCGGCATGCTCATCACAGAAAAGACAGCTGATGCCTTCCTCAAGCAAGACATCAAGCATGCTGAGCAAGCCGTAAACGAAGTGGATGCAGACCTCACGTAGGAACAGTTCGATGCCCTCGTAAGCTTCGTCTTCAACGTAGGCACCCAAGCCTTCCGAGTAAGCACTCTGCGCAAGCTCGTTGAGCGCAATCCTAATGACCCAAAGATAGCCGATGAGTTCCGCCGTTGGGTTTACGCTGGAGATAAAAAACTCCCCGGACTCATCAAGCGCCGGGAGCAGGAAATCAAACTCTATTACTCATAAACAATGAACAACCATGGAAACACCAATCCTGAATTTGATAACAGACTGCCTGGTACCATTGGTAACGGCAGTTGTGGGATGGCTTGCCGGCAGCAGAAAGCGCCGCAATGATGCTCTCAAGAGCATGCAAGACTCCATCGACATCCTGAGCACGGAAAATAAGCGCCTCATCGAAGACCTTACAACCGTCAATAGGGAAGTGGTAGCACTACGTAGAGAGAATGGAGAGCTCAAGACCTCAGTAGATCAACTCTGCAAGGAGAATGTTCAACTAAAGACCGAAGTCCAGGATCTCCGCAAGCAGCTGACCCAAGCACCTGCGTAACATCCGATGCTGCGCATCGGTTCCGTCCCGTAACCATCACCTTTCACGAAAGCCGATAATTACGGGGCGGCTGATAAAATAGCAGTGGTCTCATCAGTCCTCAGTTCAAAAATAAAGTTGAAATTTCCAGGTCACAACTTGAAGAAAAAAAGCCTATTTTTGCTATGGACCCTGGGGCGGGGAGAGCACCCGGCAACCCCGTAGGTCCTTGTCTTATTATTCAATCATAACACAATGTCTAAAGTATTTGAGGAGAATGCTCAGAAGGCCATTAATCTCTCTGAGGGCCTAAAGAAGCATTTCTCTGAAGTGAGCCGTTACGGAGTTATCGAATCAGAACTTGACCGCCTTAAGGATGATGCGCTTGCCGCCATTGCCAAGATTAAGGAGGTAGAAGCCATGCGCCTTGAAGTGAGCAGGAAACTCATCGCAGCTAATGCAGCCCTAGATGCAGTCAAGGAACATGCCATGAAGTACCGCAAGCTCATCAAGAGCCATTACTCGCAAGAGCAGTGGTTGCGTTTCGGAATACAGGACAAACGCTGATGTTGCAGCAGTGACCTGAAAGAGGGGCTTTGACGGCTCCTCTTTTTTTTCCTGTCTCCTTTTTCCATCAAAAAATTGTACCTTTGCCCCCGCAAAAGATCTTTGCAAAGCTTGGTAGAGCTGCAACCTCCACTATTAACTTAACACCATAAACTATGAAACGGAGATTGCTTCTTACCATTCTCTCAATCAGTCTTTTAACCGTAATGGCAGGTGCTGCCATCGCTCCAGCTCTCGGAGTCATAAGCGCCAATTTCTCAGGTCGCAGTCCGCTGCTCATCCAGCTCATCGTAAGCCTTCCGGCGCTGTTCATCATCCTTACAAACCTGCTGTTCCCTCTGCTGTGCCGGGTAATGAAAACACGTACCCTTGCTCTCACGGGCCTAACGCTATACGTCCTTTCCGGTGCAGGCGCATTCTTTGTGGATAACATCTGGGTACTTCTGTTTATGCGTGCCCTTATGGGAGTCAGCGTAGGTATGATCATGCCGCTCTCCACAGGTTTGCTCGCATACTATTACCCTCCGCAGGAACAGGCCTCTCTCATGGGGTTGTCAGCAGCCATGAACCAGATGGGCGGTGTGGTAGCCACCTTCCTGGCTGGCATGCTTGCAGGTATCAGTTGGAACTGCGCCTTCCTGGTATATCTACTGGGGCTCATTGCCATCATACTCGTGGCGCTTTTCCTTCCCAATGAGCGTCTGTCGGGTGGCTCAGGCATATCGCTGTGGCTGCTCAAACGTTTCCATCCGTCGGTAGTAGGCATGTTCCTGGTCATGATACTCTTCTTTATCTATCCAACAAACTTTGCACTCTCGGCATCGGGAATACTTTCAGGGACAGGGGTTACTCTGGTTATGGTAGGTCTTGATGTGGTGGCATTCCTTGTAGGCTTGATGTTCGGTGCCCTAATGCACGGGTGCTCCAGGGCAATGAAATACCTTGCTCCCCTGGGCTTCATGGCCGGCTATCTGTGTCTTGCATCGGGTTGCAGTCTTACCCTGCTGCTGGCAGGCTCAGCCCTTATAGGTATAGCCAACGGTATAGGCGTTCCGTATCTCAACACCATAGGTTCATTTGTATGGAACTTCAGTGCCCACAATGTGGTAAATGGATGGCAGTGTCCCAGGAGGAACTCGTGATGCACGACAGCCAGGTCGTGTGTCCCCAGTGC
>CAJOLR010000030.1 GCA_905235565.1 uncultured Bacteroidaceae bacterium | reverse complement strand
CCTGACGACGCTGCTCCTGCATCTCGTCGTATTTCTTCTTCTGGTCATCATTCAGGAAAGACTTGATCTTCTTCTCCTGAGCCTCACGCTGCTTCTGCATCTGCTCTCTCAGAGCCTCCATATCCTGCTGTGCGGGCTGACCGCCACCGTTCTGCATCTGCTCACGGCGGGCTGCCTGCTCCTTGCTGCTGGCAAGATAGTAGTTGTAGATTGAATCATACTGAACCTTGGTGAGCTGGAGCTGCTCCTGCAGACGGTCAGCCTGACGCTTGGCCATATCTTCAGGGTTCATATTCATACCCTGGCCGCCGCCGAAGCCGCCGCCGAATCCCTGTGCAAAGCTCATAGTTGAAATAAACAGAGCTGCAACTGCGAATAAAATCTTCTTCATTTTGATTTGTTATTTGGGTTAGACAAATTTTTTCTGTTCGCTTCAATAAGATATCAAAAAACGCCGAAAGTTTAATCTGCCCTGAAAAAATAGTTAAGAGTTTTTGGCATTTGACATAAGGACGGGTAGTGGGAAATATTGTATATTTGCATTGTAAACAGGTTTAAAATGTCAGAATTGAAAACACCCCAGGAACTGGGAACGGAGAAAATCGGGAAACTGCTTATTAGGTATGCTGTACCTGCCATGATAGCAATGTTGGCATCGTCCCTCTACAATATAGTGGACCGTGCGTTCATCGGTCACGGAGTGGGTCCGATGGCCCTGTCCGGCCTGGCAGTGACTTTTCCCTTGATGAATCTGTCGGCTGCATTGGGATCGATGGTGGGCGTGGGTTCCGGAACCATGATTTCGCTCAAGCTGGGACAGAAGGACCATGATAGCGCCCAGATGCTGCTGGGTAACTCGGTGACGCTCAATATACTGATAGGATTGCTCTTCGGAGCGTTGTCTCTGATTTTCATCAATCCCATCCTGACGCTTTTCGGTGCCACCGGTGTTACCATCGGCTATGCCCGCGAGTATATGGTGATAATACTGGCCGGCAATGCGTTCACTCATCTGTATCTTGGCATCAACTGCATACTGAGGGCTGCCGGACATCCCAACAAGGCCATGATGGCGACAATCGGGACAGTGTTGCTGAACACTCTTCTGGATTACCTGTTTATCATGAAGTTCCATTGGGGAATAAGAGGTGCCGCCATTGCCACTGTAATATCACAGGTACTGGCTTTTACCTGGCAGTGTTTCCAACTGTCGGACAAGAGTGAACTGATACATCTAAAGCGCGGCACATACCGCCTGCGCTGGAATCTGGTCAGGAACATGCTCACCATCGGGCTCTCTCCATGCCTCATGAACGCGGCAGCCTGCTTTGTGGTACTGCTCATAAACCGCGGTCTGCTCAAGTACGGAAGTGACGTGGCCATCGGTGCTTACAGCATAATCAACAGTATAGGATTCATGGTGGTGATGATGGTCATGGGTTTCAATCAGGCCATGCAGCCTATAGCCGGTTACAACTACGGAGCACGCCAGATGGACAGGGTTCTCAGGGTGCTTAAACTGACCATGCTCTTCGGCACTTGCGTCACGACAGTGGGATTTGCCGTCGGCGAGTTCATGCCGGACTTGTGCATACGCATATTCACCGATGATCCCGAACTGACTGCCATTACCCATAACGGAATGAGGATAAACTTCATGTTCTTTCCGCTGATAGGATCCCAGATGGTTATAGGAAACTTTTTCCAGAGCATAGGTATGCCGGGAAAATCCATACTTATGTCGCTCTCCCGCCAGTTGCTGCTGCTTATCCCGTTCCTTGTCATATTACCGCGTTATTACGGTATCGACGGTATCTGGTACAGTATGCCGGCATCGGATATACTCTCTGTCATATTGGGATTCTCGCTTCTTATCCCTCAAGTAAGGAAATTCAAAAAAATGGTGTGATTATGGACAAGCACTTCTGTATATGCATTGGCCGCAAGTTCTGTAGCGGAGGCCGTAACGTAGCAGCTGTTGTTGCTGAAAGACTGGGTGTCAGGGTATATGACAGGGACCTGCTCAAGAAGGCAGCCCAGAATACCGGTTTCAGCGAGAAGTTCTTTGACCAGGCCGATGAGGAGAAGACCCGCAAAGGTCTGCGCTCGCTCTTTATGGGACATCTGGGCATCAACGGCATTTCAAACAATTACCTGAGCAACGAATCCATATTCAAGATGCAGAGCGAAGCCATCAGGCACATTCATGAACAGGAGGATTGCGTGTTCATCGGCCGTTGTTCGGATTATGTGCTGCGGGACAGTGACCGCATGCTGAACGTATTCATTGCGGCCGATACCGATGACCGTATTGACCGTGTATGCCGTCATGCAGGGGATGGTATGACACAATCCAAGGCGCTTTCGTTCATTGAGGATATAGACCGCAAGCGTTCATCCTATTACAACTATTTTACCGGCCGCACATGGGGTGACCCCTCCAATTATGACATCTGTCTTAACAGCACCACATTCGGGTATGACAAGTGTGCCGACATGATAGTAGCTCTGGCTAAAGAACGACTGGGAATATGAAACGTATAGGAATACTCTCCGATACCCACGCCTATTGGGATGACCGATACGCCACTTTCCTGAAAGGATGTGACGAGATTTGGCATGCCGGTGATGTGGGATCGTACGAGATCCTTGAAAAGCTCTCGCAGCTGGCTACCCTCCGTGCCGTTTACGGTAACTGTGACGGGCAGGACGTCCGCCGTTTTACAACGGAGATATATCGTTTCAGGGTGGAAGATGCCAATATAATGATAAAACACATCGGCGGTACGCCCGACCATTATGAGAGTTCGGCACGCGAACAGCTGCTTAAGGAAACTCCGGACCTTTTTGTGTGCGGACATTCACACATACTCAAGGTGATGCACGACAAGAAGTTCAACATGCTCTTCATCAATCCCGGAGCTGCCGGTCTGCAGGGGTGGCAGCAGGTTCGGACCCTGGTCCGTCTGGAGGTCGAAGGCAAGTCTTTCCGTAACCTTGAGGTGCTTGAGATAAAACGTGAAAACAAATTCTGATACTGTTTGATACTATGGAGACTGTTACGTTACTCGAACTAAACGGACGTGTCAGGAGCACGCTCCAGTTTGAGATGCCCGACGCTTATTGGGTTCAGGCCGAAATCAGCGGCATCAGCCCGTCAGGTCAGGGACACTGCTACCTTGAACTGGTACAGAAAGATCCCACGGGGCGCACATTCCTGGCTAAAGCCAAGGCAAATGTATGGCGTAACACCTGGCTCAGGATAAAACCATTTTTTGAAGCAGAGACAGGTGAGACACTTAAGGTGGGAATGAAAGTCCTGCTTCAGGTTACGGTCTCCTTCCATGAGGTTTACGGCTACTCACTTGTGGTACAGGATATTGATCCCACATATACCGTGGGTGATATGGCCCGCCGCCGGAAGGAGATACTGGAACAGTTGGCACGTGACGGCGTCATAGGGCTGAACCGTGAACTTGAAATACCTCTCCTGCCGCAGAGGATTGCAGTCATTTCGTCGGCAACTGCTGCCGGATACGGTGATTTCTGCAACCAGCTGGCCGGCAATGTCTACGGATTCAGGTTCTATGTAAAGCTGTTTCAGGCAACCATGCAGGGGGATGATGTGGAACGCAGCGTAATAGCCGCTCTGGATGCCGTGGCAGCCGAGAGGGATAAGTTTGATGCGGTAATTATAATAAGAGGTGGAGGAGCAGTAAGCGAACTGAGTTGTTTTGACTCATACAATCTGGCATTCAACATTGCCAATTTCCCGCTTCCGGTAATAACCGGAATCGGACATGATCGTGATGACACTGTGGCCGATGTGGTGGCTCACACCAAGGTCAAGACTCCAACGGCTGCAGCGGAATTCATTATCAGTAAGGTCTTTGATGCGGCATCAATACTGGAGACTCTTACCAGACGTATGGGTGAATCGGTTTCAGAACGTATGAACCTGGAGAAACTGCGGATAGAGAGGATGACACAGAAACTGCCGTCTCTGTTTGCCGTGGTCAGGGTCAGGCGGGAACAGATGCTTGAGAATATGTGGAACCGGGCAGTGACCGGACTGAATAGTCTGATCACGTCGAATCTTCATAGACTTGAGTTGTTGGAGAAAGGGGTGAATTCATCCGATCCGATAAGGATACTGGAGCGTGGGTATACGCTGACCAGATGCAACGGCCATGTGGTGAAAGGGGCATCGGACCTCAAAAGGGGCGACAGGATTACTACGGTGTTTGCCGACGGAAGTGTGGAGAGTGAGATAATATGATTACAAACCTGAATACCAATCATAATGAAATACGAAGAAGCAATGAAACGCCTGGAGGAGACAGTTTCCAGGATTGAGGAGAACAAGATGGACATAGACCAGATAGGCGAGAGCCTTAAGGAGGCGCGTGAGTTGATTAAGTTCTGCAAGGACAAGCTCTACAAGACCGATGAGGAGATAAAGAAGATCCTTGAAGCCGAAGATTGACGTTATTTTGCATTTAGTTATTATATTTGCATTCCAATCAAGCCAACATACTAACCAAACTTATAGAAATGAGATTATTCAAGACCGTATTATGCGCAGTGGCCATAGCCATGGGCGCAGGTGTTCAGGCTCAGGGCCTGAAGGATGCTTACAAGGATTATTTCTCGGTCGGTGTTGCCGTCAATATGAGAAACCTGGGTAATGACAGGCATGTAGCTATCATCAAGAACAATTACAACAGTATCACTGCCGAGAACGATTTCAAACCTCAGTCGGTCCAGCCTCAGGAAGGCCAGTGGAATTTCAGGAATGCCGATGCCATAGCTGATTTCTGCCGTGAGAACGGTATCAAGCTACGCGGTCACTGCCTTGCATGGCACAGTCAGGTGGGCCAGTGGATGTTCCAGGGCGCCAACGGAGGTCAGGCTTCCAAGGAGGAACTTTATGCAAGGATGAAGACCCACATCACCACAGTCATGCAGCGTTACGGTGACATCGTCTATTGCTGGGATGTGGTGAACGAAGCTGTCTCGGATGGTGGTTCAGATCCTCTGCGCAATTCACAGTGGAAACAGATAGCCGGTGGCGACGAGTTCATCCGTAAGGCTTTTGAGTTTGCACATGAGGCCGATCCCAACGCCCTGCTGTTCTACAATGACTATAATGCCGCAGTTCCTGCCAAGCGCGACAAGATCTACAACATGGTAAAGGAGATGAAGGAGGCCGGTGTACCTATAGACGGAATAGGCATGCAGGGACATTTCAATGTATATGAACCTTCGCTGGAGGATATTGAGGCTGCAATCGAGAAGTATTCGGAGATAGTTGACCATATCCAGTTTACCGAGCTTGACATCCGCCTGAACCGTGAGATGGGTGGTCAGCTCAACATGAACCGTCAGGGTGAGGAACTCACTCCCGAAAGGAAGAAAATGTTTGAGGACAAGTACACAGGTTTCTTTGAGATACTTCGCCGTCATGCCGATGTCATTGACGTGGTTACTTTCTGGAATGTGACCGATGCCGATTCATGGGTAGGCGTATCAAACTATCCTCTGCTGTTTGACCGTGACGCCAATCCCAAGGATGTGTATTACAAGATAGTAGACTTCACTCCCACCCAGAAGGAGAAGGATGCCGCCGCCAAGTCCGTAAAGAAGGCCGCCAACAAGGCTGCTGATGATAAGGCTGCCCTTGCCAAGAAGAATTTCAGGAAATGACAGGGCTTATAATTCCAGTTATTGCGGGAAGGTGAAATGCCTTCCCGCTTTTTTTGTGCAAATGGAGTTTGAAAATATTTTTTTATTGTTAAGTTTGCATTTCAATAATATAACATTTAAACATAAAAATAATATGAAGAAAATTATCCTTTCACTTATGGCACTTGCTACAGTGTCAGCGTATGCTCAGTTCGGCCGTGGCGGCGGTAATCCCACAGTTCCTTCAGTAACCGAGAATGTAACTGAGGACTTCAAGCCCGCAATGAACAACCAGAGCAACCACCAGTATCCTATGGTAAACTCTCAGCGTATGGTCCGTGCCCAGATTTCGGCCCCCAACGCAACATCTGTAGGTCTGGATATTGACGGCAAGATCTATTCAATGACCAAGAACGAGAATGGTGTATGGACCGGCACTTCGGCTCCTCAGGATCCCGGTTTCCACTACTATCAGTTGAACATTGACGGTGCCAGCGTGCCCGATCCGGGAAGCCTCTACTACTATGGCGCAAGCCGTTGGGGCAGCGGAATCGAGGTTCCCTCCGACGACCAGGATTTCTGGCAGGTAAAGAACGTGCCGCAGGGTACGATGAATGAGGTTTATTACTACTCGTCAGTTACAGAGAAGATGCGTCACTGCTACATCTATTTCCCCAATGAATATTACACCAACACCACCAAGAAATTCCCCGTTCTGTACCTTATGCACGGTATGGGTGAGAACGAACACGGTTGGGCAGAGCAGGGTCATACCGCTCAGATCATGGATAACCTGATTGCCCAGAAGAAGGCTGTTCCTTTCATCATCGTTATCGATTGCCTCGATGCACAGCCGGCCGGCCAGCAGGGCGGCGGCATGGGCGGATTCGGCGGTCAGCGCCCCGGCGGTCCATCAGCTGATGCACAGGGCCAGGCTCCCCAGGGCGGTCAGCGTCGTGGCGGATTCGGCGGCGGCTTCATGATGGGCGGCGCATTCGGTGATGTCCTGATCAAGGATATCATCCCCATGGTTGAGAAGAACTACCGTGTAATTGCCGATCCTCAGCACCGCGCTATGGCCGGTCTGTCAATGGGTGGTATGACCACACGTTCAGTGACTCTTGCCAATCCTAAGGTATTTGCATACGTAGGTATGTTCAGCGGGGGTACCATCTCTCTGCAGGATATTGAGGGTGCCGAGGGCTACAAGGAGACCAACAAGGCTCTGTTCATGAGCTGTGGCGGTAAGGAGAACATGGGCGTGATGGAGGCTGCCGAGAACCTCAAGAAGGCTGGCATCAACGCTACAGGTTACATTTCCGAGGGTACCGCTCACGAGTGGCACACATGGCGCCGCAGCCTGTACCAGTTTGTACAGCTCTGCTTCAAATGATCAACAAACCTATTTTAACCGACTTATAAAATGAGAAAGTTTTCAGTTGTTTTGAGTGCTGCATTGCTGACAGCAGGTCTCTGCGCAGCACAGGAGATTAAAGAGGACTTTAAGCCTTCGACCAAGAATCAGCCTCAGCAGGAGTATCCTCAGGTAAACTCTCAGGGTTATGCCCGTTTCCGTATCGTTGCTCCCAACGCACAGTCCGTATCTGTAGGTCTGGGCCTGGGCGGTGACGGCCGTGCCGGAACCACCCTTAAAAAGGATGCCAACGGTGTATGGACCGGAACTACATCAGCTCCTCTGGATGAGGGCTTCCACTACTATCACCTGACAATTGACGGCGGTACATTCAATGACCCCGGTACCAATAACTACTACGGTTCAACCCGTTGGGAGAGTGGTATTGAGATTCCCGCTCACGATCAGGCATTCTATGAGGAGCGTGATGTTCCGCATGGCTTTGTACAGCAGATACTGTTCTGGTCAGAGAGCACCAATATGCTCAAGCGTGCATTCGTCTACACACCTCCTACATATCATTCAGACAAGGCAAACGTACGTTATCCGGTTCTTTACCTGCAGCACGGCTGGGGTGAGGATGAGACCGCTTGGATGACCCAGGGTCATGCAAACCTCATCATGGATAACCTGATTGCCGAGGGCAAGATCAGACCTTTCATCATTGTCTGCACCTACGGCATGACCAATGAAGGCTTCCGTCCCGGTGGATCCGGTGGCGGTATGCGTCGTCCCGCAGGTGGCGCTGCTCCTGCCGGTGGACGTCCCGCAGGCGGTCCCGCAGCTGAGCCTCAGGCTCCTCAGGGCCAGCGTCCTCAGGGCCAGCGTCCCGCAGGTGGAGGCTTCGGCGGATTCGGCAGCAATGCAGGATTTGAGAAGGTTCTCTGCGATGAGCTTGTTCCTTACGTAGACGCTCACTTCCGCACTATACCCAACATGGAGAACCGTGCTATGGCCGGTCTTTCAATGGGTGGTATGGAGACTCACTCAATCACTCTGGCACGTCCCGAGATGTTCGGTTACTACGGCCTGCTTTCAGGCGGTCAGTACAACCCGCAGGAGATAGGCGACTCAGTTAAGGTTAAGAAGATCTTTATGAGTTGCGGTAGCAAGGAGTCACCTGCTGCCATCAACAGTGCTACCCAGGCTATGAAGGAGGCCGGTTTTGATGTAATGGGTTACGTATCCGAGGGTACCGCTCATGAGTTCCTGACCTGGAGACGTTCACTCTATCAGATGGCTCAGTTCTTCTGGGGTATCGACACTCCCGCTCCGCAGTATAAGTCATCATCATCATCGAATTCATGGATTTTCATCCTGTGCGGTGTCCTGGTGGGCTTCTGCCTTGGCTTTATACTCAAGAAGCGTAATTAATCAGTCTCTCTGAGACTCAAAATTCCAAAAACAACCGGTTCGGCATATGAGCCGGTTGTTTTTTTGTTCAATTTAGTCCACGCGGATATGTATTTTTAACTATTTGTTGTAACTTAGCGCATCAAATTGTATTCTGACGAATATTATTATCAATTATAAACCTAATTTTATCCAAAGTTCACTATGAACAGAAATTTCAAAACTATCCTGGCGGTCGGTTTGACTGCCGTTCTGGTTGCTTGCGGCTCTAACAAGAAAGTAGTCGAGCAGCAGCCTGCCGGAGGATCTGAAGCTGAACCGCAGGTTGCCAGCGAGTCAATCGATCCTCAGCGTAGAGCCAACAGAAATGTTGCATTTGATCAGTATTTCAATGAGATCAAGCCTGACGCAGCTCCAGCCAAGCCGGATGATAAGGGCTTTATCCGCAGATGGACAATCATCGAGCCCATCAACAAACCCAACAGCGGTAATACCGTATTTACAGACAGCTATATCCTGGCTGAGTTGACCAAAGAGTATTTCCCCGGTCAGTTCACAGCCGATATCAACGCCCTGCCCAAGGCCGGCGATAAGGTTATCGTTGAGTCCGAGGCTCCCCGTGCAGGTGGCCGCGGTGGTTTTGGAGGCGGCAGACCCGCAGCCGGTGCACAGGCAGCTCCTGAAGCTCCTGCTACCGTCAAGGATACACTTGAATGGCATTCAGTTGACAGCAAGCTGTTCAACATCAAGCTTATCCGTTTTGCTCAGGGTACATCAAACGGCCAGAAGCGCTATGGCCTTATTTTTAACGCATTTACAGTAATCAACTGCGAACAGGACATGGTCGTACGTCTGGCTGCCGGTACAAACGCTTCATCAATCTGGTGGGTTAATGGTGAGAAGGTCCTGACACTTCAGGCTGACCGCCGTATGGTTGCCGATGACGGTATGTCAAAGCGAATTACTCTCAAGAAGGGTAAGAACATTGTACGCGGTGCTGTCATCAACGGTCCGGGTATGAGTGATATGTGCGTTCGTTTCTACAATGAAGATGGCACAATTCTTAAGAACTACACCATCACCAACAAATAAAAAAGGATCAGAATATGAAAAAGATATTTCAGATGGGCTTGGTAGCCCTTGTTTCAGTCTCAATGTCTGAGGCCGTTATGGCTCAGATCGGTGCTCCGTTCATCCATGATCCTGCTACGATTGCAGAGTGCAATGGAAAGTATTACACTTGGGGAACAGGCGGTTCGGGCCTTGTTTCGGAAGACGGTTGGGTATGGACCAGCGGTGAGCGTATTCCTAACGTAGGTGCAGCTCCTGATATGCTTAAGATAGGTGACCGTTACCTTCTTGCTTATTCAACCACCGGTGGTGGACTGGGAGGCGGTCACGGAGGTACTATCGTTACCTGCTGGGGCAAGACTCTTGATCCCTCATCTCCCGACTACGGTTTTCCTGCAGCTGCAGAGCGCACTACTGTAGCACATTCTGATAATGATGAGGACTGCGATGCTATTGATGCAGGTCTTATCCTTACTCCCGAAGGCCGTCTGTTCGTTACATTCGGTACATACTTTGGATTCATCCGTATGTGTGAGCTTGATCCTCAGACCGGTGCACGTCTTGAGAGCTTCGGTGAGGATATAAACATTGCCGTTGACTGCGAGGCAACCACAATGATCTATCACGATGGCTACTATTATCTGCTGGGTACTCACGGTACCTGCTGCGATGGTGTGAACTCAACTTATAACATTATCTGCGGCCGTTCCAAGAGCCCCACAGGCCCGTTCATTGACAACGTAGGCCGTGATATGGTTGAGGGTGGCGGTAAGATGGTTATAGGCTGCCGTGACGGTTATACCGGCGCAGGTCACTTTGGCCGCACAATCATTGAGGAAGGCGTTGAGAAGATGTCATTCCACTGGGAGGCTGACTACTATCAGAGTGGCCGCAGCACCCTGGCTATCCTGCCTATCGTATGGCGTAACGGCTGGCCTGAGGCTGGTTACAACGTAAAACCCGGTGTATATGAGATTGAGTCAGAGCGTCGTGGTTATGCCCTTGAGATTGCTACCGAGTACGTTCGTCTGGGCGGTGGTCGCGGAATGTTCGGTGGTGGCGGCAATCAGCCTAACACTGTAGTGGCTTTCCAGAAGCTGGAGGATGTAATAGGTGGCTGGCCCACCGGCAACATTGATGTACGCGTTATAGACTACCAGTTCCGTCCCAACCAGAAGTGGGAACTTGTTCCCGTAGAGGAGGGTACACTTGGAACTCCGTACTACAAGATTCTCATTGCCGGTACCAACCGTGCCCTGGCCGCTGTTGCAGGCAAGGAGCTTACCACTGTTCCTGAGTTTACAGGCGCAGCCGAGCAGCTCTGGAGCATTGACCAGCTTACAGACGGCACATACCGTATCTGCCCCAAGGCCGTTCCCGGTACTGATGAGAAGGTTTGCCTTATCTCTGTAGGTGACTCAAACGCTTCACTCGGCAAGTTCGATTTCAACGATGTAAACTGCAAGTGGAACTTCCGTCAGTATTGATCTGATCGGATCTCATGATAAAAAGAGGCCTTCGGGCCTCTTTTTTTTTGTTGCCGGAATTGTAAGTATCTGAAAAAAGCGCTAAAATTGCAATGTATACGGTTTTGTATGCATCTAATAACCAATTTAAATCTTTTAAGCTATGAAACAAAAGACCATGAGGCAGTCTTCAGCCCTGAAGAAGACACGAGTTAATTCACTGGGTTTTATGCTTATTCCTTTGCTGATGGCATCCTGCCATGCCAGGATCCATGATATTACGGATCCGGATGAGAGGGACAAAGTTCCGGTTACAATCTGTGTAAACAATCTTGGCAGCGTTGATTATGCGCAGACCAGAGCAATGGTTGATGTGGGACAGGTCTGTTCCAGTCTCAGTATCTGCATCTATCCGTGTGAGGGGGAATCTTTTGACAAGATCCAGATTAACCAGACCCGTGACGATCCCTCTTTCGGAACCGTATCACAGAATCTGACAGTTGGAACACACAGGATTGTCGTCGTTGCCCATAATGGAGACAAGAATCCTACCATGACCAATCCGGAGTCAATCGCTTTCAGCAGTAACACTCTGCTTAAGACCACTGACACATTCTGTTGGGCAGGTGATATAAATGTCACTCAGCAGACAGGGACAATCAATGTCCCGCTTGTACGTGCCACAGCCATGTTCAGACTTAATATGGCAGATTCGCAGATTCCCGATCAGGTATGTGAACTGCAGTTTGCCTACAAGGGAGGCAGTGCGGCTGTGAATCCGTTTACGCTTGAGGGTACAACCAAGAGTAATCAGAAGGAATCATTTGTAGTGACAGACCATTCATCAAAGGTATTTGAGGTGTTTACATTCCCGCGTTATGAAGAGAAAAACGGTGTAAGGAACCTGTCTCAGTTGGAGATAACCGTTACCGCTATAGATACCTACGGAAATGCGGTCAAGGAGAGAGTGCTGTCTGATGTCCCGGTAACCAGAAACAGAATCACAGAATGCACGGGAGAGTTTTTTGCAGGTGGAGTCCTGGAATATACAAATATCGGATTTGGCGGGCTTCAGGTTGAACAGGATTGGTCCGGGACCGATTCTTACGTCCTTGGTGGTGATTAAGCCAACAGCCGATAGTCATCTTACGGTAATGTGAAGGCAGGTCTGCTGTTTTTCGTATTTTACGTAGCAGCGGGCCTGTCTCTGCATATCATATGCCACCTGATAGAGAATCTGGCGCATCTTGTCTACCGATGCCACTTTGCCTACATCGGGTGTGGAGTATGTAAAGTAAGATATGTCAAATGTGGTGCCGTAGCAGTGGCAGGAGTTCTCGGTAGAGTTTACGTTGGTCTTGCGTAGCTGACGCACGTTCTCCTCGGTGCGTAACACGCTCGTTACTGTAAAGCGGTGCCCACGGTTGTAACCGCGGTTAAACAGGGAATCCTGGAATGCCTTGCCCATATCCTCCAGCAGTTTGGCTGCCTTTGGTACAAGGTAGGGAACAGAATGGGTAAGTTTCTCTACATCGTAGTACTGGTTTGGCCCAATCAGCTGGAGATGACGGTCTGTCTTGGCCTGCTCTGTGGTTATTGGTTCTTTTAGTCCGTTGAGGCGGGCAGCTTCCAGTTGTGTCTCGTTAAGGTCGTTGAACAGACGGTCATACTGGCGTACCGGCTCGCGGTGATCGGTATTATGGTTTACCTCGCCCTCATCTATGTATTGCTGTATGTCGGCCCCCTTTTGTGAAAGTGATCCAGACAGTTTGTAGCCTCCTGTGAACAATAGTATTGTAATGGCAACAGGAATAAGCATAAAGAGCATGAACACTATGCTGTTTATGGATTCCAGGTGAAATATCAGTTTGATGAGATTGCCGTACCAGCGCAGGAATGACGTGAATGTGGCCTCTATCAGAAACCCCCAGACCGGCATTATGGTTACCGAGAACTTGAATCCTATGAGTGATGATCCGCCATATCCGTAGAATCCGCCCCAGCCAAGCAATATTGCGAAAACGATGATATAGGCTATGGCAACAGTCCATCTGAGCCATTTAAGGCTGATCTTTCGCCAAAAGAAGAACTGCAAGGCTCCGGTAATGAAGCAAAGCAACCAGATAAGAATGGAGTACATGCCTGGGACCGGATCCTGGGCAGGAAGGAACCATCGGCCTATAGCATCGGATATGAAATAGATTACTGTGGAGAGCAGTATGAACCTGATAGTCCTTATCTTGCCTTCTATGCGGCCGTTGCCGGCACTGTTTGTCTCCTTATTTTCCATATTGGTTACAAATTTAGTTTATTTACGTCTATAGCCGGACAATAAGATATCATTTTTTGTAATTTCGCGGAAGATTAAACAATACTGCTATGAAAGAACTTGACTGGTCCAATCTGTCGTTCGGTTACATGAAGACCAACTGGAACCTGAGAATCTGGTATAAAGACGGAAAATGGGGTGAGATAGAGGAGTCTGACTCCGAGTATGTACCTATGCACATTGCCGCAACCTGTATGCACTACGGACAGGAGGCCTTTGAAGGCCTTAAGGCATTTCGCGGCAAGGATGGCAAGGTGCGCATATTCCGTATGGAGGCCAACGCCGAGCGTATGCAGAGCACTTGCCGCGCCACAATGATGCCGGAGCTTCCTACCGAGACATTCTGCAAGATGGTTAAGCGCGTTGTTGAACTCAACAAGGAGTTCATTCCCCCATATGAGAGCGGCGCATCTCTCTATATCCGTCCTCTGCTGGTGGGTACCGGTGCTGAGATTGGTGTAAAACCGGCCAGGGAGTATCTGTTCCTGATTTTCGTAATGCCTGTAGGTCCGTACTTCAAGGGCGGTTTCCAGGCCAATGCATACGCTTTGGTACGTTCATACGACCGTTCGGCGCCTCTGGGTATGGGTAAGTACAAGGTTGGCGGTAACTATGCTGCCAGCCTGTTTGCCCACAACATCGCCCATGAGAAGGGTTACGGCAGCGAGTTCTATCTGGATGCCAAGGAGAAGAAATATATCGATGAGTGCGGCGCAGCCAACTTTATCGGCATAAAGGGCAACAGTTATATCACTCCCAAGTCAGAGTCAATCCTGCCCTCTATCACCAACAAGAGCCTGCAGCAGCTGGCCAAGGACAACGGCATGACCATTGAGCAGCGTCAGGTTCCTCTGGAGGAACTGAATGAGATGAGTGAGGCCGGTGCCTGCGGTACTGCAGCCGTCATATCACCTATCTCACGCATCGATGACATAGAGCTGGGCAAGTCTTACGTTATCGGTGACGGCAAGCCGGGTCCTGTACTTACAGGCCTGTACCATCAGCTGCGTGCCATCCAGTATGGCGACGCTCCCGATACTCACGGCTGGGTAACCGTTCTGGATATCTGATATGGGAAAGGGTAAACTGGCTAAGTTTGCCGATATGCGGACATATCCGCATGTGTTCGAGCCTCAGGGCTCGTTCCGTGAGGATGTCCCATTTGAGATGAGGGGCTGCTGGAACAGCTCCTTTTTTCATAATGACGGGCCTATAGTTCTGGAGTTGGGCTGCGGTCACGGAGAGTATACCGTTGGGCTGGCCGGTCTGTTCCCCGACAGGAATTTCATCGGCGTTGACATCAAGGGCGCCCGAATGTGGACCGGAGCCAGGCTGTCACTTGAGGCTGGCATGAATAACGTTGCGTTCCTGCGCACTGTGATTGAGCTTATTGACCGGTTCTTTGCTCTGGGTGAGGTGAGTGAGATATGGATTACTTTCCCTGATCCTCAGATGAAGAAGGCTACCAAGCGTCTTACATCGACTTTCTTTATGGAGCGTTACCGCAGGATTTTGAAACCTGGCGGTAAAATACACCTCAAGACCGACAGTAACTTCCTATATACATATACGTGCGCGATGGTGGACCATAACCGCCTGCCGGTGGAGTTCCGGACCGATGACCTCTATGCCAGCGGCGATGCTGACCACATCCTGTCCATCAAGACTCACTATGAGCAGCAGTGGCTGGAGCGCGGCAAGAGCATCAAATATATTGTCTTTAACCTGCCGGCCGACGGGGCGCTTTCTGAGCCGGACATTGAAATAGAATTGGACGATTATAGAAGTTACGGGCGTACAAAGAGGAGTACTCTGCAAGTTGGGAAATAGCGCAATAGAATGGTGCTCGCTGGAATATATTGACTGCGATTTTGATTGTTTTTAGAATGGTTTTCCTGATTTTGGGTTTTTCTTGTTGACTGTTTCGGGCGGAGGTAACTTTGCACCAGATAAAGGAAACGACAACAACAAATACATACAATTATGGCAATTTACAACTCTATCACTGAACTTATCGGTAAGACTCCGACAGTCAGCCTTAAAACATTCACTGCCAACCGCGGCATCAAATCAAACATTGTGGCCAAGGTTGAGTTCTTCAATCCGGGCGGATCGGTCAAGGACCGTATTGCTCTGGCTATGATTGAGGATGCCGAAAAGAAGGGCATCCTTAAGAAGGGTGGTACAATCATTGAGCCCACATCGGGCAACACAGGCGTAGGTCTGTCACTGGTAGGCGCAGTAAAAGGTTATAAGGTAATTCTCACAATGCCCGAGACCATGAGCATTGAGCGCCGCAAGCTGGCTGTCGCTTATGGCACAGAGATTGTACTAACTCCGGGCGCAAACGGTATGAAGGGTGCCATTGCCAAGGCTGAGGAACTGCGTGACGCTACTCCGGGTGCAGTGATTCTGCAGCAGTTCACCAACCCCAGCAACCCTGAGATTCATGCCAAAACTACCGGTAAGGAGCTTGTGGCCGATGCCAAGGCTGCCGGAATCCAGATTGACGCTTTCATTGCCGGTGTAGGTACAGGCGGTACCGTTAGCGGATCGGCCATCGCCATCAAGGAGGCTTTCCCTGGTGCACGTATCATTGCAGTTGAGCCCGAGTCATCGGCCGTACTGAGCGGTAATCCCAGCGGTCCGCATAAGATTCAGGGTATCGGTGCCGGTTTTGTTCCCGATAACTTTAACCGCAGCATCGTTGATGAGATACTGCCCGTAAGCAATGACAACGCTTTCGAGACTGCACGTGCCCTTGCCAAGGAGGAAGGCCTGCTGGTAGGTATATCAAGCGGTGCAGCCGCATACGCAGCAAGCGTGGTTGCATCTCGTCCGGAGTTTGCCGGCAAGAATGTATTCGTCCTGCTGCCAGATACGGGTGAACGTTACCTTTCAACTCCTCTTTTCTCGGCAGAATAAGAATCTGTTTATTTCCATAAATTTCTTACCGCCTCTTTTTCCCTCTGTTTTCATCGTTCCTCAGTCAAAATGGACCTCCATTATTCCCTCAAAACGATAAAAACAGAGAAAAATAGAGCCAATAATCTTCTTCATGGAAAAAATTTAAACAGATTCTAAGAAAAAATAGCGTTTTAATAAAAATGACACAGAAGGAACTGTTTCTTTTGTGTCATTTTTTGTACATTTACGGCATTATGAAAGGACTGTTCAAATATTTCCTGGCGATGTTGCTGCTTTTAACTGCCGTAAATACATCGGCCCAGAATAATGCATATCTGATTGATGATGATTGCTACAGGTTGTTCCAGCAGGCCGAATCGCTTGCCGGAGTGGTATCGGACGAGCAGTTCAACCTGGTGAATGATTCGCTATTGCAGATAGCATTGGCCAAGGGTGATAATAAAGCGCAGGTATTGTTCTATGTGGAACAGCTTAAACATGTTATACGCAGTACAGTAAAGGACGAGACCAGGATTCTCAAGGCTTTTGAGGAACTTAAGACCAAATCCGTGTCGTTGGATTACAAGCAGTATTTCTACTATGGTTATGACCTGGTGCAGAACTACTATTATAATTCCGGGAGGGCAAATACCGCGTTAGAACTGTTGCAGGAGGCACAGGCAATCGCCATAGAGCAGTCCGATGAATATGGAATATGGAGCAGTTCCCGATATCTTGTGAGCTTGTATCTTGCTATGAATGACTATGTATCGGCCAAGAAATACATTCTGCAATCCATTGAAGTTTATAATGCCAGTACCAACCCTACGGTGACACGTCAGTCGTTATGCCGCTCGTACTGCGACCTGGCTGACACCTATCCTGTCAATAGCGATTCCATGAAAATATGCATAGACATGGCTTATAAAGTGTCAAAGGCGTATTTTGATACACTGCGCTGTAATTATTATAGGGCTGTTATAGCCGCTTTGGAGAAAGACCAAAGCAAATACGTTGAACTGAGGGATTACTGCCTTAATGAAAGACAGTTCCGGATAGTCACACCTACCGGTGATAAATTGTTCCATCTGATAGATGATATTATTGAAGGGGTGATTGATGAAAAGGAACTTGATGGTTTAGAAACCCTTTCCTCGACGCGTGAGATGAAGTTCGTGGTCAATATGGCCGAGATTTACGGCTATGAGAAGGCTGCCCTGAGAATGGAAAAACATCTGATGATAGTAATGGAACGAATGTATGCCCATTTCAATCAACTCAACCTGGCCGAACTTGATGCAAAGATGGGCAATAATATCCTAACGGCGGATCTGGCAGAGAAATCCCAGGAGTTGGAACGTAAAACATTTACCTTGACTATTGTGGTGACGGCAGTGTTGCTGGGGTTACTGGTTTTTGCATACTTTCAGGTTGTCAGCTTGCAGCGTCGCAGGCAGCGCGACCAAAAGATGATAGATGAGCTGACCGAGGCTAACCGCAAGGCCGAGATTGCCAATGCCGCCAAGACCCGTTTCGTACAGAATATGAGTCATGAGGTGCGCACTCCGCTCAATGCAATCGTTGGTTTCTCACAGTTGCTGTCACTTCCTGATGATGCGCTCTCACCGGAGGAAAAGCAGGAGTTTTCCAATCACATAATGAACAACACCAAGATTCTGATAATGCTGCTTGAGGACATATTGAATACATCAGATATGGACAACGGCCAATACAAGATAACATACGATGAGGGTGAAGTCCATTATATATGCCATGCTGCCATTACCAGCTCTGAGCACCGTTTGCATCCTGGAGTACAGATGCTATATGAGCCTGAATCGGAAGAACCGTTTACTTTCCGTACAGACCCGCAGCGTGTCCAGCAGATCCTTATCAATCTGCTGACAAACGCCTGCAAGCATACCTTGGAAGGGCGGATTGTGCTGGCCAGTTCGCTTACGGCCAAACCAGGTTATGTGACGTTTCGTATCACTGATACCGGTCCGGGTGTCCCGGCTGATCAGGCTGAGGCAATATTTGACCGTTTTACCAAGCTGAACAGTTTTGTTCAGGGTACGGGACTGGGCCTGAGTATCTGCCGTGAGATTGCCACACTGTTGGGTGCCAATGTCTATCTTGACACTTCATACACCGCTGGAGGTGCCAGATTCGTTTTTGAAGTTCCGGTAGTTCCGCCCGTAGCACAATAGGAACGTATCCCTGTGTCATCGACAATGACACAGGGATACGTTCCTATTGTGCTACTGTGTTTACTGCTGCAGTAGGCGGTAACTGGTGATTGCGGGCATCGGTGGCTATGGCTACTGCCTGCGCCAGTTCGCGGAATGCCAGACCGGTTATGGTGTCGGGATTCAGTGCTACGGGAGTGCCGTTGTCGCCGCCCTCGCAGATGCTCTGTACGATTGGAATCTGTCCCAGCAGAGGTACCTTCAGTTCTTGAGCCAGACGCTTGCATCCCTCCTTCCCGAACAGGTAATACTTGCTTTGCGGCAGTTCGGCGGGAGTAAACCACGCCATATTCTCAACCAACCCAAGTACAGGTACGTTTACCTTCTCGTTACGGAACATATCTATTCCCTTGCGGGCATCGGCCAGGGCAACCTCCTGCGGGGTGCTTACCACTACGGCGCCGGTTATGCCAAGAGTCTGCACCAGAGTCAGGTGAATATCGCTTGTGCCGGGAGGCATATCAATGATAAAATAGTCCAGCTCCCCCCAATCGGCATCGGCAATGAGCTGTTTGAGTGCGTTGCTGGCCATTGCGCCGCGCCACAGTACAGCCTGCTCGGGGTCAACAAAGTAACCTATTGAGAGCAGTTTGATTCCGTATTGCTCAACCGGAATTATCAGGTCTCGTCCATTCTTGTTTTCGGCATACGGGCGTGCGCCCTCTGTACCAAACATCTTGGGCATTGAGGGGCCGAAGATATCGGCATCAAGCAGACCAACCTTGTAGCCTATGCCGGCCAGAGCTACGGCCAGGTTGGCGGCTACGGTTGACTTACCTACACCGCCCTTGCCGGATGCTACGGCTATTATGTTCTTTACATCTGGCAACAGCTCGGGGTCTTCGGGACGCGGTGCCTGGCGGGTCTTTACCTTTACTTGTACCTGTACGTCCTGACCGGCCTTGAGCTTGATTGCGGTCTCGGCCGACTTTACTATTGACTTGATGAACGGATCAGTGGGTTTCTCAAAAATGAGTGAGAACGATACTGAGTTTCCGTCAATGCGGATATCGTCCTCAAGCATCTCCATGGAGATGATGTCCTTGCCGGAACCGGGATAGCGCACGGTCTGCAAGGCCTCTTTTATCAGATTGGGATAGAGTGTCATAGTGACCGCAAAGTTAGTAAAAATAGCATAAAAGTATCGTTTCCCTGTCTCATTACCGATGAGACAGGGAAACGATATTTTTGTGTCCTAAACCAATCGCTGTTTAACAGGTCTTCTATTCCGTCACATGAGGCGGCCGACAATACTCCTATCAGAGTGCAGGCCATCAGATAAAAAGTTCTCTTCATAACAGTTGTATTTTGTTTAAAAATAAAAAAGGTGTCCATGTAACATTTCTACAATACATGAACACCGCAAAGGAACAGTAATCTTAATGGCGTAGCAATACCCCAATTGGGGTGAATCAGCACACTGGGATGCAGTACAATTTATGCTATCACATCATCCGCTTGATGATTGCAAAGAATTTGTAGGGCATGTAGCGGAAGGGCAAATCTATCCAGGTGGGCGCTTTGATAATGGAGCGCTCGTGGGTGAACGCGTCAAAACTCAGTTTGCCGTGATAGTGACCCATGCCCGAGTTACCGACGCCGCCAAACGGTACGTTACTGTTGGCTATGTGCATGATGGTGTCGTTTATGCAGCCTCCGCCCGATGATGTGCGGCGTATCAGGTCCCAGCCATCGGACTCAGAGCCAAAGTAGTAGAATGCCAGAGGCTTCTCCCTGCTGGTGATGAACTCTGCCACCTGATCCTTGAAACTGCCGTTCCGGGGGCTGATGGTAATCATGGGGAATATGGGGCCGAAAATCTCATCGGTCATGACAGGCGCATCGGGGCTCACGTTGTCCAGCAGGGTGGGCTCGATGAATCGGGTGCTGCTGTCAGTGCGGCCTCCATATACTATGTCGCCGTCCTGGAGGTAACTCCTGACGCGCTCAAAAGCCTTGTCAGTTACCAGACGTACAAAGTGGCCGGACTCCTTTATCTCTTTGCCGTGCAGGCGTTTGACTTGTGTGGCAAACTGTTTGATGAAGGCCTCCTTTACATCCTCATGGATAAGGATGTAGTCGGGAGCTATGCAGGTCTGGCCGGCGTTGAGGGTCTTGCCCCAGGCTACACGTCGGGCTGCAAGCTTGATGTTGGCGGTGCTGTCAATTATGCATGGGCTCTTGCCGCCAAGTTCCAGAACTACAGGAGTGAGGTGCTGTGCCGCCGCAGCCATTACCTGTCGGCCCAGAGCGGGGCTGCCGGTAAAGAATAACAAGTCAAAGCGGCTGTTAAAGAGCGTCTTGTTTACTTCACGGTTGCCTTGAACCACGGCAATGTAGTTCTCGGGGAACGCGGTACGTATGAGCTCTTCCAATACGCCTGATACGTTAGGAACGTAGGGGGAGGGTTTGAGTATGGCTGTGCAACCCGCAGATATTGCACCTATCAGCGGATTGAGCAGTAACTGAACGGGGTAGTTCCATGGCGATACGATCAGTGCACACCCTAAAGGCTCCTTGACTATGAATGAGCGTGATGGAAAGAGGGTTAGAGGTGTGTGAACCCGTTTGCGACGAGCCCATCGGCTTACACATTTAAGGTGCTCGCGTATCTCTGCCTTGACAAGCCCAATCTCAGTCAGGTAAGCCTCCTGGAAGGATTTGTGCAGGTCTGTCCAGAGTGCATCGGCCAACGGCTTTTCAAATTCCTGCATGGCCTGTTCCAGCTTTCGCAACTGCTCCTTGCGGAACTCCACATCAAGTGTGGCTCCAGTCTTGAAATACTCTTTCTGTGAAGCGATTATAGCCTCAATCCTCTCTTGCGGGGTGTTATCTATTGTCATTTTTTCCTTCCGGTAAAGTGATCCATTGTGTGATAGATTCCAAAGATAGTGCCAAAAACAAAATCAAACAAGCATACAGGCAGCAAAGCTTGCCAGAATCTTATGAAATGGAATCCGAACGGTATGCCGCGGAAATCCTTGTTCTTTTCAATTGAACGGACAATCTTGCGGGCGGTGTTTTCGGGGTCAAGTATGGGGAAAATGGGCGATGATACGCCGTCAAACATTCCCGTGTTGATGAAGTAGGGGGCAACGGTGGTGAACCGGACCTTTGACTTCATGTCGTGCAGCTCAATGCGGACTGAATCGGACCAGCCTATCACGCTCCATTTGCTTGCGGCATAGACACTCATCTTGGGCATGGAGAGCATGCCTGCGGCCGATGCGATATTGCACACATGACCTTCGTTACGTGCTATCATATCGGGCAATATAACGTGCGCTACGTTCATGGGCGCAATGGCGTTGATCATCATAGTGCGCTCAATATCAGGGGTGGTGAGCTTGTCAAAAGTGGCGTTACTGGTCACTATGCCTGCACACTGAATCAGAATATCCACCGGGCCGCACTCCTTCACTGTGGCGGAATAGGCCTCCTGAATAGATGACTTGTCCGATACATCCACCTTGTAGCCGTAAACTGAGCCTTTTGCTGCCAACTCACTCTTTACGAGTTCTATGTTCTGGGCGTTGATATCCCATATTATAAGCTTTCTTGCACCCTTTTCAAGAGCCATGCGGCCCATTATCCTGCCTATGCCCGATGCTCCACCGGTGATAAGCACATTTGCACCTTTGAATTTCATTGTTTCATTTCAATAATAACGCAGCAAAAGTACCCCTTACGCGCGTATGCGTGGGTACGCAAAATACAATATGTGGTGAAACGCGTGCCCGGTGTGGTGAACAGCACAAAAGTATCGTTTTGAAGTGAACCCCAAAAGTTGGACGATTAATTAAACATTTATCTGGTAAAGAGTTCGGTATTGCACCGGGCTCTTTCCTTTTAATCTCAGCTTTATTCGGTCGTTGTTGTAGTATCTGATATCACAGGGAACTGATATTATTGTGATTGAGCTACCGCTTCGGCGCAGCGTTCGCCGTCAATGGCTGAGGAGACTATGCCACCGGCGTAACCGGCTCCTTCGCCGCAGGGGAAGAGGCCTTCCAGTCCGATGTGCTGCAGGGTGTCATTGTCACGCGGGATGCGTACTGGCGATGATGTGCGGGTCTCGACTGCAATCATTACGGCATCGTTGGTAAGGAATTCGTGAGAGCTCTTGCCGAATTGCAGGAATCCCTGCTTTAGACGGCTGGTTATGAACTCCGGCATCCAGAAATGCAGGGGCGATGATATGAGTCCGGGAGAGTAGGAGCTCTCTGGCAGGTCATAGCTCAGGCGGCGGTTCACAAAGTCGGCCATTCGCTGGGCGGGTGCGGTCTGACGCATGTTGCCGGCCTGCCAGCAGTCATGTTCCAGCTGCTCCTGGAACCGCATCATAAGGAGCGGGTCGTGCATATCGGCATCGGTCTTGGCCACATCCTCTATGCGGGTCTCAACCACCATTCCGGAGTTGCTCCAGCGGGAGTTACGGCCCGACGGCGACATGCCGTTGACCACAATCTGCTGCGGGCCCGATGCTGCCGGCACCACGAATCCGCCCGGGCACATGCAGAAGCTATAGACTCCGCGGCCATCCACCTGGGTTACAAAACTGTACTCGGCTGCGGGCAGATATTTGCCGCGGCCGTTGCGGTTATGGTATTGTATGCTGTCTATAAGTTGCGAAGGATGTTCCAGACGGCATCCTACTGCCAGAGCCTTGGCCTCAATGGTAAAGTGAGAGCCCGCCATGTAGCGATATACATCGCGGGCGCTGTGGCCGGTGGCCAGTATTACCGGGCCCATGAATTGGCACTGACTGCCGGCGTGTATGGCATTGACACCTATTACCCGGTTGCCCTGCAGAATGAAACTGGTCATGAGGGTCTCAAAATGGACCTCGCCACCGCATCTTAAAATGGTGCCGCGTATGTTCTCTATCACGCGGGGCAGGCGGTCGGTGCCTATGTGCGGGTGTGCATCGGACAATATTGCAGGACTTGCGCCGTGCTGGCAGAATATGTTCAGGATGCGGTCTGTGCTGCCGCGTTTCTTGCTCCGGGTGTAGAGCTTGCCGTCGGAGTAGGCTCCTGCGCCGCCCTCGCCAAAGCTGTAGTTTGACTCAGGGTTCACCTTATGCGTGCGGCTTATGGCGGCAATATCAATCTTGCGGTCATGCACGTTCTTGCCGCGCTCCAGCACTATGGGGCGCAGTCCTAACTCTATAAGGCGCAGTGCTGCAAAGAGTCCGCCGGGGCCGGCGCCGACCACAACCACGGTGGACTTGCCGTCAACGGGCTTATAGTCTATGCGGGTAAACTCGTCCTTGGGAGGCTGCTCGTTTATGAATACCCTCAGGGTCAGGTTTACGAATATGGTGCGCTGGCGGGCGTCGATGCTCCTCTTGAGTGTATGCACAGCGGTAATGGTGCGCAAATCAAGCCCGCACTGCCGTGAAACAGTCTCCTTGAGCACCTGTTCGTTATACGCAAACTGCGGCTCAACCCTGAGTTGTATTTCCTTAATCATAAATCAACCGCGAAAGTACAAAAAATAGCACAGGGAAACGGTCCTTTTGTGCTATATTTGTCATCATGAAAGAGATACTGGATTTCCTAGGCTCAGCTGCAACAATGAGCGCAGCTGGTTCATGGAGCACAAGGATGAGTACAAGAGGGTTAAGGAGCGGTTCGATGCCTTTGCCCTTGAACTGTTGGCCGATATCCGCAAGTTTGACCCGGCTATAGGTGACGTCCAGCTTAACGACATAACCTACCGCATATACCGCGACGTAAGGTTTTCGGCCGATAAGTCCCCGTACAAGACGCATATGGGCGTGTATATCTGCCCGGGCGGCAAGAAATCAGGCTACAGCGGATACTATTTCCAGGTGAGCGCATCGGCCAGTGACAGTTGGGAGGGAACCCACATGCTGGCTGCTGGTGACTACTGGTGTGATCCCAAGGTCCTGGCCATACTGCGTGAGGACATTGAGATGAGTGACGGCGGGTTCCGCAAGATCCTTGCCAAGGCTGCTCCCGGCTTTGAACTGGACATGGAGGGTGCGCTCAAGAAAGTGCCGGCCGGATTCCCCACCGATACCCCCGATTCGGACTTTTACCGTCTAAAACGTTTCTGTCTGACCTATACACCAAACGAGGAGTTTATACTTGCACCCGATCTGGCACAGCGTGTGGCAGCCCTCTTCAATACCACCAAGCCCTTCCTGGATTTCATAAACCGTGCTGTCACCTGGTCCAAGGGGAATAATGATTAATTTTGCAGACATGAGTAAGAAGATAGAAATACCAGGGTTCACGTGGTGGGACTGGTTTCTGATACTGGGATTCATGACGGTGAGCGTGGCGGTGAGTGTACTCAGAGGTGATTTCAATGTGCTTAGTTTTATTGCCGGAACGTGCAGTGTTCTGTGCGTGATATTCGGCGTCAAGGGCAGCGTGCTGAATTTCCTGTTCGGATTTTTAGGTTCTTGCATACAGGGATATATGGCTCTCAAGAGCGGACTCTACGCCAACGCTGCGCTGTTCCTGCTCTATAATGTGCCGATGCAGTTCGTGGGCTGGGCCCAGTGGCGCAAACGTGCGCTGGGCGGCGGCAGCGAAGGCATCAGGACCCGCTGGATGACCTGGCCGCAGAGAGCATTGCTGATAGTTCTCAGCACTGCCGCAGTATGGGGCATAAGCCGCCTGTTACTCAAGACCGATGACCCTCAACCCGTGTCCGATGCGCTGGCTATGACCGTGGCCGTGGGCGCCCAGTTCCTGCTCACTTTTGCATTCATCGAGCAGTGGTTCATGTGGATAGTGGTGAACGGCGCCAACCTGGTGATGTGGGCCATTGCGGCCACCCGCGGCGTACAGTTTGCGCCCATCATGGTGGTTCAGTATGTGTTCTACATGATGAACTCCATCTACGGAATAGTGTGGTGGAGCAAAATGTCAAAAAAGTCATAGCGTATGGCATCAATCAAGGATAAGACCGTTTTTGTATGCTCCGAGTGCGGCTTTGACTCGCCCAAGTGGAGCGGCAAGTGCCCGTCGTGCGGCATGTGGAACACCATGAAGGAGATGACCGTAAAGGCACCCACCGCTCAGACCGTGACCGCCGCCGCACGCAAGAGCGCAACAGGTAAGGCCGATGAGAGCCGTCCGCATACGCTGAGCGAGATTGACAGCACCATGGAGCCCCGCATCGATATGCACGATGAGGAACTGAACCGCGTTCTTGGAGGCGGATTGGTGCAGGGTTCGATAGTGCTGCTGGGAGGCGAGCCCGGAATAGGCAAATCCACCCTGACGCTGCAGACCGTGATGCGCCTTGAGGACCTTAAGGTGCTGTACGTATCGGGCGAGGAGAGTGCCCGCCAGATTAAGATGCGCGCCCGGCGCCTGGCTACTGCGCCCGGCGGCAATCAGTTGAGTGACAACCTGCTTATTCTGTGTGAGACATCACTTGAAAAGATTTACGAACAGATAAAAGCCGTCCAGCCCCAACTGCTGGTGATAGACTCCATACAGACCATAAGCAGCGAGTACGTGGATTCATCGGCCGGAAGCATTACGCAGGTGCGGGAGTGTGCCGCATCGCTGCTCAAGTTTGCCAAGGAGAGCGGAACTCCGGTATTGCTTATCGGCCATATCACAAAGGACGGATCGATTGCCGGCCCCAAGATTCTGGAGCATATAGTGGATGCGGTGCTGCAGTTTGAGGGCGATCAGCACTACCTGTACCGCATACTCAGGCCCTTCAAGAATAGGTTTGGCAGCACTGCCGAACTTGGAATATATGAGATGCAGGAGACAGGCCTGAGGCAAGTGAGCAACCCCAGCGAACTATTGCTTACCGACAGCCACCAGGGCATGAGCGGCGTATCGATAGCCTGCACCATTGAGGGTGTGCGTCCGTTCCTGATTGAGGTCCAGGCATTAGCCAGCACCGCCGTTTACGGAACACCGCAGCGCAGTGCCATAGGATTTGACGTGCGACGCATGAACATGCTGCTGGCCGTACTGGAGAAACGTGTGGGCTTTAAGTTGGGTCAGAAGGATGTGTTCCTGAACATAGCCGGCGGACTCAAGGTGAGTGACCCCGCAATAGACCTGGCCGTAATCAGCGCCATCCTGTCCAGCAGTTTAGACATTGCAGTTGACCGCACAGTCTGCATGACGGGCGAAGTTGGCCTGTCGGGCGAGATTCGTCCCGTAAGCCGTATAGAGCAGCGCATATCGGAGGCTGCCAAGCTGGGCTTTGAGCGTATTATAATCCCCAAGAGTAACATGCATGGTCTTGAAAACCGCCAGTTAGGCATCGGCCTTATTCCTGTTACCAAGGTGGAGGAGGCTTTCAGGCATCTTTTCGGTTAGAATAATTGTAAAATTGTGATGATAAGAAAAATACTGTTTGTCATTTGGATTATGCTTTGGGGCATTTGCTGTAGTATGTCTGCGCAGGGGCGGGGCATGAGTAATCCTAAGGCTGTTTTTATAGAGAAAGGGACCAGATCGGCCGGTATGCACTTTGGATGGGAGCATTGGGGCGCCGGCGGTGATGAAGGGGCAGATTTTTTCAACATTATTTCCGGGCTGGATGGCTATGTGAATAATTTTGACATATCGGCTTCTGGTTCATGGTTCGTTAAAGACAATCTCTCCCTGGGCGTTGCGTTTGGTTATGCCGATACGCGTGCCGCAGTTGACTCTATAGATTTTTTCGGTAACAATGAGTCAGACCGTCATCTGTTCCGTCAGGCACTGAGCGGTTCAGTTTCCATGAGACAGTATCTGCCTCTTTTTAAAGGAAATATCATTGCAATGTTTGCCGAGGGGCGTCTGTCTGGACGAACGGGTTATTTCAAGAGCTACAAGATGGCCGATGACAGGAAAGAGGGTACATATAGTGATCTGGGCAGAGTGATGTTAGGATTATATCCCGGTATTAGTGCATTTGCTACACAAAACATATCTTTTGAGTTTTCGTTGGCCCTGTTTGAAATAGGTTATAACTGGCAGGACGGGAGCGGGACAGATACGGGCGATTCTATGATTGGGCATTGTTTTGTGCGTTTCAAACCGTCTCTAACGGCACTTAAGACCGGTATTGTATATCATTTCTGATTATGAAAAGATTTTTCTTGCCGTTGCTTATTGCAACACTATATTCCTGCGGTGAGTGGAATAATGATATTTACATGACTGATGATGAGCAGCCGCAAAACCCTTCTGATACGTCTTCGGTATCAAGGGTGACTGAATCCGGACAATTGTACAATATGTCTTTTGATGACTGGAGTAAGGATGGAAGTGCCTATGTGTGTTACTGGAGTGAAGCCAGCCAGGAGGAGCGTTCGGTCTGGAGTTCACCCAACAAGACTACATCAGGGCTGGGAAAACCCACATGCGTGCCTGAAACGGAGTTCGTGGCGGTGAAAGGATCCGGTAAAAGTGCAGCTAAGATTCAGTCCAGACTGATAAATCTGGTTCTTATCAAAAAACTTGCATCAGGCACTCTGTTTACAGGACAGATGGGCGATATAAACCTTTCAACCTTGAATGCATCGCTTAAATGGGGCATACCATTCAGCGGACGTCCCAAGTCACTTGAGGGTTATGCCTGCTACCGTCCCGTAAAGATTGATGTGACCAAATCTCCATATGAAAACAAGAAGGGTGAAACTGACACCGGGCACATTTTTGTGGTCCTGGCCGACTGGGACGGGCAGTTTATAGTAGATTCAGGTAAAAGCCAGTTCCTGGATACCGACAACGATCCGGGCATAATAGGATATGGCAGGGTGGCTTTTGACCATTATATGAATGACTATGAGAAGTTTGTCATAGATATAGAATACCGCAATGACAGGACTCCCAAGTACGTGGTAATAGTAGCTGCATCAAGTGTACTTGGCGATTTTTTTACCGGTGGTGACGGTTCGGCTCTCTATATTGACGAGTTCAGATTCAACTATTGACTTTCTTGCCATAGCGAGTGGCGATTGAGTTTTTATGACGGCGGTACTTGCATTTATCACCGCCGTTTCAGTCTTTGCAACAAATGGGCTCATCTGACGGGGATGTGTGTCCCACGTGCATCGGGCCGGGAGGGGGCTCTGGCGGGGGCGAGTGTGGGACACTTTGGCGGAGTGTAATTTTGACCATTTGGTGACATCTATTGTTTTTTTGTAGTATAGTCGCAGTACAGTATCGGAACAGAATTGATATTGTAAAGACATACTAACATAGCATTTGCTATATAGGGACTTTCTCTTTTTCGCGACAGTCCCTAACATATTTTGTCTATTTTCGTCTTATAGTTCGACTAAATGAAACTTTAACTTCGACTAAAGTTTGACTCATCTCCTGTTTTCCGCACACCTGTTTTCCGCACATTTTCAGTTCTTTGAATGAAATCGGCCCTACAGCACCGTGAGAGGCTGATTGTTTTCTGAATTTGGGTGTCCCGCGACAAATCGCTACCTTAGTATCATGTTTGTCCGGCGTAAGCATAACAGGAGTGGGACCACATCCGTACAGGTTATCTCCAAGGTTGACGGCAAGTATCGTGTCCAGAAGTCCTTCGGTAGTAGCCGTGACGAAGGCGTTCTTGTCAAACTTGAGCAGAAGGCCCGCCAGTGGGCGGACGAGCACGAGTTTGGTGAGGCCCTGTTTGCGCCCGACGGCGCCGCCGAGTACGATGCCATCATGGCAGGTATCGGCCAGGACCAGTTGCGGCTGGTGGGGCCGGACCTCGTTTATGGTCGCCTGTTCGACAAGATCGGGTTCGGAGCTGTCCGCACTTCCGACAACGACATCTTCAAAAGCCTTGTGGTGACACGCTTGTACAGGCCCGGGAGCAAGCTCAAGACGCTGCGCTATATGGCTTACTTCATGAACAAGTATTACGACGAGGACAAGATATACCGTTATCTGGACGAGCTCTGCTGGAGGCCGGAAGGCAAACGGAAGGCGAAGTTATACGATGTCAAGCACGATGTCGAACAGGTAACCTACGAACAGACCAGGCGTGTCCTTGGCGGGACTGTCGCCGTGGTCTTCTACGACACGACCACGATGTACTTCGAGTCCCGCGAGGACGATTTCCGCATTCCCGGCTGGTCCAAGGATGGCAAGAATGCCAATCCGCAGGTGGTTCTCGGCCTTCTGGTGGGCCCAGGGGGCAATCCCATCGGCTATGAAATCCATCCTGGCAACACCTACGAAGGTCACACGATGATCCCCATCATCGAGAAGTTGCAAAGGCGCTTCGGCTTCCCCAAGCCCATCGTCGTGGCTGATGCCGGCCTCCTAAGCAAGGAGAATATTCAAGACCTCGAGCAAGGGGGCTACGAGTATATCCTTGGAGCAAGAATACGATCCCAGAGCGAGGAGTTCAAGGAGCGAGTGGCCGGACTGGGGTTGTCCAATGGGCAGAGCACCAGCATCCAGATCACCGAGACCAGGCGTATGGTCGTGACGATGAGCGAAGCCCGGGCCAGGAAGAATGCCGCAGACCGTGAAAGAGGCCTCAAACGGCTTGAAAAGCGCTTCAGGAGCGACAAACTCACAAAGGATAAGCTGAATAACCGAGGTTACAACCGTTTCCTCACGATGTCAGGGGATGCCACCATCAAGATTGACTATGATAAGGTCGCAAAAGACGAACGACTGGACGGGTACAAGGGATACACGACCAACAGTTCTTTGCCAGACAACAGAGTCATCGAGGAGTACGGATACCTGTTTATGATAGAGAGGGCCTTCCGCTTCTGCAAGACCGACCAGGACATCCGCCCGATGTACCACCGGCTCTTCAACAGAATCGAGGCCCACGTCTGCATATGCTTCGTCGCATATACGATCATGTTGGAGTTGGAACGTATCCTTAAGGCCGCCGGATCCGGGATATCGCTGGACAGAGCACGCTTCCTGGCGGAGAAGATATACCAAACTACGTCAACCCTTACGACGGCAAGCGAAAGTCCGTCCTTCTCCACACCAAGGAGCAGCCCGAAGTCACGGAACTCCTCGACATCATCTCAGCTAACTGATGAAATGGGTGTCCCATTGCGGAAAACAGGAAAAAGGACATTCCTGAACTGAAGAAACAGATTGTTCTTTATCTGGCAGGAATCCAGTAAGTTTTATTGTTTTTAGAGTCGTGCCATAACTTTAAAAAGGATATGGCAGCTACTGATTTGCTCAGGGAGAAGGTCGCTGAGACCCCTATGATTTATGCATACGAGCATATTGGTGTTCCGGCTCATGACGGAATGCTTAAGGTGGGCTATACCACTCGTGATGTGGAGACCCGTGTGCGGGAGCAGAACCAGACAGGGAGCATCAGGTATAGGATTGTGCTCATGCGGCCGGCAATGCGCAAGGACGGTACATCATTTGATGACCATCTGATACATAAGATACTGCGCAGGAATCACGTCCGTAACCCGGAGGGAGAGTGGTTTGTGACCGATGCCCAAACCGTGGAAAGGGCTATTGCATCGGCTGTAGAAGGTCATGAAACCATAATTAGCAGGACCTACTCATTCCCTATGCGGCCGGAACAGGAGGAGGCGGTCATCAAGACATCGGCATACTTTAAGGCTTTTGTAAAAGACCCTGCAAACCGAGGGCTCATTCCGCATTTCCTCTGGAACGCCAAGATGCGTTTTGGCAAGACGTTCACCACATATCAGCTGTCACTGCGGATGGGGTGGACCAAGGTACTGGTGCTTACTTTCAAGCCTGCGGTCAAGACCGCCTGGGAGGAGGATCTGGCTACCCATAAGGATTTTGATGGCTGGCAGTTCTGCCAGAAACAGGATGACCGAGAGTTCAATTACGTAAATGAGCGCAAGCCGTTTGTCTGTTTTGCATCGTTCCAGGATGTGCTGGGCAAGAATGCGGCAGGAAACAGGGCCGGTATGGGTGCCGCGGCAGTAGGCGCGGTGTATGAGGCCATGAATGATCCGCAGGAGAGCAAGACCATATCCCTTAACTTCTCCCCCTAAATTGCAGAAGTTTTGCATGAAAAGCAGTATTTTTGCAGTTTGAAAAAACGTTGCTACTGTGAAAGTACTTAAATTCGGTGGCTCGTCCGTGGGGTCCAAGGAGAGCATCACCAACCTTAAACAGATTGTAGAGTTACAACAGGATGATGTGATAGTAGTGGTTTCGGCTCTGGGCGGAATTACTGACAAACTTATTGCTACGGCCAAAATGGCAGCCCGTGGCGAGCGTCAGTATGAGGCTGAGACCGAGGCTATGCTGGCACGTCATGAGCAGATGATACATGATGTGGTGGCGCCCGAGCGTCGCCGCAAGGCATTCAATCAGGTTCGCAAGCTCTTTGGTGAACTCAAGGAGATCATGCAGGGTCTGTATCTGCTGCACGACCTGTCGGACAAGACCATGGATACCATTGTAAGTTACGGCGAGCGCCTGTCATCACAGATTGTGGCGCAGCTCATAGATGATATCAAGCTCTACGACTCGCGTGACTTTATCAAGACCGAGCACAACGGCCACAACCATTCCATAGACAGCGACCTTACCTACCGCCTTATCCGCGAGACATTCAAGGATATGCCTCACAAGGCCCTGGCCCCCGGATTCATATCGGCCGATGCCCAGACGGGTGAGATAACCAACCTGGGCCGAGGAGGATCGGACTACACCGCATCACTTCTGGCAGCCGCACTGGATGCCAGCGTGCTGGAGATTTGGACCGATGTGGACGGATTCATGACGGCCGATCCCCGCGTGATATCGACCGCATACACCATCGATGAGCTGAGTTACGTGGAGGCGATGGAGCTGTGCAACTTCGGCGCCAAGGTGGTCTATCCGCCTACCATCTATCCGGTCTGCCAGAAGAACATCCCAATACTGATAAAGAATACATTCAACCCGACGGCCCGCGGCACGGAGATTGTGAACGAACTCCCCGCCGGAACCAAGGCCATCAAGGGTATATCAAGCATAGGCAACACCGCCCTTATCACCATGCGCGGCTTGGGTATGGTGGGTGTGATTGGTGTTAACTACCGCATATTCAAGACACTGGCCGAGAACGGCATCAGCGTGTTCCTGGTGTCACAGGCATCGTCCGAGAACAGTACATCAATAGGTGTACAGAATGAGGATGCAGCGCTGGCGTGCGAGCTCCTGAACCGGGAGTTCAGCAAGGAGATTTCGCTGGGCGCCATTTTCCCCATATCGGCCGAGATGGACCTTGCAACCGTGGCCATTGTGGGTGAGAACATGAAACGCAGCCCGGGTATTGCAGGTAAACTGTTCAGTGTGCTGGGCCGAAACGGTATCAACGTGATTGCCTGCGCTCAGGGTGCATCCGAGACCAACATATCATTTGTGGGGCAGAAGAGTTCGCTACGCAAGTCACTCAACGTAATCCATGACTCGTTCTTCCTGTCCGAGTATCAGGTTCTCAACCTTTTTATTTGCGGTGTGGGTACCGTGGGCAGCAGTCTGCTGGAGCAGATCCGCGGACAGCGCGAGAAACTGATGCAGGAGCGCGGCCTCAAACTGAATGTGGTTGGTATCGCACGCGGCAGCAAGGCAATGTTCTGCCGCGAGGGCATCAACCTGGACAACTACCGCGAGGAGTTGGAGAAGGCACCCGCAAGCAGCCCCAAGATACTGCATGACGAGGTCATCGGCATGAACATATTCAACTCGGTATTTGTGGATTGCACCGCCAGTGCCGATGTGGCCGGACTTTACCGTGATTTCCTGGATCATAACATTTCGGTGGTGGCAGCAAACAAGATTGCCGCATCGTCGGAGTATGAAAAGTATGCCGAACTCAAGCATATTGCACGCCGTCGCGGTGTCAAGTTCCTGTTTGAGACCAACGTGGGCGCAGGCCTGCCGGTCATCAACACCATCAACGACCTGATAAACAGTGGTGACCATATCCTTAAGATCGAGGCTGTGGTTAGCGGTACGCTTAACTTCATATTCAGCACCCTGAGTGCCGATATTCCTCTGAGCCAGACCATCCGCCTGGCCAAGGAGAAGGGTTACAGCGAGCCGGATCCGCGTATCGACCTGTCTGGCAAGGATGTGCTGCGCAAGCTGGTCATCCTGGCCCGTGAGAGCGGTTACGCCATTGAGCAGAAGGATGTGGATTGCGACCTGTTCATACCGCAGGAGTTGTTTGACGGCACTATCGACCAGTTCTGGAAGAAACTGCCCAAGCTGGACGCCGCATTCGAGGAGCGTCGTGCTCGTGTAGAGAAGGAGGGCAAGCGCATGCGTTTTGTCGCCCGTCTGGACAACGGCAAGGCAAGCATTTCGCTGGCCGAGGTCAACAAGTACCACCCGTTCTACAACCTGCAGGGCAGCAACAACATAATCCTGCTCACAACCGAGCGTTACAAGGAGTATCCCATGATGATTCAGGGCTACGGTGCCGGTGCAGCGGTTACCGCCGCAGGTGTTTTTGCCGACATAATGAGTATTGCTAATATCTGATTTAAACAGTCTTTTCCAAAAATGAAATACATTATCATCTTGGGTGACGGAATGGCAGATTGGCCGGTAAAGGAGTTTGGCGGTAAGACCATACTCCAGAACGCCCGCAAACCCTATATGGACATGCTGGCACGCAAAGGCCGTACCGGTATGCTCAAGACCGTGCCCGACGGATTTCACCCCGGCAGCGAGGTGGCCAACATGACCGTGATGGGCTATGACGTGACCCGCTCATTTGAGGGCCGCGGCGTGCTTGAGGCTGCCAACATAGGCGTGGATATCAAGCCCGGACAGATGGGCATGCGCTGCAACATAATCTGCATAGAGAACGGACTTATCAAGAACCACTCGGCAGGTCATATCACCACCCCCGAGGCCGATGAGCTTATCAAGGCCTTAGACAAGGAGTTGGGCACGGATAAGGTGCATTTCCATACCGGCATCCAGTACCGCCATCTGCTGGTGGTGGATGGAGGCCGCAAGGAGCTTATCTGCACTCCGCCGCACGATGTTCCGGGTCAGCCGTTCAAGGATCTGATGATCAAGGCTGCAACCCCTGAGGCTGAGCCTACCGCACAGCTGCTAAATGATCTGATACTGCGCTCACAGGATATCCTTTCCAAGCATCCTGTTAATTTGAAGCGTGTTGCTGAGGGTAAGGACCCCGCCAACAGCATCTGGCCCTGGTCACCCGGTTACCGCCCATCGATGCAGCCCATCAGTGAGCTGTACCCCAACATACGTAAGAGTTCGGTGATATCGGCCGTAGACCTTATAAAGGGAATAGGGCACTACGCCGGCATGAAAGTGATTGACGTGGAGGGCGCCACCGGTCTGTTCGATACCAATTATGAAGGTAAGGCACAGGCTGCCATTGATGCCCTTAAGACCGATGATTTTGTATATGTGCATGTTGAGGCCCCCGATGAGGCCGGACATGAGGGCAACTTTACCCTCAAGAACCGCACAGTGGAGGATCTGGACAGCCGTCTGATAGGTCCCATATATGAGGAGGTCTCCAAGTGGAGCGAGCCTGTGGCAATTGCAGTGCTGCCTGACCACCCGACGCCCTGCGCACACCGCACACATACATCGGACCCCATTCCGTTCCTGATCTTTGCTCCGGGGATGGAGCCGGACGGCGTTACCGCTTTTGACGAGGAGAGTTGCAAGCAGGGCGGCTACGGTAATATTGAGGGCACAGAATTTACTAAGATTTTCCTATCACTACGATGAAATACTACAGCACAAACCATAAGTCAAGTGACGTGACCCTGCGTGATGCGGTGGTTCGCGGACTGGCACCTGACCGCGGCCTTTACATGCCGGAGCGTCTTAACAAACTGAGCAAGGAGTTCTTTGAAGGCATCGACAAGATGACATTCCAGGAGATGTCATTTGAGGTTGCCAAGGCATTTTTTGCTGATGATATCCCTGCCGATGACCTCAAGAAGATTGTCTATGACACCCTGGCATTCCCCACACCCGTTGTCAAGGTTGATGACAATATCTACTCACTGGAGCTTTTCCACGGTCCCACACTTGCGTTCAAGGATGTAGGCGCACGCTTTATGGCTCGCCTGCTGGGTTACTTCAACAAGGAGGAAAAACAGCTTGTGAACGTGCTGGTGGCTACATCGGGCGATACCGGAAGCGCCGTTGCCAACGGATTCCTGGGCGTGGAGGGCGTACATGTGTATGTACTCTATCCCAAAGGCAAGGTAAGCCCCATTCAGGAGTGCCAGTTCACCACTCTGGGCAAGAACATCACCGCTGTCGAGGTTGACGGTGTGTTTGATGACTGCCAGGCATTGGTCAAGAACGCCTTTATGGATGCAGAGCTCAACCAACGCATGAAGTTGACATCGGCCAACTCTATCAACGTGGCCCGTTTCCTGCCGCAGGCATTCTACTACTTCAACGCTTACGCACAGATGAAGGCTTTGGGTAAGGCCGATAACCTGGTAATCTGCGTGCCGAGCGGTAATTTCGGCAATATCACGGCTGGTCTGTTCGGCTGGTTCATGGGACTGCCCGTAAAGCGTTTCATTGCCGCCAACAACGCCAACGACATATTCTACAACTATCTCCAGACCGGAGTATACAGCCCCAAACCATCGGTCCAGACACTGGCCAATGCAATGGATGTGGGCGATCCCAGCAACTTTGCGCGTGTGCTTGCCCTTTACGGCGGCTCACACAAGGATATTGCAGGTCACATTAGCGGTGCAACCTACACCGATGAGCAGATTAAGGAGACGCTTAAGGAGTGCTACAAGCGTACCGGTTACCTGCTTGACCCGCACGGAACATGCGGCTATCGCGCCCTGCGTGAGCAGTTGCAGCCCGGTGAGTACGGCGTATTCCTGGAGACCGCGCATCCGGCCAAGTTCAAGGAGAAGGTCGATGCCATTACCGGCAGTGATGTTGAGATTCCCGCCCGCCTGCAGGCCTTCATGAAGGGGACCAAGCAGAGTGTTGAGATTAGCAAGGACTACGCAGACTTCCTTCAGTTCCTGTTTAACGAATCAAAGTAAACAATGGCTTGGCAGCAACTCAACTTGAACAATCTTGATATTCCTTTAAAGGAGGTCTATTCCTTTATGGGGTACAAGGACAGCGAGCCTGATGAACAGACCCGCCGTACGGTTGAGTACCTGCTTAGAGAATGCGCCCAGTTCCTGCGCCCCCAGTTCAAGTACGTGCTGGTGGATGGCAGCCTGGACCTGGAGGACAACAAGCTTACACTGATAGGGCAGGGTGGTCCCGTAACCTTTGATGCCGGCAAGATAATATGCCGCCAACTGCGCGGAGCCCAGCGCTACGCCGTATTTGTGGCAACGGTGGGCAACGGCTATTTCCAGTGGTCCGATGCCGTAAAGCGCCGTGACGACATGTTCCAGACCTACGCAATGGACTGCGTGGGCAGCCAGATAGTGGAGAGTGTAGCCGATTACATGGAGTCGGTGCTGCAGGCCGGGATTGATCCCGCCGGATTCAAGCGCACCAACCGGTTCAGCCCCGGATACTGCGGCTGGCACGTATCGGAGCAACCCAAACTTTTCAGCCTGTTCCCCGAAAAGAACCCCTGTGGCATAGAACTCACCGAGTCATGCCTTATGCTGCCCATGAAATCAGTGAGTGGCGTAATAGGTATCGGGCCCGATGTGCGCTACCTGCCGTACACATGCGGCATCTGTGACAAGAAGGACTGCTACAAGAGGAAAGTAATATGATGTATTCGTTTGAGGATACGATGTTCAGTGCGGCGGTGGCGGTCTATGTCGCTGTCAGCGTGTGCATCGGTGCCATCAGATGGGGACATAAATGTGAACCTTACGCACGTCATGCCGATTACTATTATCCGGCATGGAAGACGGTTGTGGTGTGCTACTTATCAGACCTGCTGATGTGTCCCATAGTATTCATGCCTACCGATACCGATGCAGTGCTTTTTCTGCGCATGATGCTGATTCTGGCTTCACCCTTATTCTGTGCGGCACTCCTGTTCGGCTATTTCGGCAAGGTGCTCAAAGTGGGGTGGTGGCGCAACCCGGTAATAGCGCTGTTTATACCGTTTAGTATCATGGCCATTACAGCCTTTGTACTGACTATAATGCCTGGAACACAGATAAAAGACCGTTTCTGCTATTGGTTCTTCAGTATATCGGGCGTGCTGGCTATAATTTATCTGGGCTGCTTTGTGGTGGCTGTTATCATGGTGGCCCGCGCCATCCGCCGGTTCCAGGAGGAGAACTATTCCAATCCCGATGATTTTCCGCGCCAGTTTGCCAAAGGTATAATCTGGCTGCCTATATTGCATCTTGTGGTCAGTTGGACAACTACTTATATAGGCTCAAAAACCGCTCTCTCCGTAGGCGTGCTGTTGTTGTCAGTGATAGGACTGATATTCCTGATAGGAGCCCTGGCTCCCCATCGTACCATGGATGTGGAACGTATAGAGTCTGGAAAAATCTATATCGAGGCTGTTCCCGACCTGCCTGAGCCACAAATCAGTGAGCCAAAACCAGAGCCTGTGGTGGAGGAGACACTGTCACAAGACCGTAAGGATGATATAGCCGCCATAATACGTCGCCACGTTGAGCAGGAGCAGGCTTATCTGGACAGCCATCTTACGCTTGCCAGCCTGTCACGTGCCTGCGGCGTTAACCGCACATATCTGTCACAGGTCATCACCGAGCGTATGGGCGGGTTCTACGTATATGTAAACCGTTGCCGTCTGGCTCATGTGGCTCGTCTCAAGGTCCAGCATCCCGAAGCCTCCATTGAAGAGATTGTAACCGATATGCCAATCATACTACAACGTCCGCCGCCAGCTGGAATAGTACAATTGGAGTCAGACCCCTTTTGTATCATTTTAGTTTGCCTCTGATGCGTCACTGTCAAAATGTGTAAAATTTACTGAGGCTTTACAAACGGGCTTAGATTTTTACCTGTTTTGACAAAACCTCCCGGACTTTTTTACCCGTTTTGACAGGCTCTAATCCAATGCCTCCGAACTTTGCCCGTAGTATTAACTGTGGGCTTTTTACTTGTTATGACAGTCCTTGCCATCATACTTACTATACTCATAGTAACCAGCGTTGCATACATAATGTGGTGTATGTACTCTGCCATTCATCATTGGCGTGATTATCACGATATAACCCTCACGAATGAGACACCTGTCGGCAAAAGCAAAACAAATACAACAATAAAGCAATGAAAGGAAAAACTAAAATCAAGAGAGTCCTCGCCCTGGTGCTGACGATAGCAGCACTGGCCGCGGGGCAGAGCGCCTGGGCCGCAAACACGTTCACCGTGACGAGCAGCACCAGTGCTGGTATCACCACCTTCACCATCACCCGAAGCGAGAACACCGCCGCCGAGACGGTCTATTACCGCACCGTGAGCCTTTCGGCCCTCGAGGGGCAGCACTTCACCGCCGTCAGCGGCAGCCTGACCTTCGCCGCAGGACAGACGATCAAGACCGTCACCGTGACGGAGGGCAATCCCGATGCCGACATCTACAGGTACCAGACCGGCTCACGGCGCAGCTACCGCTTCGAAGTGCTCGACATCGACGGCACCGTCATCACCCACCGCGACCAAACCGTAATCACCACCTCCCCTTTCAACTACAGCGGCACCAACGTAAACAACGCCATCCCCAATAACAGCTTCGTGTACCTCAATGGCGACCCCGCCAATCTGATAGGCATAGGCAAATGTATCGATATAGCCTACACACCGCCCACGAGCCAAGTGGAATCCAGCGGCACGTATCAAGGCTATGTGCTCATCGACGACAGCTACGACTACAGCCAGAGAGCCGCCACCGTGAGCACCAGCACCCTTATCAGCAGCACGGGTGCCACAGCCGCCTGTCTGAAAACTATGGGCTATAAGATCTACGCCACCGTATGCTTCACTATGAAGGAGAAGAACGACGGCTATTATTACGTGCAGATTGTTCCGGGCACCGCAAGCGCATCCTACGACGGTGCTGACCCCAACGGCAGCGTGAACGACCCGGCCTACTCCGTCTATAAGGCCTGCTTCGAACTCAAGGAGGGCAGCGGCGTCTATAGCGGCGAGGGCAAAATGTTCTTCCCCCACCGCTTCGACTATGCCAACCGGGCAGCAGGTGGATTGTTTGGGACATCACAGACCAGCAGCTGGACCGAGTTCCCTCTGGCCGAGAGTAAGCTCTGGCAGCAGAAGTTCAAGAGCGGCTACCGCGACAACAACACCGGTTCGGTGGTGCTGGACCCCGACGTAGCATCCATCACAACCCGCTTCGACTGTGCCGGCTCCGGCGACGACACCTGGGGCTTCAAGGACCTCTACGTCCGTATGGGCCTGGTCGATGCCACCGCACCCACTGCGCTCAACAACTACAAGGTCAGCGGCGGACGTCACCAGAAGGGTAACATCATCTACGTGAGCGTGCCCTTCAGCGAGATAATCACCGTGGAGGGCACGCCGACGCTCACCACCACGTGGGGCACGCTCAGCTACTGTGCGGGCAGCGGCTCGAACGTGCTCACCTTCAGCGGAGCAATAGCCAGCGATGCTACCGGCACGTTCAGTGTCAGCGCCCTGAGCGGCACCGTCAAGGACTTAGCGGGCAACACCTTCAGCGGTACCGTCAGCAAGAGCTTCAGCATCACACTTGATGAGCCCTACGTCTGGTCGTTCAGCGACTTCAACCAATTGGCAACCAACACCTACGAGATAGCCACCAAGAACGACCTCTACCGTCTGGCCAACATCGTGAACGTGAGCCGTAACGAGTGCAGTGGCATCACCTTCCTTCAGACGCAGGACATCGTATGCGACGCCAGCTACACACCAATCGGCTACTACAGCAGCGAAAACGGCTACGCTTACTTCCGCGGCACCTACGACGGGCAGGGCCACACCGTGAGCGGCATCACCATCACCCGCACGGGCGACACCAGCGCCGACATGTATATCGGCCTCTTCGGCTACATCTATGAGGGCACCGTGCAGAACGTCGTCCTTGCCAACAGTACCTTCACAGGATATCGTTATGTCGGTGGCATCGCTGGTAATATCGACTGGGGCACCGTGCGCAACTGCCGCGTGGAAAGCAGCGTTACCATCAGGGCCGGAAACAGTCCCGCAGAAAAATTTGGCGGCGTCGTGGGTTATATTTATGGCTCGGAAGCCCTGATGACTGGTTGCGTCAGTGCCGCAACCATCGAAAATAACGGCCTAACTTGTAACGATTGCGGCGGTATCGGTGGTGACGTGGCTAATTGTACCCTCAAGGACTGCCTCTATATTGGCACCAGCGTCACCGGCACAAGGTATGTCGGCAGCATTGCGGGTGATAAAAAAACCGAAGGCACCATCAGCAACAACTACTACACCGCCATCAGCCTCGGCGGTATCGGTAGCAGCAGCTTAAGCAGCGACCAGAACGGTGCCCGCCGCGCCCGCACCGTCACCCTGGGCGAAGGCATCTCCCTCAGCGGCACAGAGACCACTTACGACGTAAGCGGCATCACCGCCTACGGCAGCACGGCCATCGGCTACGGCGGCAAGATATACAGCGGCGCGGGGCAGACGCTCACCCTCAGCTACACCGGCGCGGTGCCTGCGGGCTATACCCTCGAAGGCTTTAGCGTGAACGGCACGGCTATCGACGGCAACAGCTTCACCATGCCCGCCAGCAATGTTACCGTCACTGCCAACCTAGTCCGCTTGCACATCATCCTTGACGAGAATGCAACAGGCAATGTCCTGAGCACCCTTTGCTCAACATACCAGGGCAAGCAGGTGGAGGTGTCGTTCAGCCGCCAGTTCTCAGCCGGTAAGGCATCGACAATCTGTCTGCCGTTCCCCATGACAAGCATCAGTGGAGGCAAGGTCTATGAGTTCCAGGATGTTACATACAACAGCAGTGAGGGTTGGGTTGCCACAATGGTTGACGCTACCCCTAACATGGTAACAGAAACTGTAGCTAATACTCCGTATCTGTTCCTGCCCGATGCTGACGGAAGCGTGACATTCAGCGGTACTATAGACAATGTACCTGCATCTGTCACAGCCGGTACAACTGAGAGTGGTGACTGGAAGTTCCACGGAACTTACAGCCGTCTGGATTACGGGACAGAGCCGTTCAGCGGGACTGTGTTCGGATTTGCGGCCACAGGTGGTAAGGCTAGCGATGGGCAGACAGATGTAACGGCCGGCCAGTTCATAAAGGCTGCTACCGGAGCTTACATACAGCCGTTCCGTGCATATCTTACATACTCCGGCAGCAACAGCGCCCTGCAGGCTCCTTCCAGACGAGTTCAGTCTGACGTAATGCCGGACCGCATAACCGTACGTCTGACAGGCAAGGGTGGCGGAACAACCGCAGTAGGTACAATAGACACCGCCACGGGTGAAGTAACGATAGAGCGCTGGTTCCATATAAACGGAGAGCCGGTTGAGGGCACACCTTTGACTCCTGGTCTGTACCTGAACTCAGATGGCAGGAAAGTGCTCATCAGTGAATGATAACCACAGTCCGTAATCAAATGACAGCAATAATTATGAAAAAGATATATAGCAAACCACATACTCAGGTTATAGAAATTGAGTTAACAAGTATCCTGTGCGGCAGTGCAGACAGGACAATCCCGGGCTGGGGAGGCGGATTCGGCCAGATACCCGGTCAGATGTCAGGCAGAGACGATAGTCTGGCTTGATTGGAACAGATTCCTAATCAAGAGGCCCAAATGGGGAATACCCGTTTGGGCTTCTTGCTGCTTAAGCACCTTGTAGTAAGTGAGCGGGCGCCAGTGTCCTGCAGAGTGATTTAATACAAAAAACCAAAGAGCCAGAGGGGAATTTTGTTTCCGAGTACATATTCTTGGTCAGCTGAAGCAATGAAACTGTTGGCGACACCCGCAATCTGTTTACCATCCTTAGAGCGTCCGCCAACCTCAATGGTAAACTGATGATCTATAGTGAAGTCTGCAGATGTTTTGCTATACTCAACCACATGAGCTGCTGATAGCTGATTAACGAAAAACACTTCGCGTTCCGTTCCTTCATTGACCTGTGTAGAGGTGAGGGCATGCAACATGTTGGTATTCTCAATATAAATCTTATCGGGTTTTTGCAATCGTTTCACATTAGTGATATCAGAATAGAGCAACTGAATCAATCGAGCCTCATTGAGATTCTGCAGATACAGCAACAAGGTATTTCTCGAAATCTGAGCCATCAATGACAGTTTTGTAGTGTCGACAGTATAAGGAACACCTGATGAAAGAATTCCCAAAAGTGACTTTATCTTCCGGATATTCCCTACATCCAGTTTCCTCAACTGAGGCAATTCCTCCTCTATGATAGTATTGACAATATTCTCTATGCGTACATAGTAATTATTCTGTCCCTCTTTCAGGAACGGATAGTACCCATAACGCAGATATTCCGAAAAAAGTGGCAGTGGACGTAATTGCGCATTCACCTGCGCACATAGGCTATTGCCATCCGTCAGGATCTCCTGAAGTGACCTCTTCTTGAAGTCCATCTGATGAAACATATTCAGATACTCTCTGAACGAAAGTCCCTGTATGGTATATGTAATGCAGCGGCGCGACAAATCAGCCTGACCTTCATTAAGGTTTACCAGAGAAGAGCCGCTCAACACAAAGTGCATATCTTCAAATTCATCGTACGCATTCTTGATTTCCAAACTCCAACCTTTGTATTTATGCACTTCGTCCAGAAACAGGTATTTCCCGCCTTGCGCATGAAATTGCTCAATGAAATCCAGAAGATTGTGCGTACCAAAATAGATATTATCCAAGCTGACATACAACACTTCAGTGGTATTAACAGGTCCAAACACCTGCATAATGCGTTGAGTCATGAGTGTGGTCTTTCCCACACCCTTTTGTCCCTTAATCATCAGCAGACGATCATTCCAGTCGATTTCTTCCATTACACTTCTGACAAAATCCAGTTTTACAGTCTGCATTCTGTTAATGTGTCTTCTAATCAGTGCTTCCATTCTCTCACTCTATTATATTTTCGGGTGTAAAGATAAACAAAAGAATGTTCAATGTACAAAACATTTTAGAAACAAATCTGTTTAACATACTGAACAATTGGTATTATGTCGCTTTTGATTAGAATAATATGTTCAATATGTTGAACATATTTTGTGCAAAATCGTTCAACATACTGAACATAATGACGCAGGAATCAGATCCCTTTGTGTCATTTTAGTTAGAGTGTGAGGGTTGAGTCGCAGAGCGTAGTGACGGCGGTGCGGTGAGTGATAAAGATCATAGTCTTGCCGGGATGGGCCTGGAAGAGGCGGCGGTAGAGTTCTGACTCGGTTTCGGGGTCCAATGATGAGCTAATCTCATCAAGCAGCAATATGGAGCCCGGACGCAGCAAGCCCCGGGCTATTGCTATCCTTTGGGCCTGACCTTCACTCAGACCGCTGCCGCGCTCGGCCAGCTGGGTGTCCAGTCCGTCGGGCAGTTCCATTACAAAATCAGCGCAGGCGGTGTGCAAGGCTTCTTTTATCTGATTGTCCGATGCATCCGGGTTGGCCACCTGCATATTAAACCGGATGCTGCCGCTCATAAGGGTGTTGCCCTGGGGCACGAACACAAAGTCGGGACGGGTCTGGGCGCCCACAGGCATGGTGCTGCCGTCCGTCCCATAGAGGCTGATGCTGCCGCTCTGGGGGGCGATGAATCCCAGCATGAGGCGGAACAGGGTGGTCTTGCCTATGCCGGTCTCACCCATTAGTGCCGTCTTGGTACCAGGCAGGAAATCATGTGTAAAGTCTGACAGAATCTGACGGTCACCGCCTGCGTAGCGGAAGCTTACGTTATCAAACCGGATGCCGCTCAGGTTGGGGTGCAGGGTTGAGGTGTCGGGCCCGGTTGCAAGGGTTTCAAGTTCATGCAGACGGTCTATGCTGGCAGTGGAGTGTATTACCTGCGGCACCAGGTTGAGTAGCTGCATCACCGGGTGCTGTATCTGGCCCACCAGCTGCAGGAACGATGTCATGATACCGAACGTGATGGCTCCGGAGCGCAGTTGCAGGCCTCCCCAGACAAATGCCAGCAGATAACCCAGACCGAAAGCGCTGCCCAGTATGATGCGTATCATTATGGTAAAGCGGGTGCGGCGCATTATGTTGCCCTTAAGCTGTTGCTGGGCGGTGTCCAGGCGGCCGGTCATCCACTCCTGGCTGCCCATGGCGCGCAGCACGGCGTTGTTCTCCATGCCCTCCTGAACCTGCATCTGGATGCGGCTCTCGTCCTGGCGTATGTCAAGAGTCATCTGACGCAATTTACGGCCGATGAACTTGGCCATAAGTATTGCAAGCGGTGTCATTATGAGCAGAGCCCATGCTAGCCAGCGGTCAAAGTAATGGAGCAGCAGGAATGCACCAATAAGCTGGATGCAGGTAATGCACATTTGGGGTAGGGTATCGGTAGTGGTCTCTGATACCACCTCTATATCCTTGGTAAGGCGTGAACTGATGTCACCGGAGTGTATCTCTTTCTCGTCATATAGCTGGCGGCGGAAAAGCCCGCTGAACATGCGCAGGCGGATGGCGTTGGTCTGGCGGATGCTTGCCTTGGTGGTGAGCAGGAAATAGACCTGACGCAGCAGCACTCCGCCAACTACGGTCAGCACCAGCCAGATGATCATGACGGTTACGTCATGGGCCGATCCGGTGTGGATGGTATCATCTATGAAGCGGCGGCTAAGCCATACCATAAGCAGGCCAAGCGCCACCTGTGCAGTGCCTGTAACTATGCGCACCGCCGTGTTCCAGCGGATGCCTTGTGTGTTACGCCATATCCAGCTTGAATACTTCATTCCATTACTCCCAGTTGTTTCCAGTTTTGAATTGTCTCAGTTACATCTTGTAGCGCCTGCTCAGGGGTTACGTCATACTCCTGACAGAGAGCTTCCGAGAGACTCTGGGCAGTAAAATCGCTCTGCTCCTGAGCCTGTTTCCATAGCCAGACGGCGGTTTCGTTAAGGCTGAGCATGCGGCCAAAATTTATGGCATCAAGCCCTTCGCCCACTATCACGTTCTCGCCGCACACTGTGCGCAGCACAAATCCGTTCTTAATCTTCATATCTTATATTTTGCAGGTCTTAATAGTCTGAATCCAGCCAGAATATATCTTCTGAGCGGTCTTATCATATACCATATATGTGCCTTGGCCAGCTGAATGAATGAATCCAGCGGGCGGCGCCGTCCCTTCTCATCAACCACATGTGTGGCAACAGCAAGCACATTTGCCGGTGTGCAACTTTCTGTGCCGCAGGTGTTTCCGTCACCCATCAGGGTTATCCGGTCTGCCTCTACCTTTATGATCCGATGCACCACATACCGGTCAGTACCCACTTGAGCAAGCACAACCTGGCCGCGCTGCAGGCTGCCGGTTTTTTGCAGTATCACGCTTTCGCGGCCGCCGAATATGAACGGTATCATGCTGCGTCCCTTGACAGGGAATGTCACGCTTACTCCGTCCTGTACCAGACGTACGGCCTCCTGTATGATCTGCTCATCGGTCATAGGGCAATAGTATCTTTACACAGGTGGGCAGCATCAGCATCGGGCAGGCAGTCCAAGTGCCATACGGGCACATTGCTGGCCAGAGCGTTCTCAGTCTCATGCAGGCCGTCGGCAATGCGGCTGTCCCACCGCTTGCCAGATATGCTGGGCACCACTGCGGCGTATGCGCCTATACCTGTAAGCCTTGTTATGCGGTTGTATGGAGCCTGACTGAGCAGTACAATGCCGCCAATAGGAGCGCAAATGTTGCGGTAGCAAGGCGTCTTGCCGCTCCATGGTGTGCCATAGACCACTGCGGTGCCATCTTTAAAAACGCGAACTGCCGGATTATCATCATTCATTAGTTCAGCACCCTGTATGTTCTGGAGCCACAGCCGTGCATGTGTACTCTTGCCGGTGCCGCTCTTGCCTAGGAACATATACCCCCTGCCGTCCAGACTGACCGCCGCCGCATGAAACAACGCCGTATCAAGTGTGGCCGATGCCATAGCAAACTGTATCATCAGCGCATTGTCAACAGCCGCCTTAGTCTGGAATCCGCTAAGGTAAAGCGTACCCTCACGGTATCCGGCCGAGCAGACCAGCCATCCCGCAGTCTTACCGCCAAACCGGAACTCAAACACCGGCTCTCCCAGTCCGGTATGTCCGCAAACAATATCCTGTCCCTCCTCATCCTGGTTCAGCTCCTCAACGTAGCGTATCGGCCCTCCGTCAGTTACTGTGAGGCTGAACAGTGCATCTTTGCTCTGCTCAGTCCTGAACGGCTCATAGTTGCCAAGAAGTCCCAAAACACTCTCTTGGGCCTCTACGCAAAACAAATGCTCCGCAACTATGTAATACACCTTATTCATTCCAAATAACAAAGGTAGCGATTTTTGCTTACCCACCTAAGTTTTGCGGTTACTAGAAAAAAAGAGCTGATTGTTTTGTCATTTTGATAGGAGTGTATAACTTTGCACGCACAAAACGTAAGAATAAACAGAGATTATATGCGACTGCAGGGCTTGATTATTCTATCAATTATTATCATTCCGGACAACCGGTGTGAGAAAGCCTGACGCATATATATGATTTGAGACAATAACCTAACAATACGCGATAAAGCCTTTCTCACAGAAGTGAGAGAGGCTTTTTTCGTTAGATTTGCATAATAACCAAAACAAAATGTCAGACAGGATCATTTTTTTTGACACCACACTCCGGGACGGCGAACAGGTTCCGGGCTGCCAGCTCAACACCATCGAGAAGATTGAGGTGGCACGCCAGCTGGAGCAGCTGGGAGTGGATGTGATTGAGGCCGGATTTCCGGTAAGCAGCCCGGGCGATTTCAACTCGGTGGTGGAAATATCAAAAGCGGTGAGTAACCCTATTATCTGCGCCCTGACCCGTGCCGTTGAGGCCGATATAGACGCAGCCGCCGATGCCCTGCGTTACGCCAGGCTGAAGCGGATCCATACAGGAATAGGCACTAGTGACGAGCACATTAGGTATAAGTTCAACAGCACCAGAGAGGAGATCCTGGAGCGTGCGGTTGCCGCTGTCAAGTACGCTGTGTCAAAGAAGGTGGATGAAGTGGAGTTCTACGCCGAGGATGCCGGCCGTACTGATAACGAGTATCTGGCACGCGTGGCCGAGGCAGCAATCAAGGCCGGCGCCACCATAATAAACATACCTGATACCACGGGCTACTGTCTTCCCGATGAGTTCGGCGCCAAGATAAAATACCTGATGGAGCATGTGGACGGACTTGCCAACGGTAAGGCGATACTATCCACGCACTGCCACAATGACCTTGGGATGGCCACCGCCAATACCATGAGCGGAATCCTGAACGGAGCCCGTCAGGTGGAAGTTACCATAAACGGAGTGGGCGAGAGGGCCGGCAATACATCGCTCGAGGAGATTGCCATGATACTCAAGTGCCACCATGATATACCGCTGGAGTGCGGCATCAACACCCGGCGCATAACAGCCGCCAGCCGTCTGGTATCATCGCTCATGAGTATGCCGGTGCAGTTCAACAAGGCAATAGTGGGCCGCAACGCATTCGCGCACTCCAGCGGCATACACCAGGACGGAGTGCTCAAAAACACCAGTACGTATGAGATCATCAACCCCAAGGATATAGGCCTGGAGGAGGCCAACATAGTACTGACCGCCCGCTCGGGACGCGCCGCACTCAAACACCGTCTCACAGCTCTGGGTGTAAAGGTTGATGCAGTGGCAATGAACCGCTTATATGAGGCATTCCTGAAACTGGCCGACAAGAAGAAGGAGCTTACCGATGATGATATACTGATGTTGGCTGGGGCCGATGTGGCCGCCAAGCGTCATGTAAAACTGGAGGCGCTGGAGGTGACTACCGGAAAAGGTGTGGTACCCGATGCCACCATACGTCTGAACGTTGATGGCCGTTCATTCAGTGCCCAGTCAACCGGAAACGGACCGCTGGATGCATCCATCAAGGCGCTCAAGCAGATAATCCGCCGCACCATGACGCTTAAGGAGATGACAATCCAGGCGCTGTCCAAGGGATCGGACGATATGTGTAAGGTACACATGCAGGTGGAGAATGACGGACATCTGTACTACGGATTCGGGTCGGACACCGATATAGTAACCGCCAGTGTGGAGGCATATATAGACTGTATAAACAAATTCAAACCGGAGAGTGATGGGAAAGACGCTGTTTGACAAGATATGGAGCGCCCATGTGGTGCAGTCAGTCCCCGACGGACCTGACGTACTTTATATAGACCGTTTGTACTGCCACGAGGTTACCACCCCGCAGGCGTTTGATGCTATCCGCGACAAGGGCTGCGGCGTGCTGCGCCCCGATAAGGTGTTTGCTATGCCTGACCACAATACGCCGTCAAACTGTCAGGACAGCATAGAAGACCCTGTGGGGCGCAAGCAGGTTGAGACGCTGGAGCGTAACTGCCGCGAGTTTGGGATAAAATGCTTCGGTATGGGTACTCCCGATAACGGAATAATCCATGTGGTGGGCCCGGAGAAAGGCCTGTCGCTGCCCGGAATGACCATCATGTGCGGCGACTCGCACACCTCAACACACGGTGCTCTGGGTGCTGTGGCAATGGGTATAGGCACATCACAGGTGGCGCAGATACTGGCATCAGAGTGCATACTTCAGTTCAAGCCGGGGACCATGCGCATAAATATTGAAGGTAAGCTGGGCAAGGGTGTTACCGCCAAGGATGTGGCATTGTATATCATGTCGCAGATGACCACATCGGGCGCTACCGGGTATGCTGTAGAGTATTCCGGTCAGGTTGTCCGCGATATGAGCATGGAGGGCAGGCTCACGCTGTCCAACCTGTCCATAGAGATGGGCAGCCGTGCCGGTCTGATTGCTCCCGATGAGACCGCGTTCAGCTGGCTGCGCGGGCGCGAGTATGCGCCCAAGGGTGCCGATTGGGACCGTGCGGTAGCTGTCTGGCGAAATCTGCACACTGATGACGACGCCCGTTTTGACCGCGAGGTAACATTCTATGCCGATGACATCGCGCCGCGCATTACCTACGGAACCAATCCCGGTGCAGGTATTGCGGTTGACGGAACTGTTCCCGTATATGAAGGATTGTCTGATGCCGAGCGTGACCAGCTGAAGGTTCAGTTGGACTACATGCAGTTCAAGCCCGGGCAGAAACTGGAGGGAACGCCCATTGACTGGTGTTTCCTGGGTGCCTGCACCAACGGCCGCATAGAGGATTTCCGAGCTTTTGCAAGTGTGGTGCGCGGACAGCATAAGGCTCCGGGCGTAACCGCATGGCTGGTGCCCGGATCATGGGCAGTGCGCCGTCAGATAATAGAGGAGGGTATAGACAAGATACTGGAGGAGGCCGGTTTTGAGTTGCGCCTGCCGTCATGCTCGGCCTGCCTGGCCATGAACCCCGATAAGGTTCCGGCAGGGAAGTTGTGCATATCCACTTCAAACCGCAACTTTGTGGGCCGACAGGGACCCGGCTCCAGAACCGTTCTGGCCAGTCCGCTCACTGTGGCCGCCAGTGCCGTGACAGGTGTAATAACTGACCCCCGAAAAATGCTATGACTATGGAAAGGAAAATGAGCATAGTGGAATCAACCTGCATTCCCATAAATATAGACAACTGTAACACGGACCTGATAATACCGGCCCGATATATGGCAGCCACCACCCGTGACCTGAGTTATTTTGGCGATGCTTTCATGCATGACCTCAGGTTTGGAGCTGATGGCATGCCTGTGAAGGATTTTGCGCTTAACCGCCCCGAGTACAGCGAGCGCCCACATAAAGGCTGCCACGAGATAGTGGTGGCCGGCACCAACTGGGGCTCGGGCTCCAGCCGCGAGCATGCCGCTTGGGCAATTGCCGGTTACGGCATAAGGGTGGTGATATCGGACCGTTTTGCCGATATACACCGTGGCAACCTCCTGAACTGCTTTGTACTGCCGGTTACCGTGAGCACAAAGTTTCGTGATGAGTTGCTCTCAAGCATCAGGAAGGATGCGGGTACCGTTGTGAGTGTGGATCTGGATGGTCAGGCCGTAACCAATCTGGCTACGGGACACAGCGAGAAGTTTGAGATTGACGCCTACAAGAAGCACTGCCTCTTGAACGGCTATGACGATATTGATTACCTGCTCAGCCGCAAGGCCGATATTGAGGCTTACGAGAGCCGTGCCTCCCGCGGCCGTTACATAGAGATTATGGACACAACGCTGCGTGACGGCGAGCAGACATCGGGCGTGAGTTTCTCTAATCAGGAGAAGTTGAGTATTGTGCAGTCTTTGCTGTCGGACCTTAACGTGGACCGTGTGGAGATAGCATCGGCCATGGTATCGGACCGCGAGCAGGATTGCGTGCGGGGAATTGCCGACTGGGCGCATCGCAACGGTATGCTGAGCCGCGTTGAGGTGCTGGGATTTGTGGATCAGAACCGCTCGGCGGATTGGATTCTTGAGGCCGGATGCCGCGTTATGAACCTGCTCTGCAAGGGAAGCCTCAAGCATGTTACTGCGCAGTTGGGCAAGACTGCCGATGAACATATCCGGGATATACGTAGCACAGTGGAATACGCAGTGAGCCGCGGCATGGAGGTGAACGTCTATCTTGAGGACTGGAGCAACGGCATGAAACGCTCGCCCAAATACGTGTTTGACCTGATGGATGCGCTTGCTGCAATGCCCGTTAAGCGTGTGATGCTGCCCGATACGCTGGGTATTCTCAATCCCGATACCACGCTGGAGTACTGCCGCCGTATGGTAGTGCGCTATCCCATGATACATTTTGATTTTCACGCACACAATGACTATGACCTGGCCGTAGCCAATGTCTATGCGGCTGTGAAGGCCGGCGTAAAGGGAGTCCACGTGACTGTGAACGGTCTGGGCGAGAGGGCCGGTAACGCTCCGTTAGGCAGCGTGCTGGCTATGCTCAAGGACCAGATGGACGTGGAGACGGGGCTGAATGAGAACTGTCTGTTCAAGGTTAGCCGTAAGGTGGAGCTGGATAGCGGCATACATATCCCGCACAACATGCCTGTGGTGGGTGAGTTTGTGTTTACGCAGTGCGCCGGCGTGCATGCCGACGGCGACCGTAAGGACAACCTCTATTTCAATGCACTGCTGCCGGAGCGCTTTGGCCGTGTAAGGGAGTATGCCCTGGGCAAGAACAGCGGCAAGGCCAATATCCAGATGAACCTTATGGCCATGGGCATTGAACTTGACGAGGAGTCCATGCGCAAGGTTACCGACCGCATAATCGAGCTGGGTGTAAAGAAGGAGCAGGTAACACAGGATGACCTGCCTTACATTGTGCATGATGTGCTGCACCACGAACAGGAGGAGCAGCGCATACGTGTGCTGAACTATTCGCTCAGCCTTACCCAGGGCTTGCGCCCGCAGGCAACCGTAAAGATTGAGATTGACGGACAGCCCTATCAGGAGGCCGCCACCGGTGACGGTCAGTACGATGCCTTTGTGCGTGCCTTGCGCAAAATATATGCCGGCTTGGACAAACCGTTCCCGGTCTTGAGCAACTATACCGTGTCAATACCGCCCGGCGGCCGTACCGATGCCTTTGTGCAGACCATTATCACATGGAACTTTAAAGGCACCGAATTCAAGACCCGCGGCCTGGATGCCGACCAGACCGAGGCCGCAATCAAGGCAACCGTCAAGATGATGAACAAGATAGAGACAATGATATGAAACTAAAGATAGCAGTATTGGCCGGCGATGGTATCGGCCCCGAGATAATGGAGCAGGGTGTGGCGGTTGTAAACGCCGTGGCCCGCAAGTTCGGACATGAGGTAGAGTACCGTGAGGCCATTTGCGGTGCCTATGCCATAGACAAGGTGGGGGACCCGTTTCCTGAGGAGACATTCCGCACCTGCATGGAGTGTGATGCAGTGCTGTTTGCGGCAGTGGGTGACCCCAAGTATGACAATGACCCCACATCGAAAGTACGTCCCGAGCAGGGTCTGCTGGCCATGCGCAAGAAACTGGGACTGTACGCCAATATCCGCCCCATAGAGACTTTTGACTGCCTGGTGCACAAGTCACCGCTTAAGGATGAGATTGTCCGTGGTGCCGATTTCATATGCATCCGTGAACTTACCGGCGGCATGTATTTCGGCCCCAAGAAAGAGGGTGCCGATGAGGCATACGATACGAATCTGTACAGCCGCGCCGAGGTGGAGCGCATTCTTCGCGTTGGCTACAAGTATGCCTTGGCACGCCGCAAGCACCTGACCGTGGTCGATAAGGCCAATGTACTGGCCAGCTCACGTCTGTGGCGCAACGTTGCCATGGAGGTGATGAAAGAGTACCCCGAGGTTACGACCGATTTCATGTTCGTGGATAACGCCTCCATGCGTATGATCCAGGAGCCGCGGTTCTTTGACGTGATTGTTACCGAGAATACATTCGGCGATATCCTGACCGATGAGGCATCGTGCATTACCGGCTCCATGGGTCTGCTGCCCAGCGCATCAACAGGTGAGCATACTCCGGTCTTTGAGCCCGTTCACGGCTCCTGGCCGCAGGGCAAGGGCCTGAACATTGCCAATCCTATTGCCCAGATACTGAGCGCCGCCATGATGTTCGAGTACTTCGGCCTTAATGAAGAGGGCGCCATTATCCGCCGCGCCGTCCAGGCCTCACTCGATGCTAATGTCCGCACTCCGGAGATCCAGGTTTCCGGTGGCGCTACTTACGGCACCCGCGAGGTCGGCCAGTGGATTGCTGACTACATTCTGCAATAGTCTGGGGAAACAGAGAGTCCTGGAGGCCCATTACTCTCTGTTTCGCTCGCTTAGCTACTGTTTATTGCTGGATTTACCCTAATACCAAGGAGAATCTTAATCCCAATGCATAGGATAATTGAAGGAACGTGGATAATTGCATATCGGTCTTTCCTTTCTCCAAAGACGATATGTACTCTCGTTTCTTTCCAATCATATCTGCAAGTTCCTGCTGGGTAATTTTCTGGCGTTTACGCTCATCTTTTAATAACTCAGCGTAATACCATGCCTTGGCTTTAGCTTCAAACTCCAATCTTGAAGCAGAACCCTCTTCTCCATATTTCTGGTTGAACAAGTCATAAACATTGCTCAACCCTTTCAACTTCTCAATATCTATTTTACTCATATCTTAGTCCTTTATTATTTGTGATGCAAATGTAATGTATTTATTAATTATGAATGTATTATTGTAATATATTTCTTACATATTTCATTTACAAACTAAATATAATGAAAGTAATACCTCTTATTGGACACTTGTCATTTGAAGAAAAAACTGCTATTTTTACCTCTTGGAAAAAATAAAGAAATAGACATAGGAACATAAGAGAGACTATTTAAAGACATAATTAATCAGCATTAGCTATTATTCGCATTCAAAACAAAAGCCTCGCAAACTCTTGATTTGAACAAAATCGAATAAGAGCATTTACTGGGAGCAATAGCTTCCGTTGCCACCTAATAGAGTTAATGCTCACACCGTTTGGTGTGGGCTGGACTATAGGTGGTTACGGGGTTCATGCGAGGCTCCTCGTGAATGCGATAGAAAGGCTCACACCTTTCTTTTTGTCCGGTTAAGTGATTGATAGTTCGTGCGCAACTATCAATCACGATGGCAGGAAACAAGAGTCTTCATGCTGCCAATAAGGCAAAGCAGGATGAATTCTACACTCAGCTTTCTGATATAGAAAATGAGCTGAAACACTACAAAGATCACTTTAAAGGAAATACAGTTCTCTGTAACTGTGATGACCCACGTGTGAGTAATTTTTTTCACTATTTTAGCTACAACTTTGAACGGTTGGGGCTCAAGAAACTAATTACTACCTGTTATAAAAACCAGAACCGTGACTTGTTCAGCCAGAATGACAGTGAACGGGCAATCTGGCTCGAATATTATGGAGATAAAAATGGAAATCGTGTACCTGATCCCAATGAGATAGGTATTAACTATTTGAATGGTGATGGTGATTTCCGTTCCGAAGAATGTATAGAGCTTTTGGAACAAGCAGATATTGTTGTAACCAACCCCCCGTTTTCATTGTTTAGGGAGTATGTTGCACAACTAATAAAATATGACAAGAAGTTTGTAATTATTGGAAATCAGAACGCCATAACCTATAAGGAGATTTTTTCTCTAATAAAGGATAACAAACTGTGGCTTGGAAGTACCCTATCATTTGCAAAATTCAAGGTTCCTGATTACTACGAGGAGAGAAGCACCCGATTCTGGATAGACGAGGCCGGACAGAAGTGGCGTAGTTTTGGTAATATTTGTTGGTTTACTAATCTTGATATAGCCAAACGACATGAAAGATTAATATTGTATAAAAGCTATTCACCTGAAGAGTATCCTAAATATGATAACTATGATGCAATAAATGTAGATAAGGTGTCAGATATACCTTTCGATTATGGTGGAGTTATGGGTGTACCTATAACATTTCTAGATAAATACAACCCTGATCAATTTGAAATAATTAAGTTTCGCAAGGGATATGATGAAAAGGATTTGTCAATTGGAGGAAAATGTCCATATTTTAGAATCTTAATACGAAGTAAGCAGAATTCATTAGAACATAAGGAATATGCATGTGATAGTATTCAACGGATGGTGGCTGAAGGAGAGATTGATTATGGAAACAAAATTGATTAGAAACAAGCATAATTACAAAACAATATGAAAATAGATCTTCACAAAATAACAGTCCGAGAACTGACAACGGGTTTTGAGGACAACAATGAGAATGGTGTAAGGGCATACGGAGGAAAGCTGGACGTGCGTCCTCCATTCCAGCGTGAGTTTGTCTATAAGGAGAAGCAGCGTGATGCTGTAATAGATACTCTTACTCAGGGCTTCCCGTTGAATGTGATGTATTGGGCAACACGTGAAGACGGGACCTTTGAGATTATTGATGGCCAACAACGCACTATCAGTATCTGCCAGTATGTGAATGGTGATTTTGCTTTCAACTTCCGTTACTTTCATAATCTTCAGCCCGATGAACAGGCGCAGATTTTGGATTATGAATTACAAGTTTATATCTGCAGTGGTACTGACAGCGAAAAATTAAAATGGTTCAAGACAATCAATATCGCTGGTGAGGAACTGACAGATCAGGAGCTCCGTAATGCAGTTTATGCAGGTTCATGGGTAAGTGATGCCAAGCGCTATTTCAGCAAGAATGGTGCTCCTGCCTCCAAGATAGGTGCCGATTACCTTAATGGCTCGGCTATCAGACAAGAATATTTGGAAACAGCGATTTCGTGGATATCGGACGGAAATATTGAGCCTTATATGGCCAATCATCAGCATGATGCAAGTGCTGCTCCATTATGGCAGTTCTTTCAATCAGTTATTACCTGGATTGAATCTTCATTTAAGCCTACCAAAGAGCGCAAGAAGATTATGAAGGGGGTTGATTGGGGACCTCTTTACAAACAATATAAGGATAAGGTTTTTGATGCAGCCAATATAGAATCGGAAGTAAAACGATTGATTCTGGATGATGATGTGACAAAGAAGACGGGAATCTATCCGTACATACTGACTGGAAAGGAAAAGTATCTTTCAATACGTGCCTTTACCGATGCTCAGAAACTATCGGCCTATGAACGACAAAAAGGTATTTGCCCGGATTGTGATAAGCACTTTGATTTGGCTTATATGGAGGCCGATCATATTACGCCCTGGCACGAAGGCGGTAAAACTACAGCGGAGAACTGCCAGCTGCTTTGTCGCGATTGCAACCGACGTAAAGGTGGTAAGTGATATTTTTATTATTTTTGTCGGTACTAATACCGCAAAGGCGCTCCATCTGCACACATAAAGGTGTTAGTGAAGCGCCTTTCGTATTTGTTTGCAATATATTATTAACCTAAACACTATTCTAAAAATGAAAAACAAGATTTTATCATTTGAAGAGGTCCGCGATAAGATCGAGATAATTCGCGGTCAGCAGGTAATTCCAGATTTTGCGATAGCAGATTTTTATGGGGTTGAGACTAAGCGTATCAACGAGGCGGTAAAAAATAATCCCGCAAAGTTTCCACCAGGTTATTTAATAGAACTAGATAACCAAGAAAGTAAATCTCTAAGGTCGAAAATTTCGACTTTAGAAAGTGATGGCGGGAGGGGCAAATATTCCAAGCATAACTATAAAGCTTTTACAGAACGAGGTATTTATATGTTGGCCACGATACTTAAAGGAAAAAAGGCAACAGATACAACTATTGTAATCATAGATACTTTCGCCCGATTGCGTGAATTATCGCGAAATATGGGGGAACTATCCAATACAGCAGATGCTAATAAGCAAAAGAAGCTAATCCAAAAAAGTGGAGAAATAATGGAGGACTTGTTTTGTGATTCTCTCTCTACAAGTGAGACAGAAACTGAGTTTGAACTGAACTTTGCGGTGCTGAAACTAAAACACACAATAAAGCGTAAGAAGGGAGACGGTTCAGAGAGTGTTTGAGTAAGAAAAAAAGGCTCCGAAACCGGGGCCCTTTCTTTGTTTGTGCAGATGGTTCTTACTTAACCTTCCAGACGTCCAGGGTGATGCCGCCGCCGGCACCGCCAAAACCGGGCTGGCAGAGGAAGAGGCACTCGTTCATCCAGGCGTACTTGCTGTCCTTGGGGGCTTCGAACTTGGGAGCGCAGCGGAAATACATGCCGCCCTGACCCATCTTGATGATGCCGTTGTTGCGGACGTGGATGGTTACGCCGTCATCGGTGCGGATGCAGTAGATGGCCTCCACCTCGTTGCGG
>CAJOLR010000029.1 GCA_905235565.1 uncultured Bacteroidaceae bacterium | reverse complement strand
GCCACGCTGCATCATCTCGTTGAAGTCAACCTGATGACCGTCGAACTCGGGGCCGTCCACGCAGACGAACTTCGTCTTGCCGCCAACGCTGACGCGGCAGGCGCCGCACATACCCGTGCCGTCCACCATGATGGTGTTGAGGCTGACATCCGTCGGGATGTCGTATTTCTTGGTGAGCAGGCAGCAGAACTTCATCATGATGGCGGGGCCGATGGCAAAGCACTTGTCAACCTTCTCGCGGTTTATTACCTCTTCCATACCTACGGTTACCACACCCTTGTTGCCGTATGATCCGTCATCGGTCATGATGATGGTCTCATCGGCATACTTGCGGACCTCATCTTCCAGGATGATAAGCTCCCTGGTGCGGCCTGCAAGAACTGCTATCACCTTGTTGCCGGCCTCTTTCAAGGCCTTGATGATGGGGAGCATGGGAGCGGTTCCCACACCGCCTCCGGCGCACAGTACAGTTCCGAAATTTTCAATATGCGTGGCCTGGCCCAGAGGACCTACCACATCGGTTATCATATCGCCAACTTCCAGCTTGCAGAGACGGTTGGTGGAGAGTCCGATACGCTGAACCACCAGTGTGATGGTGCCGCGTTTGACATCGGAATCGGCAATTGTAAGCGGAATGCGCTCACCCTTGTCACCTATGCGGATGATTACAAAGTGACCGGCACGGCGTGACCTGGCAATGAGCGGTGCCTCAACCTCAAACTTGAATACATTCTCTGAAAACTGTTGTTTGGATACAATCCTGTTCATATTTTGTCTATTTTCTGTCCTTACAGATTTTTTGTCGCGCAAAGTTATCAATTAATGCTTTTTGTATTTATATTTGTGTTATGTAATTTTAAGGAAGGACTAATATTTTGCATTTATTTGCATAAGTATTGGATGTACAATAAGAATTTATACAAAAACGATGAGCTATCTGCGTTTTGAAAAGACCTTGATGACCAATCTGGAAGAGACTCTTCCAAGGGAGATACTGCGGACCAACCGTTCCGGTGCCTACCACTGCACCACGATTGTTGACTGCAATACTCGTAAATACCACGGACTGCTGGTGGTCCCTCTGCCTGAGTTGGACGATGAAAACCATGTGCTGCTGTCCTCATTGGATGAAACTGTGATACAGCATGGTGCGGAATTCAACCTGGGACTGCATCAGTATTGGGGATACAATTTCAGCCCCAAGGGTCATAAGTACATAAGGGAGTTCAACTGTGACAAAGTGCCTACCACCATATACCGTGTAGGAGGTGTCATGCTCAAGAAGGAGAAACTCTTTGAGCACAATGAAAACCGTATACTTATACGGTATACGCTTCTGGATGCGCATTCCGATACAACGCTCCGTTTCCAGCCATTCCTGGCATTCCGCAGCGTCCGTCAGTTCACGCATGAGAACAGCAACGCCCGCCGCGACTATGAGATGGTGGAGAACGGTATCAAGACAAGCATGTATCCCGGCTATCCGGACCTCTATATGCAGTTCAGCAAGGAAAACGAGTTTGTGTTCCGTCCTGACTGGTACCGCAAGTTCGAGTACTCAAAGGAACTGGAGCGCGGATATGAGTTCAATGAGGACCTCTATGTTCCGGGCTACTTTGAGATGCCTATTAAGAAAGGTGAGAGCATTGTGTTCTCGGCGGGCTTATCGGAAGTAAAGACCAAAGGACTCAAGCGTACGTTTACGGTCGAGGCAAATGAGCGCACCCCACGTGACAATTTCTATCACTGTCTCAAGAACGCAGCCCATCAGTTCCACAACAAGGTGGGCGGACACCATTACATACTGGCAGGTTATCCGTGGTTCAAGTGCCGCGCGCGCGACCTGTTTGTATCTCTGCCCGGACTTACGCTTTCACTCAAGGAGACAGGTGAGTTTGAGAGCGCCATGTTTACCGCCCAGGAGGCCATCCGTGATTTTATAAAGGGTGTGCCCGGCAAACTCCAGATTTATGAGATTGAGCAGCCCGATGTAATGCTGTGGGCTGTGTGGGCCATTCAGCAGTATGCCAAGGCTACATCACGTGAGCAGGCCTGGAAAAAGTACGGCAAACTGCTCACAGACATGATGGATTTTCTGCGTCACAACCGTCACTACAATTTCTTCCTGCACAGCAACGGACTGGTTCATATAAACGGCAAGGAAAAGGCCGCCACATGGATGAACTCAACGGCAAACGGTGTTCCGGTGATACCCAGAACAGGATATGTTGTTGAGATAAACGCCCTCTGGTACAATGCTCTTATGTTTGTGGCAGACCTGACAAAAGAGTTCGGCAAGCCAGATTACTCCAAGAGGTTGGAGACTCTGGCCGCCAACACCGGCAGGGCATTCGTCAAGACATTCCTCAACCAGTACGGTTATCTTTATGACTTTGTGGATAAGGATGCACCGGACTGGAGCGTACGTCCCAACCAGATATTCGCGGTGGCGCTGGATTACTCTCCGCTGGACCTCAAGCAGCAGAAGGCTGTGGTGGATATTGTGACAAAGGAACTGCTTACCCCCAAGGGCCTGCGTTCACTCAGCCCCAAGAGCCTGGGCTACAATCCCAACTACGTTGGGCCGCAGCGCGAGCGTGACTATGCCTACCATCAGGGTACAGCATGGCCATGGCTGGCAGGATTCTACTTTGAGGCTTACCTCAAGGTGTTCAAGATGAGCGGCCTTTCATTTGTGGAGCGGCAGATGATAGGCTATGAGGATGAGATGACATCGCACTGCGTCGGCTCACTGCCGGAACTGTTTGACGGTAACCCACCTTTCAAAGGCAGGGGAGCCGTATCGTTCGCAATGAATGTGGCCGAGATACTGAGAACCATCAAGATGATTAATGAATTCCAATAAATTACTCTATAGTTTATGAAGGTATTGATGTTCGGCTGGGAGTTCCCGCCACATATCCTGGGAGGATTGGGAACCGCCAGTTTCGGATTGACGAGAGGACTGGCGAATCAGGGAAACGTTGACATTACGTTCTGCCTGCCCAAACCATGGGGCGATGAGGACCAGAGCTTCATGAAGATTGTGGGAATGAATACGGTTCCTGTGGTATGGAGAGACCCGGATAAAGGAGTGCTCCAGCAGCGTTATCCCTGGATGAACGCGGATGACTACTATCGGTTCCGAGACCATATCTACTCTGATTTCAGTAACCTGTACACCAATGACCTGGGTTGCATAGAGTTCTCAGGCCGATATCCTGACAATCTGCATGAAGAGATAAACAACTACTCTATCGTGGCCGGTGTGGTGGCACGCACAGAGGAGTTTGACATTATCCATTCACACGACTGGCTGACATATCCCGCCGGCATACATGCCAAGCAGGTGAGCGGCAAGAAGCTGGTGATACATGTCCATGCCACTGACTTTGACCGTAGCCGTGGAAATGTGAACCCCACTGTCTATGCCATCGAGAAGAACGGTATGGATTATGCCGACCACATAATGTGCGTGAGTGAACTTACCCGCCAGACGGTAATCAACAAGTATCATCAGGATCCCCGTAAGGTTTCAACCATGCACAATGCAGTGGAGCCTCTTCCGCAGGAGATACAGGATATCGTGCCTCAGAAGAAACCGCATGAGAAGGTGGTCACGTTCCTGGGACGTATCACTATGCAGAAAGGTCCGGAATACTTTGTCGAGGCTGCCGCTCTGGTGCTTAAGCGTACACGTGACATACGTTTCTGCATGGCAGGAAGCGGTGACATGATGAACGCCATGATAACCCTGGCCGCAGAACGGGGCATTGCCGACCGTTTCCACTTTCCGGGGTTCATGAAAGGCAGGCAGGTGTACGAATGCCTCAAGGCCAGCGATGTCTATATAATGCCATCGGTCTCAGAGCCATTTGGAATATCACCTCTGGAGGCTATGCAGTGTGAGGTTCCCACCATCATCTCCAAGCAGTCAGGCTGTGCCGAGATTCTGGACAAGTGCATCAAGGTGGACTATTGGGATATTCATGCCATGGCCGATGCCATCTACTCCATCTGCAACTATCCCGCTCTATACGAGTACCTTAAGGTAGAGGGCAAGAAGGAGGTCGATGCCATCACATGGGATAAGGTGGGAGAGCGTATCCTGGCACGTTACAAGAAACTGCTGGGCATTAAATGAAAGTAGAATAAAAAGGAAAACAAGATATGAAAACAATCTGTCTGTATTTTGAGATTCATCAGATCATCCATCTCAAGAGGTACCGTTTCTTTGACATAGGTACAGATCATTATTATTATGATGATTATGCCAATGAGACCAGCATAAACAATATCGCCGGGAACTCATATATCCCGGCTTTGAAGACGCTTATCGATATGGCCCGAAAGAGCGATGGTGCCTTCAAGGTGGCCCTTTCACTGTCTGGCGTGGGTCTGGAACAGCTGGAGCGCTATGCTCCCCAGGTTATTGACCTGCTTCAGGAACTGAATGAGACCGGCTGCGTGGAGTTCATTGCCGAGCCTTACTCACACGGCCTGGCATCGCTTGCCCCCAACGGTGAGCAGTCATTCCGCGAGGAGGTAAAGCGTCAGGTAGACAAGATCAACCAGCTGTTCGGGCAGAAACCCAAGGTGTTCCGCAACTCCAGCCTTATATATGATGACGAGATAGGCGGTCTGGTGGCCGATATGGGATTCAAGGGAATGCTTACCGAGGGTGCCAAGCACATCCTGGGCTGGAAGAGTCCGCACTACCTGTACCATTGCGCTCTCAATCCCAACCTCAAGGTATTTACCCGTGACTACAAACTGTCCGATGACATAAGCCTCAGGTTCTCCAATCCGTCATGGGAGGCATACCCGCTTATGGCCGACAAGTATATGGACTGGATTGCCCAGAGTCCCGAGGAGGACGGCGTATTCAATATCTTCATGGAACTGTGCGCCCTGGGTATATACCAGCCCCTGAGTTCCAACATTCTTGACTTTATATACAACCTGCCTATGGCAGCCAAGGAACGTGGAATAGGCTTCCAGACTCCGTCGGAGGTTATCAAGACCCACAAGTCAGTTTCATCAATCGAGGTTCCTTATCCCATGTCATGGAATGATGAGGAGCGTGACATAAGCTGCTGGCTGGGTAACGTAATGCAGCGTGAGGCATTTGATAAGCTTTACTCAATAGGTGAGCGCGTAATCCTGAGCAAGGACCGTCATCTGTTGCAGGACTGGGATTATCTGCAGGCCAGCAACAACTTCCGGTTCATGACTACCAAGAACAACGCCGTATCGATGGACCGCGGAATCTATGAGTCACCGTACGATGCGTTCACCAATTACATGAACATTCTGGGTGATTTCCTGCAGAGAGTCAACTGGGCGCTGCCTCAGGATATCGATACCGAGGAACTCAACGCATTCCAGACCACCATAAGCAACCAGGACAAGAAAATCCAGTCACTTGAGAAACAGGTGGCCAGACTCAAGGCTGCTGCCGGCAAGCCCAAAAAGAGCTAAGAAAAAAGAATGAGAATTGATAGATTTCAATTCTCATTCTTTTTGTTTACAATTGCGCAGACGCAGGAGTCGGACCATACGTTCCCGGCTGTCTCGACCATGTCTATGATTGCATAGATGGGCAGGATTATGCCTAATATGGCTATTGGAGCTCCAATACCAGACATGAGTGAGATTGTCAGGAAATAGCAGCCCATAGGTACTCCTGCATTACCTACGGCCGATATAACCGAAATCAGAATCCACAGAATGACGGTGCCTGCAGTAATATGGATGCCGCCATTCTGCATTACAAACAGCGACGTTACCAGAATGAATGCCGCACAGCCGTTCATATTGATGGTGGTGCAGATGGGCAGAACGAATTTGGCAACCCTGCTGCTTACACCCAGACGGTTCTGGGCCGAGTCAAGTGTTACAGGCAGGGTGGCGGCGCTGCTCTTGGTAAACAGGGCCATTAGTACTGCCGGCATCATACGGCTCAGAACGTGTATGGGGTTAAGACCTTTTGCAAGCAGCAGCAGCGGCAATACAATAAAGAACTGGATGAAATTGCCTCCCAAAACAACTAATACATACTTACCGATGGAGCTGGCAACCACACCGGCCGACAATTGGGCGGACAATTGTGCCGAAAATGCCACAATGCCCAGAGGAAGCGTCCAGATAAGGTAGCCGATGAGCTTGAACAAAAGGTCTTGCAATCCCAGTACACCCTTTACAACCACCGCCTTGTTCTCTGATTCAGGCAGGCGCGACAGCGCTATTCCGATGGCGAATGCCAGGATTAGCAGTGACAGAACGTTGCCCTCCAGGAACGGACGGACCAGGTTGTTGGGGATAATGCTTATAATATGTTCCGAGTATGAAAGTTCTGTGCTGACGGCTGCTGTCTGCTCCTGTCCGTTAATGGCATCAAGGGGCAGATTGCCCGGTGCTATGAGGATATACAGGATAGCCCCCACCGTTGCTGCGGCAAAAGTGGTGAGCAGGGTGTAGGTCAGGGTCTGACCGAATATCCTGCCCGATCCCTTGGTCCCGAATGATGCGAATGTGGTTATCACGGCCAGTACTATGGTGGGTACGGCCAGCAACTGGAACAGGCGGGTATATACTGTGGCTATGAATCCCATTGCGGCATCCAGCCATCCAAATCCCAGCACTCCCAGGACAGCACCCAAGACAAGTGCCGCAATCCAGATCAGTGTTCTTTTCATACTATATTTCTATTGTCAGGTTTACATAAACGTTACGTCCTTTCTGGGGTATGTCATTCCAATCGGCGTATGTGGCATAGAACTTGTCAAGCAGGTTCTCAACGCCTGCCCTGACAGAGAGATACCTGTAACGGTACTGAGCCGAGAGATTGAGTATGGCCCATCGGGCCGATGCGGTCTCTCCGTATTTGATGCCCCAAACTCTCTGGCGGCCGTTGCCTTTAACCTCTATCTGGCCGCTCCATGACCCTTTTGCCAAGTCAAGGTGGGTCTGCCATGCTATTGGAGCTATCAGAGGCAGTGCATCTCCCTGGTTGTCGCGGCCGCTGCTGTATGAAACCTTTCCGTCCAATTGCAGGAAACGGCCTTCGAGTCCTGCAGTGAGGGAGAGGTTGGCAATGGTGGCATGGTCCAGGTTGCCATAAACCTTTACGCCCTCAGCACCCACGGTCATTGCGCTAAGCCGCTGTTCAAAATGGCCTATTATATAGTTCTTGAACAGGAATATGTTGGCATCGGCACCAATAGAGAATTGAGAATTCAGAATTGGGAATTGAGAATCTGCCGATGCGTTCAACTCTATGGCGGACTCGTTCTTGAGCGTAGGGTTGCCTATGTAGTCATACTGGTCATAGGTGTTGTTCAGGTAGTATCCGTAGGCCTCGGTTACTGTGGGGGCACGGCTGCCCCAGCCGGAACCAATTGAGAATTGCGAATTGAGAATTGAGAATTGGTATACCGCAGCTACTCGGCCGGTGGTCTGATGGTAGTAGTCCTTCATCATTGGGAAGAATACCTTCTGGGCATTATAACCCTCCTCATTGTTGAGTCTCTGCTGCTGCCAGGCCAGTTTGGCCGACAGATGCAGGTTTTGCCTTGAAGTTATGCAGATGTCATCAGTCAGCGCCAGACCTGTATTGAGTGTGCCCACATCGGGCCAGGTAACCATATACATAGGGGCCGCACCGCCTGGGTACATAGTCATGTCGGCAAACAGACGGTTGTAGTAGAGGTCATAGTTCAAGGCTATGTCATGAGCGGCAACTGATGTAACCAGCAGGCTGTAAAGGCCTGTTGTACGGCTGTCACCGGGCATATCCATGTGGATTGCCACATCGGGGCGTTTGGTATCGTCCATGATATGGATTATGTGGTTGTAGTATGCCTTGGTCTCCCAACTGGCAGCCTTGAAAAGATGTCTGTATGAGACCGATGTTATCAGGCCCTGGGCTGTGGCTACATCCATGTTGAGGGCAGGGTAGCCTATATCGGTGGCGCGGTCAAAGATTACCGTTCCCTCCAGAATGTCATTATCCGTCAGTTTTAGGCCCAGGTTGCCGAACAGGTTGATCTTGTGGAACTGTGAGAACTTGAGTCTGCTGCCGCCTCCCGTATTGTAGCATCCGGCATCACGGCGGAACGCACCCAGATTGGCATAGGCGCGGCTGCCGCTCAGGGCGGCATCGGCCCCATAGACCTGCAGGTGACCGTTCCATTCGTGGCCGCCCAAAACGTTCAGGTGGAATGGGGCGGCATCAAATCCGGCTTTGCGCAGGCGCAGGTCCAGACTGCCTCCAATATTTCCGGTGGCCTGCGGATTGCCGTTGAGCCCGCTGTTCAGGCTTATGCTCTGCAGGTTGCCGCTCTCCACGTATGATGTCACGGGATCCATCTTGTCGGTGCAGGCATAGAAAATCTTCATGCCGTCAATGGTGGTGGAGAGCCGCTCGGTCTGCATGTTGTTTACAACCGGCTCCCAGGCGTATGACCCCCGGCGAACCATATTGACATTCCTGAGTACTGAGATATGCTCATCAATACCCGCAGCCTGACCCTTTACGGAGCGGTTACGCCCGGGGGTGGTGCCTGATACAATCTCCACCTCGTCTAGGTTCTGTGTCCTGAACGGAATAGAGTCCGCATCAGTAAATATGACTGATGTAATCAACAGTGTTCCCAGCATAGGAATGTCAAGATGATTATGGTTCTTAAGATGTTAAAGAGTCACGTCCCAGAAGAGTGAACTGAATCCGTCCTTCAGTTCATCGCCGCCGGCTACAATGTTGCCCTGCAGGTCACGCACGGTAAAGTGTATGCGCCACAATCCGGTCATTGTAAGGTTTACAGTACCCTGATAACTTCCGTCTGCCTGCCTGGTAAGCGGCGTGTTGCCAGGCGATGTGTGGTTACCCATATCGGGCATGCGCGGATCTATATCCACCCTGAAAGACTCTGATGCAATGGCATACGGAGTGGTTGCGGGAGTGCTCTTCCTGGATACGTAGGCCTTAAGGGTGTTGGTGCCGGTCTTGAGGTCAGTGGGATTGACAATGGATATATAGTATGTGTCATTTCCCTGCTTGAATGACTTTACCCAGTCCTGACCTGCGGGCAGCGGATTGACTGTAATATCGGCATCCTCAACTCCACCTTTGGTGCCAAGTGCTTCGATATTGTAGCCCAATGTCCAAGATCCGCTCTCACCCGAACTCATTATGAACGATACCCAGGCACGTTTTACGGCAGCATAAGAGTCATTGAAACTCTGGGCCGGGCCCGATACGGGCGTACTGTGCTTCATGTTCATCTTGACCATGAGCATTACGGGACTTAAGTCCTTGATCTCATAGTTCTTTACATAGTTGCCGTTTTTCTTCTTGGTTACCACAAAATAGAGGTCGTTGTAACCTACGTTGAACTTACCGGTGCGTGAGTATGCAAATACCTTGTACTTGTCGTCCACCACGGTAGAGAGTTCGGGGATGATCTTTACGGTCTCCAGGAAACGGAATACCTGCAGTGCCTCCTCGGCCGAGCAGCAGTCTATATCACCGTCAAACGTTATGCCGGGAATCTCTATATCCTGCGTGCCAAGATCATCGTTGGAATTGCAGGAACCTGCTGACGCTATCAGTAGTACTCCCAACAATGTCGGGTATAATCTGTTAATTCTCTTCATATCACTCAATTTAATGGACATTGTCAATTTTCAATTTAAAACGTAGGGGCAAGCCCCATCGTTTTAAAATCCCGGGTTTTGTGCAATGCCCAGGTCCTCACGCTGCAGACCCAGCGGAATAGGCTGGCGGTAGTTGCGGCCCTTTACATTGTTGTATTTGGCCTTAAGATGGTTGTGAACCTTCTCAAAGTACTGGTGCTGCTCGTCAGTGAACTCCTGCTTGTTCTCCCAGTCATCGGCAAAGTGCTTGTAGTGGCTTACCTTCTTTACGGATGTGATAAGGTCTTTCCAGCGCAGGTTGTTGTAGAGTGAGAACTGCTCGTATGTGAACTCATAGTCCCACTCGCGCTTGATAACGTCCAGGTTGAGTGTATTGGCGGTTACACCCGATATTCCGGCGCGGGTGCGGAGCTGGTTGAAGGGAGCCACAGCCTCGGCGTTACGGCCCAGCTGAACCAGAGCCTCGGCCTTGATAAGCAGAACCTCGGCGTAACGTATCTCTATGCGGTCAACAGAGTTCCTGGTTATCTCCAGGTTCTCTGAGTTCTCATAACTCTGGTCAACACCCTTGCCGTTTACTGGAGTATATACGGGTGAGTAGTATGTGTAGGTAAGGCTGTCAGCCGGATTTACCAGTTTAGTGAAATAGGTCTTGGCCAGACGCTTGTCATTGGGCTGCTCTGCCTTCCAGTCATCATAGAGGTCATCATCGGCCACCTCGGTATGGTTCTGTGAGTATTTCTTGCCGTTCTGTCCGTTCTGGAACGGGAATGTCCATGAGCAGTGTGTCTGGTGGTTGCCCTGAGCATCCAGTCCGTCGCCGTCATGGGCTATGGTAAAAAGATGCTCGTTGTCACCCAGTTTGTTGCTCTCATAATCACGTCCAAAGAGCTTTGAGAAATCGGGGGCCAGAGCCAGACGGCCGCTGTTGATCACCTTGTCTGCATACTCAACGGCTTTCTCCAGATACTTGGGAGTGGTTTTGAACTCGGGGTCAGTCTGTGTATCGGCAATGGCTGCTACCTCATCGTATGTGAGAGGGTTGTCACCCAATACCAGATATGTGCGGGCCAGGAGTGCCTGTGCTGCCTGCCTTGAAGGAACGCGGGGATCGCCTTTGTAGTCCAGAAGCTGAGTCTCGGCGCTGTTAAGGTCCTTGATTATCTGGTCAAACACCTTGTCCAGGCTCTGACGCTCGGTGGTGCTTCCGCCATCCTCGGTAAATACAGGAATCTCACCCCACAGTTGAGCCAGTTTGAGGTTGGCCAGGGCACGCAGGAACTTTGCCTTGCCTACGGCTGCGTTATAACCGGCATCAGTTACCTTACCGAGTGCCTTTGAGTTGTTGATGGTCACGATTGCCTCGTTGGCCTGAGCAACTCCAAGCAGCAGATGATTGAATATCTTGATTTGATACCAGGTGTCGGGTGCCTGCTCAAAACGGCTGTTCAGAGGTCCTTCCTTCTCCTCGGTGCCCTCAAATGAGATGAGCTTGTTGGAGTTGAGCTCTATGATGAATGAGAATGATGAACTCAGGGGCTGCCAGTGGCTGTAGATGCCGTTCACCAGAGCCAGTGCGCTGGCATCGTCATCCACCACGTTGTTCTCATCGATAATCTGTTGTTCTACTACCTCGTCATCCTTGTCGCATGACGTAAAACCTGTTAAGATTGCAGCTGCTATTGCTGCGCCGAAAAGGAATTTCTTTTTCATGATTGTGTATTTTTAAATAGTTAATGTTGTTATGATTATAGTGTCACGTTGATTCCCAGACTGAGTGTACGGGCCGATGGATACGCGCCGCTGTCTGTTCCGCTGCTTACCTCGGGGTCATAGCCTTTGTAGGGTGTGATTGTAAAGAGGTTACTGCCGGTTGCGTATATTCGTATTCCCTCAATCCTGAACTCATTCCTGAACTCTACAGACCTGAACCGGTATGCAACGGTCAGATTCTTGAGTTTGAGATATGATGCACTCTGTACATATCGGCTGTCAATATAGGATATGGAGCGCGCCAGTGATGCCAGAGGCAGGGTGTTGCCGCCATTCTCGGGGGTCCATGAGTCACGGACGGTAGAGAGTACGTTGTAGGAGTCGCCAGTCATCTCAAGGCGGCGTCCCAGGGCATTGTAGAGTTCATTTCCGTAACTGCCGCTCAGGGCCAGCGAAAGGTCTATCCTGCGGTATGTGAACTGTGATGAGAGACCGAATACCAGATCGGGCTGGATGCTTCCCAGTATCACGCGGTCATTACCGTCTATACGGTGGTCTTTGTTTACGTCCACATATCTGATGTCGCCCGGCTTGGGAGTGAGTCCGTTTACGGTGGGCAGCTGGCTTACGTCATCTCCGCTCTGTACTATTCCGTCAAACCTGAGTCCGTAGAATGATCCCAGTGACTCTCCCTTGCGCAGTATCTGCTGGCTGTCCGATCCCTGGATGACATTGTTGGTGGTACCCATGTCGGTAATCTCATTGCGGTTAAGCGATACGTTGGCGCTTACGTTCCACTTTATGCTGCGGCGCTGTATGAGAGCGGCGGTTGCAGAGAGTTCTACGCCCTTGTTCACTACGTTTCCCACATTCTGCAATTGGGTATTCACACCTGTGGCAAATCCGGTGGGAACCTGAAGCAGAAGGTCGCTGGTCTTCTTGTAATACGCATCGAACACAAGTGTCAAGCGGCTGTGCCACAGGCCCAGGTCAAATCCGGCATTGTATGATGCTGTGGTCTCCCATTTGAGCCTTGTATTCCTGGCATTGGATTTGGAGTAACTGCTGCTGCCTCCGTAGGATCCGGTAGCGAATGTGGTGGAGAATGCGTAATCGGGAATCTCCTGGTTTCCAACCTGTCCGCCCGACAGGCGTACCTTGAGGTAATCAATGCTCCTTACACTGCTCAGGAAACTCTCCTTGTCCACGTTCCATGAGAGTCCCACTGACGGGAAGTAGCCCCAGCGGTGGCCCTTGGCAAAGCGGCTTGAGTTATCGGCGCGGAAGGTGGCGGTTACGTTGTAGCGGTCCTTGAGAGAGTAGTTTACACGTGCCAGCACAGAGTTGAGCTGTGACTTCGTCAGGCCTGTCTGCGGGGTGTATATGTTGGCTCCGTCGCCCAGATTGTACTGCTTGAGTGACTCGTTCGTAAAGTGGTTGGTACGTATGGAACTGAAACTGGATGATGATGTCTGGCGGGTGTAGCCTACAAGCACATCAAGATAGTTGTCAAAGTCTATGTCACGTGTATAGCTGGCGGTATATTCCTGCTGCCATACATCGGTCTGACGGTTACCCGTGCCGCCTATGCCCTGAGTGGCCAGACCCAGCGATGTGTATGCACCTGAGAAATAGTTCTGGGTAAGGTGCTCGCTGTTAAGGCCGACGGTTGCCTTGAACAGCAGGCTTCCTACACGCAGGCTTGCCCATACGTTGGTGAGCAGGTAGTTGTTTATGTTTTCTGCCACGCTCTCCTTTAAGTCATAAACGGGGTTGGCCGAGTGGTCACCTATGGCAAAGTATGCATACTCATAGGGGTTGCTGAAATTGTAACTGCCGTCGGCGTTATAGATTTCTACAACCGGTGGTACCAGCAGGGCATAGACAAAACTGTTGGTTATGCCGGCCGAGTAGGGTGATGAGTTGAATACCTGAGCCTCGGTGGTTGTGAGTCCGTTCTGGCGAGAGCGGCCCAGAGTGGCGTTCACACCCAGTTTGAGGTTCTTCTTGAGGTCCCACTCGGAGTTGGTATGCAGGTTGTAGCGGTCAAATCCACTGTTTAGCAGTATGCCATCCTGATTGGTGGCGCTCACTGAGAATGAGTAACGGCTCTTGTCGGTGGCACCGGTCACGCTCAGATCATGGCCCTGCCGGATGGCGGTGCGCAGCAGGGCGCTCTGCCAGTCTGTACCCTCACCAAGAGCGGCAATCTGCTCATCGGTATAGCCGCCGCGGTTGCCGTAGTAATCCTTCTGGAACCGTGCCCACTCCGATGCGTTCATCAGATCCAGTTTTTTGGTTATGTTGCTTACGCCAAAATCGTATGTGTAGTTGATGACGGCCTTGCCGGCTGCCGGCTTGCCCTGCTTGGTGGTAACCAGGATAACACCGTTGGCGCCGCGTGAGCCGTAAATGGCTGTGGCCGATACATCCTTAAGTACCTCGACCGATTCAATATCACCGGGGTTGATGGTTGAGAGAGGGTTGAGCGAGCTCTCAATGGCTTCAAGGCCGGTTCCGCTGTTGGCGGCATCCTTGAAGTAGATGAATCCGTCGATCACGTAGAGTGGCTCGTTGCTGGCATTGACCGAGTTGCCGCCGCGTATGCGGATATGGCTGTCGGCTCCCGGCTGACCGCTTGATGCGGTAACGTTCAGGCCTGCCACCATTCCGCTCAGCGCTCCGTCCAGCGTGGGGGCCTTGGACTGGCTGAATACATCGGCCTTTACTGAGGCTACGCTGCCGGTAAGCTGGGTCTGTTTCTGTGTTCCGTAACCTATTATCACCACCTCGCTCAGCGTGTTGACATTCTCCGAGAGCTGGATGTCTATAGGTTCGGAGTCATCGTAAACATCAATCTCCTGGGTGCGGTAACCTATGTAGTCCACGGCAAGCGTAAGTGGCCGGCTCTCCTTGGTCTCAAGGCGGAATTTGCCTTCCAGATCTGTGGTGGCACCCACACCCTTGCCGGACTTTACATATACCTGGGCGCTTATGAGCGGCTCAGCTGTGGCGGCATCGGTTACAGTGCCGGTAAGTACGGTCTGTGCCATGACAGTCAGAGTGACGGTTAAAGACAGTGTCAGTGTAAAAAGCAGTTTTTTCATATGTACAGTATTCCCTTGGGAGCGGGACCAGATGCCCGTTCCTGACTATTGAATCCTAAAAATCAGTGTGTGCTTTAACTCTTATTTCTGAGCCAGGTCGCGGCTTGCAATACGCTGCATCTGGGCTGTCAGTTCATTCTGTGACAGTGAGAGCATTCCGTAACAGTGAAGGTCCTTGATTCCGGCTGTAAGTACCCAGTTCACAAAGTCATTCATGGCCATATCGGCATGGTTATAGGCAAATCCTATGTTTCCTACAGGAATCTCATCATAATTGTGCTGCTCCAGGAGCAGGATGATATCATCCAGATTGGCGCTCTCCAGAACCTGATGTCCATGCTTGTCAAGGTCCAGGGGCAGAATTGACAGTGTTGATTCCGGCTGGCGGCTCTCCAGGTTAAATATGTTGGAGAGATAGTTTACGGTTACGCCCAGCGGGTCACGGCTTATGGCAGTGGTAAGGAAAGCGTCATCGCCCGATATCTTCCTGCCCTTGTAGTCTGCTACGTTCCGGTGCAGGTAAGATGCGTAGATTCTTGATGCTGAGAGCTGGCTGTTGCCGGTATAGATATGTATCTTCTGCTGAGCGGCTGGAAGATCCTCCTCCTCATCTTCTTCATTTACAAAGAACAGGGAGCGGAGTTTACGTGCGTTAAGGCGGTGCGATGTCAGACGTGCGGCCTCGGAGTCTGCTGTAGTAACCGGCAGTATTGCGTAACGTGCAAAACTTACAGCATCCTCATCGGTCGTGAGTTCTATCACTCTTGCGGCCTCAGCCTTTCCCTTGATGAATTCAAAGTTAACGGTGGGGTTGGCCTGGCGGTATTCTTTTGTCCAGTTCTCAACAAGGGGGCGTGCAAATTCAGGTATGCGCAGTGAGATTGTCTCAACTTCCTGTGCATTGGCATTAAAACCAAGACCTAAAACCACTGCTATTATATAAAGTGTCTTTTTCATATTGTTGTTCTGTAATTGTTCTGTTTCTTATTTCCGGTGCAAAGGTCGGTTAAATAGTATGTTGTTCCAAGAAAACTTAAAACATTAGAATACTAAACATATTGTTGAATGAACAGGCAGAATAAAAACGGCAAAAACAGTGCGTTTTTGCCGTTTTTGTAGAATAATTCTACTGTCAGACCTTGACGGCGGCCGAAAGCTGGTCCAGTGCCTTGCTGAGAAGGGCCCTCGGAGCGCCTACGTTAAGGCGCATGAATCCCTCTCCGCCGGGACCGAAAGTCTCTCCGTCATTCAGAGCCAGACGGGCCTTGTTTACAAATAGATCAATCAGTTCCTTATGGTTGAGTCCCAGCTCACGGCAGTCCAGCCATACCAGGAATGTGGCTTGCGGACGAAGCGGCTTGATGGCCGGGATATTGGCCTTAAGGTAATCCTCCACAAAGCGCACGTTATCCTCAATGTAACTTATAAGCTGACGGCGCCACTCCTCTCCGTTTTGGAATGCAGCAATTATGGCAATGGTGGCCAGCAGATGAGGTTCGCTCAGTTCATTGGCGTCCAGCCATGAGTAGAACCTGCGCCTAAGGGTGTCATCGGGCACTATTGCGTATGAGTTTACTATACCTGCCGTGTTGAATGTCTTGGACGGGGCCCCAAACGTTATGCTTATCCTGGCAGCCTTGTCACTGACCGATGCAAACGGGATATGACGGTTGCCAAAGAGTGCCAGGTCAGCATGGATCTCATCACTTATTACAATAATGTTACGCTCGTAGCAGAAATCGGCCAGACGAACCAGTGTCTCCCTGCTCCAGCAGATGCCGGCCGGGTTGTGCGGGTTGCTTAACAGAAGCAGTCGGCATTTGTCATCGGCTACTAGGGAGAGATTCTCAAAATCAATCTCATAACCGCCTCCTTCAACTCTTTTGAGCAGATTGAACACCACCTGACGTCCGTTGCCCTGAGGCACCAGTCTGAACGGAAAGTAAACAGGCGGCATTATGATTACCTTTTCATAGGGCTTGACAAATACATTTACTGCGGCACCTACGCCTTTCATCACACCGGGAATGTAGGTTATCCATTTCTCGTCAACTTTCCAGCTGTGATGGTCATATATCCACTTGGCGATGGTCTGCCAGAGTTCCTGCGGTACAGAGGTGTATCCGAACAGGGAGTGGTCCAGACGACGGCGAAGGGCATCGGTAATGAATGGGGGAGTCTCAAAGTCCAGGTCTGCCACCCAAAGGGGTATAAGGTCATCGCGGCCGTATCGCTCCTTTAGCACGCTGTACTTCAGCGCATTGGTTCCGGAGCGGTCTATTATTCTGTCAAAGTTGTATTTCATATCTTAATTCAATTACCTGATGTGTTGAGAGCCTGCCTGATGTCATCCAGTATATCATCGGGATCCTCAAGTCCAATGGAAAGGCGTATAGTAGTATCCCTGATGTCCATCTGCTCAAGTTGCTCAGTTGTAAAGTTACCAAAAATTGTTGAAGCGGGATGTATGGCAAGCGTTCGGTTGTCAAACAGATTGGTGGCCCGATGCACCAGTTTAAGCCGGTTTATGAAATCAAAGCAGGCCTCCTTAGATTCAAGGTCAATTATTACCATGGCTCCCGATGTGGGTCCGAACTGCTTGCGTGCCAGATTATAGAAGGGGTTGTCCTTGAGTCCGATGTATGTGACCTTGCTGATTGCACTGATTTCACTGAGCCTCCCGGCTATGTAGAGTGCATTTGCGGCCTGACGCTGGTAGCGTACATCGAGTGTCTCCAGACCTAATGTCTGCCTGTTCATGATTAGTTGTTTAATTCGGCTGCAAAGGTGCTCTAAATAGCAATATATTCCAACCGGACTTTATTGTTTGGATTAAATGACTTGTATGAATAAGGATATGCAGAATAAAAAGAAAGCCCCAAGTCTGAGACTATGGGGCTGACAGAAGAATCTTCTTTTTTCAGAACCTGGTGCGGATGGTCTTGATCTTGATGGGGGTGCTGCCGCCCAACAGCTTGACCTGATGCATCCTGGTGTCCACCCTGTAACTCAGAGCGTTGTTCTTTGAGTCTGTCGTGGCAACTACCGGAATCAGAACAACCTTGTTCCAGTCTGGGAACTCAGCCTCATAGGCGGCTGAAGTGCCACCGGTGGAATTTATCCATTCCTCGCGGTCACTGTAAATCTTCTCTACCAGTGCGGCTATGTTCTCATAAGTGTAAGTGCCGTATTTGCTGGTGTATGACGTGGCGAATGATTCCTTATTGTCAATTGACTGGTTCCTGGAGAAGAACTCCTGCATCAGGTCCTTTCTTATAAGCAGGAGATTATTGGGAACTGACGGTTTGAAACGGCTGGATGGAGTAACGGCTGTCGATAAGCACAACTGGGCGGAGTTCAGCACATACTCATCATCCCTCATGTCGTCTATGGGGAGCGTTATTTCGGTCAGTAAACCGAACGGGCTTCTTATCCAGGTGCAGCTGCTGTCAGTTAGCTGGCTTTCCAGACCTGTCCATTTGAAACTGTTGAGCTGCATAACCTCGCTGTTACCCGGGAATTCGGCCATAAGAGACTGTACAATCGGCTCATCGTCATCATTGGTGTCTATGAACTTGAAGTTGACTTCAAGGGTGGTGCGGTCAATGTAAAGTATGGTACCGTCACCCTGCGAGCAACGTATGTAGAAACCTTTATAGAGGTTTTCCATGAAAGACCTGGCATCCGAAAAATAATGACGGGTGGCAGGGTTGTAATATGATTCAAGAATGTTCCTGGCTACTGAATCGGGCAGGGGAATGGTGATGCTGGGAACGTAGTTGTACAGGTCGCGGACGGAATCCTTGTCCTGCAGATTCCACCCGGAAGCTGTGATGCTGGCCAATGGCTTGGCCTGTATGTCACAGAACAGAGACGGGTCTACGTCAGGATAGTACAGGGTCTCAGTGTCAATCATCCTGTCAAGCGGGAACACATCAATCTTGATGGTGTTGGTGGAATCACCAAAGAAACCGTAATAATAGAGCCTTAGGTTGGCATAATATGGTTTTTGTCCCGCCACGGCATTTTCAAACCACTCGGGGAATACATGGTTGCCTATTCCGTATACCGAATCGGCCAACCGGAAATTCTCCATACAGTTTAGCTGAGTCAGATAGCCTGCATTGAGAGTGGTGCCGCTGAACTGTTCGGTAAACCTGCCCAGATTGCATATAGAGCTCATCACAATAAGGGAGTCGCTTGCCTTTATGGTTCGGGAGACAGCAAAGCAGGAATCATTCTTTACGGTTATGACATCATTCCGGGGCGTAAGTGTTACACCCAGACCTGATGTATCATCATCACATGATATCAGAAACAGAACTGCAATTATACTGCAAACTGTCGTCTTGAGATTCATACCTGTATATAATCAGATTTTGTTATAGAAGTCATTTATGACATCGGCACCCATCGTGCTTGCATCGCCATCCAGAACAGGAATGCCTTTTTCTTTTGCATATGCCTGAAGTGAGGCATCCACAGAAGCGGAGTTGCATATTATTCCGTCTGAGAAATCGATGGCTTTCTTCATGACTGCATTGTAGTCAATGGGAGTGTCAAATGTACCGATGTCGTCAAGGGCCATATCCTTGGTGGGGATTATTTCCGGATACCTTTCGCTGAAACTGTTCTGGAAAGCCTTGTCATACAGCGAGTAAACCACCTTTGAGTCACGGAAGGCAGGCTCTTCGCGATAAGCTTTCTTTATGTAAAGAGGTATGAGTGCCGAAAGCCAGCCGTGGCAATGAATGATGTCCGGGTTCCAGCGCAGTTTCTTGACGGTTTCCAGTACGCCGCGGGCAAAGAAGATGGTGCGTTCATCGTTGTCCTGGTATTCAACGCCGGCCTTGTCGGTAACCTGAAGACGGTTCTGGAAGAAATCCTCATTGTCAATGAAATAAACCTGAATGCGGGCCGATTGAAGTGAAGCAACCTTAATAATGAGCGGATGATCGGTGTCATCAATGATCAGATTCATTCCAGACAGCCTGATTACCTCGTGCAACTGGTTGCGGCGTTCATTGATGTTGCCCCACTTGGGCATGAAGGTCCGGATATCGTTACCCAATTCCTGGATGCTCTGAGGCAACAGCCTGCAGTAATCCGCCATTGGAGTCTGAGCCACGAAAGGCGAAATCTGATCAGCAATGATAAGGATTTTTTTCTCGCTCATAGAGATGCTTTTACTAATACGATATGCAAAGATATAAAAAAAAACTCTCAATTTGGCAAGCAGAACGGCGTAAACTTTTGATATCCCATAAATATTCACTTATTTTGCGGACTTTTTCGATTGTATTATGATTAAGGTGATATCGACAGTAAAAGAATTGAAAGAGGCTCTCGGATTCTGCCGCGAGGCTGGAAAGAGCATCGGTCTTGTACCCACCATGGGTGCGTTGCATGAGGGACATGCTTCACTTGTACGCCGTTCCGTTGCGGAGAATGAAATAACCGTAGTAAGCGATTTTGTAAATCCCACGCAATTCAACGACAAGAATGACCTTAACAACTATCCGCGTACGATGGAGGCCGATTGCAGGCTGCTTGAAAAGGTCGGTGCCCAATATGTGTTCGCTCCATCGGTAGAGGAGATGTATCCCGAGCCCGATACCCGTCAGTTTGACTTCACACCTCTGGATAAGGTAATGGAGGGACCCAATCGCCCCGGACACTTCAACGGGGTAGCCCAGATTGTAAGCAAGCTCTTCTATGCCGTCGAGCCTGACCGTGCATATTTCGGCGAGAAGGATTTTCAGCAGCTGGCCATTATCCGTGAGATGGTTCGTCAGCTTGACCTTAAGATAGAGATTGTAGGATGCCCCATTGTCCGTGAGGAGGACGGCATGGCACTGAGTTCGCGCAACATGCTCCTGAGCAAGGCCGAACGCAAGCTGGCCGCCAACATTTCCCGTACGCTGTTCGAGAGCCGCTACTACGCACGCCACCATACGCTGCCTATGACACGCAAGTATGTGATTGACACCATCAATTCACATCAGGGACTTGAGGTGGAGTATTATGAGATTGTTGACGGCCGCACCCTTCAGCCGGTTGACAACTGGGATACCACTGATTATATTGTGGGCTGCGTTACCGTACACTGCGGTAAAGTCCGCCTTATTGACAACATAAAATATAAGGAATAATGCTGCTTACAGTTCTTAAATCAAAACTGCACCGTGTCAAGGTGACCGATGCCAACATAAACTACATAGGTAGCATAACCATTGACGGCAACTGGATGGATGCAGCCGGCATTATTGACGGCGAGCAGGTTCATGTGGTTGATGTAACCAACGGTGCCCGTCTGGTCACTTACGTTATCCGCGGCGAGCGTGGCTCCAAGTGCATCTGCCTTAACGGCGCTGCCGCCCGCCTGGTCTCAATAGGCGACACGGTCATTATCATCGCCTACGCACAGGTAACTCCGGAGGAGGCTAAGACGTTCAAGCCCACCGTCGTAATTCCGTAGGGATATTTTCATTTGCAGATATAGAAAAATCAGCCCTCGCATATGCGGGGGCTAATTTTTACGCGACTGTAAGGAGCACCGTTTGGGTTACCCAAACTAAAAAAGGTTTGGATATTGTTGACAATGCTCAGCCGAGCATTGTCAACAATATACCGGCTGCTACGGCCGAGCCGATAACGCCGGCAACGTTGGGGCCCATGGCGTGCATGAGCAGGAAGTTGCTGGGGTTCTCCTCCTGACCTACCTGCTGTGATACGCGGGCAGCCATTGGAACGGCCGATACACCTGCTGAACCGATAAGCGGGTTGATCTTCTCCTTGGAGAACACGTTCATGAGTTTGGCAAGCAGCACACCGCCAGCGGTTCCGCAGCCGAAAGCCACAATACCCATGGCCAGGATCATAAGCGTACGCACGTTCAGGAATGAACCTGCAGTTGCGGTTGCACCTACGGTAAGACCCAGGAATATGACCACGATGTTCATCAGCTCATTCTGCATGGTCTTGCTCAGACGGTCCACAACACCGCACTCCTTGGCCAGGTTACCCAGCATGAGGCAGCCTATGAGCGGAGCGGCATCGGGCAGCATGAGAGCCACGATGGTGGTGATGGCTATCGGGAATATTATCTTCTCGGTCTTGCTTACGGGACGCAGCTGGCTCATCTTGATGGCACGCTCCTTCTTGGTTGTCAGGGCACGCATGATAGGCGGCTGGATAACCGGAACAAGAGCCATGTAAGAGTAAGCGGCAATGGCGATAGGGCCAAGCAGCTCGGGAGCCAGTTTAGATGTGAGGAAGATTGATGTAGGACCGTCAGCACCACCTATTATACCTATTGAGCCGGCCTGAGCCTCGGTGAATCCCATGGCGTTGGCAGCAAGGAATGTAAGGAAGATACCTAACTGTGCTGCGGCACCTAAGAGAAGGCTCTTGGGGTTGGCAATGAGCGGACCGAAATCAGTCATGGCACCTACGCCCATGAATATCAGACACGGATATACACCGGCCTTAACACCTATGTAGAGAATATCCAGCAGGCCGCCCTCACGCATGATTGCACCATAGCTGTGATAGGCAGGGCTGTTGGCATCAAGGAATGCTGTCCAGAGTTCTGAATGATACATTCCTGCACCGGGCAGGTTTGTAAGCAGCATACCGAATGCGATGGGGAGCAGCAGGAGCGGCTCATATTGCTTCTTGATGGCCAGATAGAGCAGGAAGAAACTGATGATTAGCATCAGTCCCTGCTGCCAGGTCATGTTCATGAAGCCCATCTGCTCAAAGAATTCCAGAATATCACCCATTTCTGTACGTTTTTTGAAATGATGATTAACCCAGAACTATGAGCAGGTCCTCCTGCATTACGTTCTGACCTGCGGTTACGGCAATCTTGGTTACCTTACCGTCGCGGTCGGCCATAACGGCGTTCTCCATCTTCATGCTCTCAAGAGTAAGCAGGGTGTCACCCTTCTTTACGTCCTGACCCTCGGTTACCAGAACCTTTATGATAGATCCGGGCAGGGGGCTTGTTACCTTGTAGCCGCCGGCGGGAACATCGGCAGCCTTGGGAGCCTCTGCCTTGGGGGCGGGAGCAGCCTTGGGTGCCTCAGCCTTGGGTGCGGGTGCGGCAGCGGGAGCGGCTGCTGTGGCGACTGTCTCCAGGTCAAGCAGCTTGTCATCCTGCATTACGTTCTTACCTGGCTCCACATAGATGGCTTTTACGGTACCGTCGGCCTCGGCGGCAACGTTGTTCTCCATCTTCATGGATTCCATTGTGAGCAGTACATCGCCCTTCTTTACAGCCTGGCCGGCCTTGACGAGTACCTTTACTATTGATCCGGGCAGCGGACTCTTTACGGTCATCAGGCCGGCTGGAGCAGCGGCTGCAGGAGCGGCAGCAGAGGCGGGACGGCGTACAACTGCGGCTGCAGGTGCCTCCTCCTTCTCTAACTCTACCTTGTAGGTCTTGCCGTTCAGTGTGACTTCGGCAAAGTTGTCCTCAAGTTCATTGACGGCAGCGTTGTACTGCTTGCCGTCTATTGTGAATTTAAATTCTCTCATAATAAAGTTTATTAACGATGCAGGTTGTTCATTCCGTAGAGCTTTGAGTTCCAACCGGAGCGCTCTACTCTCTTGATATGAATCTCGGTGGGTTCCACGTCATGTACTCCGTTAAAGTACAGATGCAGAGCCATAGCTATAGCAGCCAGATCATCGTCGGCCGATGCCTGTGCTGCTGCCGGAGCGGCCTGGGCGGCGGTAGCCTGGGCTACGTCCTTGGGCAGTGCTGCCTTTGGTGCCTTAACCGCATTGCTTATAACTGTACCAAGCAGTTTAAGAATGAAGATAAGGACTACTAGGAGCGTAATCACCATGCAGAATCCCAGTCCGGTTACCATCCAGACGTGTGACCAGTTTATTGCTAACGGTGTCATCATAGACTCTCTTCTTTAGAGTGGAATGTTGCTGTGCTTCTTGAGCGGGTTGGTAAGGCGCTTGGTCTGCAACTGCTCAAATCCGCGAATGATGCGGGCGCGTGTGTAGCGCGGCTCAATAACATCGTCAATATAACCGCGGTTGGCAGCCTGATAAGGTGAAGCGAACTTGTCCTTATACTCGGCCTCCTTCTCGGCAATGAATTTCTTCTTCTCCTCCGGGTCCTCGATGGCCTTGAGAGCCTTGGCCTCAAGAACACCTACCGCGCCGCTGGCACCCATAACCGCAATCTCGGCATTGGGCCATGCGTAGCACAGGTCACCGCGCAGCTGCTTGCAGCTCATTACGATGTGTGAACCGCCGTAAGACTTACGTACTGTTACGGTTACCTTGGGAACGGTAGCCTCACCGTAGGCAAACATCAGCTTGGCACCGTGATCTATGATACCGGCATACTCCTGACCTGTACCGCACAGGAATCCGGGAACATCGACCAGGGTAAGTATCTGGATATTGAATGCGTCGCAGAAACGTACAAAACGGGCAGCCTTACGTGAGGCGTCGCAATCCAGCACACCTGCCAGCCAGTTGGGCTGATTGGCAATGATACCGGTTGAGCGTCCGTTGAAACGGGCAAAACCGCAAATGACGTTCTTGGCGTAATCCTTGTGAACCTCCATGAAGTCACCGTCATCAACGATTGAGTAGATGATGTTCTTCATATCGTAAGGTTTGTTGGGATCATCGGGAACCATAGAGTTCAGGGCATCCTCTATGCGTGCCGGGTCATCGGTGCAAGGCTTTACGGGAGCCTCCTCCATGTTGTTCTGGGGGATGAAGCTGATGAGACGGCGTATCTCCTGCATGGCCTCTTCCTCGGTAGCGGCCACAAAGTGTGTCACACCTGATTTGGTGGCGTGAACGCGGGCGCCGCCCAGCTGCTCTACGGTAACGTCCTCACCTGTAACGCTCTTTACGACCTTAGGTCCGGTGATGAACATATAAGAGTTCTGCTCGGTCATCATGATGAAGTCAGTCAGGGCAGGGCTGTAAACGGCACCGCCGGCGCAGGGGCCGAAAATGACTGAAATCTGGGGAACCACGCCCGATGCCAGAATGTTGCGCTCAAATATCTCGGCGTAACCGGCCAGTGCGCAGGCACCCTCCTGGATACGTGCACCGCCTGAATCGTTCAGGCCGATGATGGGAGCACCCATCTTCATGGCCATATCCATGACCTTGCATATCTTCTGTGCCATAGTCTCGGACAGAGAACCTCCGATTACAGTGGCATCCTGTGCGAAAACATATACCAGACGGCCGTCAATGGTACCTGAACCTACGGCAACGCCGTCACCCAGGAATACCTTCTTGTCCATACCGAAGTCTGTGCAACGGTGGGTCAGGAACATATCGACCTCCTCAAATGATCCCTCGTCAAGAAGCATGTTTATGCGTTCGCGGGCAGTGTAGCTGCCTTTGGCGTGATGCTTCTCAACAGCTTTTTCGCCGCCGCCGGCCATTGCCTGGGCGCGCTTGTCTACCAGCTTCTGAAGCTTGCTGTTATCCATTTTATAGTTGTATTATTTGGGTTGTTCACAAAGTTCTGTCAGTACACCGCAGGTTGATTTGGGGTGCAGGAATCCTATCATCAGGTTCTCGGCGCCCTTACGGGGTGCAAGGTCAATCAGGCGGATGCCTGCTGCCTCGGCCTCCTTAAGGGCCTCGGCTGTATTCTCAACATTGAAAGCAACGTGATGTATTCCTCCCTTGCCGCCGTTCTTCTCAATGAACTTGGCGATGGTTGACTCGGGGCAAGTGGGCTCAAGGAGCTCTATCTTAACCTCTCCAACCTTGAAGAAAGCAGTCTTAACCTTCTGGTCCTCTACTACCTCGATGTTGTAGCACTTGCTGCCTGTCAGGAACTCAAAGAAAGGCATTGTCTCCTCCAGAGAGGTAACGGCTATGCCCAGATGCTCAATGTGTGTGGGTTTCATAATTGTTGTGTAATTATTGTTAGTTACTTGTTTGAAGTTTCCTGTTTTTATAAGGTTCGCAAATTTAGTCAAATTACCTTGTATTAAAAAGAAAACATAATTAAAATGACATAAAAGGGACGGCATGACCGTCCCCATCGGAATCATTCAGGATTCTTATCCCTTTTCCTGTTTCCTTGTTACCTGACAGGACCGAATACCTGGTCTATGAGCATCTCGAATTCACGGAATGCGGATGTGTCCTTGAGGTCACGAAGGGCATCGGCCAGTCCGCGATAGTGCCATTCATGGTCTTTGGGGTCATTGGCATGGAACAGGTTCCACAACGCATTACCCTGAACCGCATAGTCGCGGGCTATGGCGCGCATATTTGAAAGCTTGTCACCCATAGCTACGATCTTGGCATCAAGAGGAGCGCCGGCGATTAGGTCAATCGCCTTCTTCTTTCGTTCATGCCAAGTCCCCTCGTCGTCACCGACGCTCTCGATCATGACCAGAGAGGCTATCCTCTCGCCGAATTCCCTGCGGATGTCATCGATTGTCACTTCGGTGTCCTCGACAGTGTCATGCAATGCGGCAGCCGCAAGCAGCTCCTGATCGGAGGTTATGGTGGAAACTATCTCCATGGCTTCCATGGGATGTATTATGTATGGAAACCCCTTCCCGCGCCGTTCGGTACCGGCATGAGCCCGTACCGCGAACACTATGGCCCGGTCGAGCAGTTCCGTGTTTAAAGGTTTGTTGGCCATCTTGTCCGGTTACTTGTTCATGAATGGAAGGTCCTTGGATTGCTCCAACAGCATTTCTGCTATCATGTCATTGCTCTCGGATTCGCCGTTGAGCAGGTCAAACATATATTTTATGCCAGCCTTGCCGCCGCCGTTCTTGAGTATGAATGCTATGCACAGGTCCTGAGGTCCGATGGATGATGATATGATATCCAGGTCTGTTAGTCCTATCTGATAGCAGGCTATCTGATAAGCTCCTTCAGAGAACTCCCTGATGACGTTCGATATATCCCCCAGACTCTTTAATCCCAGTCCTTTGAAAACAGCCAGGAATGGCATGAGCGAAACCTCGTGTATCTCCGCCTGATTCATTGCGGCTATGCGCTTGTTGAGCTGGCTGAATGGCTCCAGCTCCAGGTAACTGCGGTAAGCATCCCGCACCTCCTCCGGTCCGGTGATCTTGACGCCGGTGCCGCGGTTGACGATGACGACCTGAAACTTCTTTTGAATGAG
>CAJOLR010000028.1 GCA_905235565.1 uncultured Bacteroidaceae bacterium | reverse complement strand
AATCGGCAAGAGTGAAGCCTTCTGTTTCTTCCCTTGCAGGAGAAATCTCTATGCGTATCATGAAGTTCTTCATCGGGCGATGCTTTGAACGTTTGTACTTGCTTGATGCAGTACAGAAAGGACACCGACTGAATGAAAGTGATGCCATCATCTATGCGCAAAACGAAATCAATTCTCAACTCTAATCGAGATTGCAGGAGCAACTACAAGGTTTTTAATCGTATTGATTGACGATTAAAGACATTTATTGGCTTCCTGCAATACGCTCTTCATTCCGGAATAGATCTACAATTCATCCCAAATTCGTGCTTTTCTGGTGGGGAAAACGGGGTTCACTTTGCGCGATTTCTTGCAGACGTGGGGAAAATGTGGGGAATTTTAAGAAAAGAAAAATCGCTAAATCCTTGTTTGAAAAGGGTTTAGCGATTGCTTTTGAGTTAAACTCGTACCCAGAGCCGGGGTCGAACCGGCACGGGTCGCCCCACTGGTGTTTGAGACCAGCGCGTCTACCGATTCCGCCATCTGGGCTTGGCCTTAAAAAACCGCCGCGAAGGTACAACAATTTGATGAAAGATAGGGTAATGGAGAAGTTTTTTTTGGTTTTGCGCTATTTTAACGGCTAAATGCTTGCTGAAGTTCAAATATGTAATATCTTCGTAGCAGACGTTTAAGAAAGGTACTATGTTAGGACAGGATAATTTCTGTGTTGTGCTGGCCGGTGGTTTCGGAACAAGGTTATGGCCACTCAGCCGTAAGGGTTTGCCCAAACAGTTTCTTGATTTCAACAACAACGGGCGCACATTGCTTAAGCAGACCGTTGAGCGTATGAGACGCATATTCCCCGAGGAGAATATAATAGTTTCCACAAACCTGGATTTTTATGAGGATGTTTGCAATCAGCTGCCGGACCTGAATCCGCTTCAGGTACTCCGTGAGCCGGTTATGAAAGGTACTGCTCCCAGCATAACGCTTGCTTCATACCATATCCGGGACATCAATCCAAATGCCAATATACTGGTGGTTCCATCAGACCTTGTAATAAGGGATGAGGCACCTTACATCGATGTAATTGAGCATGGTATATCTTTTGTCAGCAAAAATGACTGCATACTGACAGTGGGCATCAAGCCAACTCGTCCTGAGACCAGGTTCGGCTATATTCAGATTGATGAGAAAAAGGCCGATGGCATATACAGCGTGCGTACATTCACGGAGAAACCTGAGGAGGCGTTTGCAAAGGTTTTTGTGGACAGTGGTGAGTTCTATTGGAACTCTGGCATACTGATGTGGAATGTGAATGCGTTCATTGATATAGCCAGGCTGCATCTGCCCGAGATGATATCGCAGTTTAACCGTATTTATGATACCAAGCATAACCGTGATGAGCGGCGCAGCCTGCTGTATTCAGTATATGAGGCTTTTCCACATATCTCAATAGATTACGGTATCCTGGAAAAGACCGATAAGGTATGTATGGCCATCGGTGATTTCCGCTGGAATGATATAGAGTCATGGGACCTGCTTTATGACTATTGTGCCAAGGATGCCGATGGCAATGTGCTGGGAATGGACAACTATCAGGTGTATAACTGCAACAACAGTATGTTCCTGTGCAACAAGGAAAAGAAACTGGTCGTGATAGATGACCTTAGCGACTTTCTGGTGGTGGATACCGAGGATGTGCTGGTTATATGCCGCCGTAACAACGAGACAGACTTTAAGAAGTATATTAATGACGCCATGCTCAAATATGGCGAAAAGTACTCTTGATGAGTAAGGATAATAAAAAAAAGATGCCGGGGCTCCTCTCTTTGAGCCCCATCGTGGTTTTTCTGATCGTTTATTTGGTGTCATCGCTTCTGGCGGGTGATTTCTATAAGGTGCCGGTGGCATCGGCATTCCTCATTGCATCGGTCTATGCCATTGCAATCAGTCCAGGTGAGCTTAGTTACAAGATAAATGTGTTCTCCCAGAGTGCAGGACATTGGAACATAATGCTCATGGTGTGGATTTTCATGCTGGCTGGCGCGTTTGCCGGTTCTGCCAAGGAGATAGGCTCCGTCGAAGCTACCGTGAACTTTACCCTTAGCATTGTGCCGGCCAAGGCTCTGCTGGCTGGCCTGTTCCTGACTGCCTGTTTCGTATCCCTGTCCATCGGCACCAGCGTCGGTACCATTGTGGCTCTTGTTCCGTTAGCAAACGGCATAGCTGCCGAGACCGGTTTGAGCCAGGCAATGATGGCGGCGCTGATTGTGGGCGGATCATTCTTTGGCGATAACCTTTCATTCATATCGGACACCACGATCGCGGCTACACGCGCTGTGGGCTGTGCCATGAAGGATAAGTTCCGTGCCAACCTGATGCTGGTGTTGCCGGCTGTTCTGGTGGTTACGGGCATATATGTCTATAAGGGGCTGAGCATCAGCGCCGCTTCAGATACTACTCCTGTTGAATGGCTGAAGCTGATTCCCTATGTCTCAATCATTGTCCTGGCTCTGTTTGGACTGGATGTGACTTTGGTGCTGGTTATAGGTGTTCTGCTCAATGCCTTAGTGGGATTCGGCACTGGCTCATTTGACTGGTTGGGATTCCTGGGGGCAATGGGCGGCGGAATAGCAGGTATGGGTGACCTTATCATAGTAACCCTGCTGGCAGGCGGAATGCTTGGAATTATACGCGATAACGGCGGGTTGGACTATATCATTAAGGGGATATCCCGTCATGTCAAAGGCCGCAGGGGGGCGGAATTGGGAATAGGCGTTCTTACCGGCATGGCAAACTTCTGTACCGCCAACAACACAATAGCCATCATCACTGTGGGTAGCATTGTGAATGACATATCAGAGAGGTTCCGCATACCCAAACGCCGTGCAGCCAGCCTGATGGATATTTTCAGTTGCTTTGTTCAGGGCATCATACCATATGGAGCCCAGTTGCTGATGGCTGCCGGCCTGACAGGTCTTGCCACTACCGAGATAATCCCATATCTCTACTATCCGTTTGCAGCCGGAATATGCGTTGTGCTGAGCATCCTGATTCCACGACGATCAAAGGAGTGACAATCGAAACGGTTCTTCCAGTCGCTGGTTAGCGCTCCGGAAGAACCGTTCTAAATGGTCCCTATCGGGTATAATTATTAATAGGTAATCTTGGTAGGCTCCATCTGCTTGGCCTGGGCGATCATCTTCTCTATCTCAGCTACCGAAGGAACCCTGTTGCAAAGGTTTTTCTCGTTGTTTACTGCAACCAGTTTGGGCTGGAGGTTGGCAGGAACCCTGTGACGGAACTCCTTGATGGTGTCAACGCCTGCAGCCTCAAGCAGCTCGGCAAACTGACCGGCTATTCCGTTTACGCGGAAAAGGTCTGCATGGTTGGTCCACTTAAGGATGAGTTTGGGTGAAATGCCTGTAGCCTCAGCTATCTGGACGCGTCCTTTCTTAGCGGCGCATTTGGCCAGAAGATCATCTGTGGTCTTGATTCCGGCGGTTGCCAACTTGGCTGCGTATGCAGCTCCGATTCCCTCAATCTGTTCAATTTTGTAACTCATATTAGTCCTTTTTTAGGTTAAGTAATTTTCGTGTCATAAAGGTATAAGTTTTATTTGAATTATTGAGTAAAACACAAAAAAAATCAGTTCCGGATTATGGGAACTGATTTTTAGCGCTCCTTCAAGGACTTGAACCTTGGACCCCCTGATTAACAGTCAGATGCTCTAACCAACTGAGCTAAAGAAGCTTTTTGCCACATTTGGAACATTACTGCTCTCAAACGCGGTGCAAATTTACCGCCTTTTTTGGAATATCCAACATCTAAGCATAAAAAAATAGGCCATGTAGCCAAAAATTCGGCTTCTAAGCCCAAAAAAATATATATCTTCGCAAACACAACCAAATGCCAAAACTACTATGAGGAGATTTGTCCTGTTTATCATAACGGTTATTCCATTCTCGGGTATTTCGGCCCAAAGTACCGAAGACCATAATTTTGAGATTGCCAAGAACCTGGAGATTTTCCATGATATAGTAAATGAGCTGGACCGTTTCTATGTGGATACCATCAGTCCGGCCAAGACCATTGAGACAGGTATAAGGGCAATGTTGGGCAGTATCGATCCCTATACGGAGTATTTCCCCGAAAAGGATATGAATGACCTTAAGATGCTTACAACCGGAAAGTATGCGGGAATAGGAGCTGTAATACGTCAATATACCGGTCGTGATTATATCTATATAGATGAGCCTTATGAGAATATGCCTGCAGCCAGATACGGACTTAAAGGCGGTGATGAGATACTGCGCATAAACGGTGAAAGCATGAAGGGTAAGCAGTCATCATATGTGAGTGATCATCTGCGTGGTGAGGCTGATACAAAACTGACGGTGACAGTGCGTCGTCCCGGTGTGCCTGACTCAATAGATGTTGAGGTTATCCGCAGCGTGATAGCTCTACCGTCTGTTCCGTACTTCGGCATGTGGCAAGGATTCGGCTACATAATGCTGGAGCAGTTTACGGAGAACTGCTCAAAGGATGTGATGTCGGCATTGGTCCAGCTTAAGGAGAAGGGAGCCAAGGGTATAATACTTGATCTTCGCGGAAACGGCGGCGGTTTGCTGCAGGAGGCTGTCGATGTGGTCGGACTGTTTGTGCCCAAGAACACCAAACTGGTGGAGACACGTGGCAAGATTCCACAGGCGGCAACCACATATGTTACCAGGCGCAATCCCATTGATGAGACTATCCCGCTGGTGATCATGACCGATGAGCAATCGGCATCGGCATCCGAAATTGTGGCCGGGTCACTACAGGATCTGGACCGGGCTGTAATAGTAGGTACGCGCACTTTCGGAAAGGGCCTTGTGCAGACTACCCGTATGATGCCTTTCAACGGTACCCTGAAGGTTACCACTGCCAAGTATTATATTCCCAGCGGCCGGTGCATCCAGGAGATAGACTATTCCAAAAGGAACGACAAGGGACAGGCACAGCATATTCCAGACAGCCTGACGAAGGTTTTTTATACAGCTGCAGGCCGCCCGGTACGTGACGGAGGAGGTATAAGGCCCGATGTGGTTTGCAAGCCGGACACCATGCCTGATATACTGTATGCCATATCACAGAATGTGGTGCTGTTTGATTTCGTGAATGACTGGTGCAGCAAGCACCCCGCAATTGCTCCTATGGAGGATTTTGTGCTGACTGATGATGATTACAACGCTTTTAAGGAATTTGTTTGCAATTCTGACTTCAAGTTTGTAAGCAACAGCAGCAGGGCGTTGGAGTCTCTCATAAAGATTGCCCGTGCCGAAGGGCTGGCAGACAAGGCACAGGATGAGTTCAAGGCTCTTGAGGATAAACTTCAGTATGACCTGAAGAATGACCTGGATGTGTTCCGCACAGACCTGGAGCAACTGATTGCCATGGAGATAGTGGTCCGTTATTATTACCAGCGCGGAGCAGTGGTACAGAATATGAAGTCTGACAAGTTCCTGAAGGAGGCTGTAAAACTGCTTGGTGACACCGGAAGTTACCGTTCTATCCTGGCGTCACCCAGGTGATTTACTGGAAAGACAGGTACAAGAACAGGAAAACTATTGCCAGGACCATTACAATCATGACAAGTGATCCCATCAGGAAATTGTTGTTTGATCTTGTTGATCTTCTTTTCATATGATCAGTTTTGTGCAAAGCTACCGGTTTTTCTTGTGGAAGTCATAAAAATTTCCGAAAATTGCAACTATTAATCAATTATTGAAAATACTTTAAGATGAAAAAAACAGCTATCATTATGTTGGCAGCCATGTTTCTGGCTCCAGTAAGGACTCTGGCCCAGCCTGATCCCAATTTTCACATCTACATCTGCATAGGTCAGTCCAACATGGAGGGAAATCCGCGTCCTGAGCAACAGGATAAGGATAACGTAAGTCCCCGATTCGTAACTATGAATGCCGTTGATTTCCCTGACAGCAAGATGGGAGAGTGGCGTACAGCCGTTCCGCCGTTGGCACGTCCCAGCACAGGTCTTACCCCTGCCGATTATTTTGGCCGCACCATGGTTCAGAATATGCCGGAGAACGTTAAGATTGGTGTTGTAATGGTTGCAGTGGCAGGTTGTTCCATTGATTTGTTCGATAAGGACAAATGCGAGGAGTACATTCCCAAGCAGGCCGGTTGGATGCAGAATATCTGCAAGGAGTATGGCGGCAATCCATACAACCGTCTTATTGAACTCTGCAAGAAGGCTCAGAAGGATGGTGTTATAAAGGGTATCCTGCTGCATCAGGGTGAGACCAATACCAATGACCCCCAGTGGCCGGCTAATGTAAAGAAGGTCTATGATGATATTCTGGCCGACCTTGGTCTGGAGGCAGGTTCAGTTCCTCTGCTCTCCGGTGAGGTTGTTCCTGCCGATCAGCGTGGTGCTTGCGCAGCTCACAATGAGGTTATGGCCAAGTTGCCCGAGACCCTGCCACAGGCTATGGTAGTTCCCGCATACGGATGTGAGGCTGGTCGTGACCATCTGCATTTCAATGCCAAGGGTCTGCGTGAGTTTGGCAGACGCTATGCCGCACGCATGCTGGGCTACCTGGGATACTGATGTAATTGAGAATTGAGAATTAAGAATTATAAGAAACCCTTCGGGAAATATCCGAAGGGTTTCTTAATGTTGCGGGTATTACGCAGGCACTCGTAATTCTCAATTTTCAATTTTCAATTTATTTTTTGGCGTTTGGCCAAAAATTATTACTTTTGCACCCGATAAGATGATGTGTGGAGAGGCCCTGAGGCCTCTTTTTTCGTGCCAAACGTACATGTCACAAAAAAGTAATAATTATATATGATTGACAAACAGCAAGTTATCAGTGTTGCAGAACAATGGCTCAGTTCAAAGGAAGGCTATTTCCTTGTAGATGTCAATGTAACTCCCGACAACCGCATCGTGGTTGAGATTGACCAGGCCGAAGGTGTTTGGATTGACGATTGCGTTGACCTGAGCCGTTTTATTGAATCATCCCTGGACCGTGAAGTCGAGGATTATGAACTTGAGGTGGGTTCTGCCGGAATAGGTCAGCCATTCAAGGTGCTCCAGCAGTATATCAATCATATAGGTCAGGAGGTGGAGGTGCTGCCCAAGAGCGGAGCCAGGATCAAGGGCATCCTGACAGAGGCCGATGAGAAGGGCTTTAAGCTCAAGACTACCCGAAAGGAAAAGGTAGAGGGCTCAAAGCGCCCCAAGACCGTCGAGGTGGAGCTGTCATTCGGCCATGATGAAGTGAAATATGTAAAATACGTAATAAGTTTAAAGTAAAATGGCTACTAAGAAAGAAGAGACGATCTCATTGATCGATACCTTTCAGGAGTTCAAGGAACTGAAAAACATTGACCGCATGACGCTGGTCTCAGTCCTTGAGGAGAGTTTCCGCAGTGTTATCTCCAAGATGTTCGGAACAGATGAGAACTACTCGGTCATTGTCAACCCGGATAAGGGTGACTGCGAGATCCAACGTTCACGTATCGTGGTAGAGGACAAGGATCTGGAGGATTCAAATACTCAGATTACACTTACAGAGGCCCGTCAGATTGACGAGGACTTTGAGGTAGGCGAGGAGGTTTCGGAGCAGGTTGATTTCTCCAAGTTTGGCCGCAGGGCTATCCTGAATCTGCGTCAGACACTGGCTTCAAAGATCCTGGAGCTTGAGAAAGACAGCCTTTATAACAAGTATGTCGAAAAGATCGGTACCATTGTATCCGGAGAGGTATATCAGATCTGGAAGAAAGAGATACTGCTTCTGGATGAGGAGGGCAATGAGCTGCTTTTGGCCAAGACAGACCAGATTCCCAGCGATTTCTTCCGCAAGGGTGAGACCGTTCGCGCAGTTGTTGACCGCGTGGACAATGTGAATAACCCCAAGATTATGCTTAGCCGCATATCACCTATATTCCTGCAGCGTCTGCTGGAGCAGGAGGTTCCCGAGATTGCCGACGGCCTGATTACCATCAAGAAGATTGTCCGCATTCCTGGCGAGAGGGCCAAGATAGCTGTTGAATCATATGATGACCGCATTGATCCCGTAGGTGCCTGCGTAGGTGTCAAGGGCTCACGCATCCACGGTATCGTACGCGAGCTCCGCAATGAGAATATAGATGTAATAAACTATACATCAAACATCGAACTGTTTATCAAACGTGCCCTTAGCCCTGCCAAGGTTTCGGAACTCAAGTTGGATAATGAAGCCCGTCGCGCTGAGGTTTATCTCAAGCAGGATCAGGTTTCATTGGCAATCGGAAAGAGCGGACTGAACATCAAGCTGGCCAGTATGCTTACCGAATATACCATTGACGTATATCGCGAGCTTGAGCAGGAGCAGTCCGAAGAGGATATCTATCTGGATGATTTCCGTGGCGATATAGAGGACTGGGTTGTAGATGCTCTGCATGATGCAGGATTTGAGACAGCCAAGTCTGTTCTGCGTGCTGACCGTGAGATCCTTACCGAATCTGTGGATCTTGAAGAGGAGCAGGTTGACGATATCCTGGATATTCTGGCACGTGAGTTTGCCGATGAGGAGGAGTTCAGGAAATACATTAAGGAATAAAAACAATCGGGGCAGTGCCCTGGCAATATGATATTTTTATAGATGGCGATAAGAATAAGTAAAGCAACAAGAGAGTTGAATGTGGGAGTATCCACACTGGTGGAGTTCCTGCATAAGAAGGGTTTTGCCGATATAACCGAAGACCTGAACCAGAAACTCACCGACGAGCAGTACAACCTGCTTGTGGCAGAGTACAGTCAGGATAAATCCATCCGTGAGGAGGCCAACCGCTTCCTTCAGGACCGCATTAGCCGCAAGGCTGCACCCGAGGAGCATGTACAGGAGGAAAAACCTGCAAAACCGGTTAAGAAGGAGCCGGAGATGATAGAGACTGTCATCCCAGAGGAGCCTGTCATAAAGTTCAAGACCGTTGGCAAGATAAACCTGAATGCTTCCAAGCCGGAGGCTAAGGAGCCTGTAAAGGATATTCCAAAACCTGTGGAGCCTGCCAAACCTGTGGTTGAGAAGAAGCCAGTAGAACCCCGGAAGGAGATTCCTGAGCCAGCTCAACCCGTAAAGAAGGTTGAGCCCTTAAAGTCAACTCCCAAACCTGAGCCTCAGAAACCGGCTCCGGAGCCCAAGGCAGAGCCTGTAAAGGTTGAGCCCGAGGTCCAGAGTGCTCCGGCAGTAGCTCCAGAGCCAGCCCAAAAGGCGCAGCCCGTAGCTAATGATGCCCCTCAGGAGGTGTTCAAGATCCATGCTCCCCAGAATGGAGGTCTTAACATCAAGACCGTGGGAAAGATTGACCTGACAGCCATCAATCAGTCAACCCGTCCCAAGAAAAAGTCCAAGGAGGAGAAGAAAAAGGAGCGTGAGGCCAAGGAACAGCAGCGTCAGCAGCAGCGTCAGCAGTTCAAGGAGTCCCTGATGAAGGAGATCAAGCCCGGTGACAAGTCACAGGGCGGCACAGGCGAACCCCGCAAGAAGAACCGTGTACGCATAGGCGGCGAGAAGGTTGACTTGACCAAGGCTGACAGCTATAACCAGCAGCAGAACAATGAAGGTCGCGGCAAGGATGCTCAGAAGGGTGGAGGCCGCAATAACAAGGACCATCGTTTCAACAAGGCCGACAAGGCTGATTTCTCAAATGAGGATGTAAACCGTCAGATCCGCGATACGTTCTCATCGTTCCAGAAGGGCAAGACCAAGTCTTCAAAGTACCGCAAGGACAAGCGTGAGCAGGTTCAGCAGCGTCAGATGGAGGCTCTGGAGCAGGAGATGGCAGAGAGCAAGGTCCTGAAACTGACCGAATTCGTGACAGCCAATGAGCTGGCTACCATGATGAACATACCCGTAACCCAGGTTATTGCAACCTGTATGAATGTGGGTATGATGGTATCAATCAACCAGCGACTGGATGCCGAGACCATAAACATCGTGGCCGATGAGTACGGATTTACCACTGATTTTGTAAGCGCCGAGGTAGCACAGCAGATCAGTGAGGAGAAGGACAATGAGGAGGATCTGGTACCGCGTGCACCTATCGTAACCGTTATGGGTCACGTTGACCACGGTAAGACTTCTCTGCTGGACTACATCCGCAAGTCAAACGTGATTGCCGGTGAGGCGGGAGGTATCACCCAGCACATCGGTGCTTACAACGTCAAGCTGGATGACGGTCGTCATATAACGTTCCTGGATACTCCGGGTCATGAGGCTTTCACCGCCATGCGTGCCCGTGGTGCTCAGGTTACAGATATTGCCATCATCATAGTTGCTGCCGATGACAACGTTATGCCCCAGACCAAGGAGGCTATAGCACATGCCACCGCAGCCGGTGTTCCAATAGTATTTGCTATAAATAAGGTGGATAAACCCGCTGCCGATCCCGAGCGTATCAAGCAGGAACTTGCACAGATGAACTTCCTGGTCGAGGACTGGGGTGGTAAGTACCAGAGCCAGGATATATCGGCCAAGAAGGGTATAGGTGTTCCGGAACTTATGGAGAAGGTGCTGCTTGAGGCCGAGATGCTTGACCTCAAGGCCAATCCCAACCGTAAGGCTACCGGTACAATTATCGAGTCTTCTCTGGACAAGGGGCGCGGATACGTGGCTACCGTGCTGGTATCCAACGGAACCCTTAAGATGGGCGATATAGTGATTGCCGGAACATCATGGGGTAAGGTAAAGGCTATGTTCAATGAGCGTAACCAGAAGCTCAAATCGGCCGCTCCCGCAGAGCCTGTACTTATCCTGGGCTTGAACGGTGCCCCACAGGCTGGCGTAAGCTTCCACGTGGTGGACAGCGAGCGTGAGGCCCGTGAGATTACCGGCAAGCGCGAGCAGTTGCAGCGTGAGCAGGGCGTACGTACCGCTCAGACGCTTACTCTGGATGAGCTGGGCCGCCGTATCAAGATGGGCGATTTCCACGAGCTGAACCTTATCGTCAAGGCCGATGTGGATGGTTCGGTTGAGGCCCTGAGCGATTCACTCATCAAACTTTCTACACCCAATATCCAGATCAACGTTATACATAAGGCTGTGGGTGCCATATCCGAGAGTGACGTTAGTCTGGCATCGGCATCCAACGCCATCATCATAGGTTTTGACGTGCGTCCGTCGGGTGCCGCCAAGCGTCTGGCCGAGCAGAACGATGTGGACATACGTATCTATTCTATCATCTATGATGCCATTGACGAGGTCAAGTCGGCTATGGAAGGCCTGCTTGCACCCAAGGTCAAGGAGGAGGTTACATCAACTGTCGAGGTTATGGAGGTGTTCCACATATCAAAGGTCGGTGTGGTTGCAGGTTGCCGCGTACGTGAAGGTAAGGTGTCACGCAATGACAAGGCCCGCGTAATCCGTGACGGTATTGTTATCCACACCGGTGATATACAGGCCCTGAAGCGCTTCAAGGATGATGTGAAGGAGGTTCAGGCAGGTATGGAATGCGGTATCAGTCTGGTATCGTACAATGATATCAAGGAGGGTGATATGATTGAGACATTCACCCAGATTGAGGTTAAGCAGACTCTTTAAACAGGGATGAATACACTTGATTGGGTTATTGTGGCCATCCTGGCCGTTGGATTTATAGCCGGATTCATCAAAGGGGTCATACAGCAGGCTTTCAGTCTGGGAGGTCTTGTCCTGGGCATAATCTGCGGTACGCTCCTGTACAAACCGTTTGCCGATTTGCTGCAGGGTTTCCTTAAGATGAGCGACAAGACTGCCTGCATAGTGGCTTTCATAGTAATACTGCTGGTGGTTCCGATAGTATGCGGGCTGCTGGGAAAACTGCTCTCCAAACTGGTCCATGCTGTCAGCCTGGGGTTTGTAGACAGACTTCTGGGCGGAGTTTTCGGACTGTTCAAGTTCCTTATCGTAATAGGGCTGATAATTAAGCTTCTGGTTATAACCGGACTGCAGGACAACCTGGTGGATAAATCCGAACGCAAACAATCCAAACTGTATGCTCCGATAAGCATTTTTACCGGTTTCTGCCTTCAGTGGACCTGGAACAAGGTTCAGGAGACAGCCGGTGACCTGATTCCGGAGGTGCCAGAATTTGAAGAGCAGGACAAAACTGACAAGAAAAAGGTTTGAACAAATTGAATACTGTTGAACAGGACAATAGCCTGATAAGGGAAATCAGTGCTGAGAAATACCGTTACGGTTTTACGACTGATGTCCACACAGAGATAATAGACCGTGGCCTTACCGAGGACACGGTCCGTCTCATATCGGAGCGTAAGGGCGAACCGGAATGGATGTTGGATTTCCGGCTCAAGGCTTATAGGCATTGGCTTACAATGGAGATGCCCCGTTGGGCACATCTGGATATTCCCGATATCGACTATCAGAGCATATCATATTACGCTGACCCGACGGTTAAGAAGGAGGGTCCCAGAAACCTGGATGAGATAGATCCGCAGGTGATGAAAACCTTTGACAAGCTGGGTATACCCCTTGAGGAGCGTCTGGCGCTTAGCGGTGGCGTGGCTGTGGATGCAGTCATGGACTCCGTATCGGTCAAGACTACCTTCAAGAAGACGCTTGCCGAGAAAGGTATCATATTCTGCTCCATGGGTGAGGCTGTCAGGAATCATCCGGACCTGGTACGCCGGTATCTGGGCAGTGTGGTCAATTACCGGGACAATTTCTTTGCGGCACTCAACAGCGCGGTATTCAGTGACGGATCATTCGTCTACATACCCAAGGGTGTACGCTGCCCTATGGAACTCTCCACTTACTTCCGCATCAATGCAGCCGGAACGGGCCAGTTTGAGCGTACCCTGATTGTGGCCGATGATGACAGTTACGTTTCCTATTTAGAGGGCTGTACCGCACCTATGCGCGATGAGAACCAACTGCATGCCGCTATCGTGGAGATTGTGGTTATGGACCGTGCCGAAGTCAAGTACAGCACCGTACAGAACTGGTATCCCGGTGATGAGAACGGTAAGGGAGGAGTATATAATTTTGTCACAAAGCGCGGACTGGTCAAGGGTGTGGACGCCAAACTGTCATGGACTCAGGTGGAGACCGGATCGGCCATAACCTGGAAGTATCCCAGCTGCGTGCTTCAGGGGGACGGATCGCAGGGCGAGTTCTACTCAGTAGCCCTGACCAACAACTGGCAGCAGGCCGATACGGGTACCAAGATGATACACTTAGGACGTAACACCAGGAGTACGGTGATAAGCAAGGGTATATCGGCCGGACACAGCCAGAACTCTTACCGCGGACTTATTAAGGTGGGTGAGCATGCCGACGGTGCACGTAACTACAGCCAGTGTGATTCACTGCTGCTGGGAAGTGACTGCGGAGCGCATACATTCCCCTATATGGATGTAAAGAACGAGACTGCCATTGTGGAGCATGAGGCAACAACCTCCAAGATTTCCGAGGACCAGTTGTTTTACTGCAACCAGCGTGGTATTCCTATGGAACAGGCCATCGGCCTTATTGTTAACGGATACGCCAAAGAGGTGCTCAACAAACTGCCGATGGAATTTGCGGTTGAGGCCCAGCGCCTGCTTTCCGTGTCACTTGAAAATACGGTAGGTTAAGAATTATGATGCTTAATATAGAAAACCTGCATGCCGGAATAGACGGCAAAGAGATATTGAAAGGTATCAACCTTCAGGTTAATGCCGGCGAGGTTCATGCCATAATGGGTCCTAACGGATCGGGCAAGAGTACCATGAGCAATGTGCTGGTGGGACATCCTGCCTATCAGGTCTATCAGGGTACTGTAACTTTCAAGGACAAGAACCTGCTGGAGATGCCGGCCGAGTACCGTAGCCATGAGGGTCTGTTCATGTCATTCCAGTATCCCGTTGAGATACCTGACGTAAGCATGACCAATTTTATGCGAACCGCCATCAACGAGAAACGCAAGTATCTGGGACTTCAGCCGATGGCTCCCACGGATTTCCTGAAGCTCATCAAGGAGAAGAGGGACCTGGTCAAGCTTGATGCCAAGTTCATGAACCGCTCGGTCAACGAGGGTTTCAGCGGAGGCGAGAAGAAGCGCAACGAGATATTCCAGATGGCCATGCTGGAGCCGTCACTCAGCATCCTGGATGAGACGGATTCCGGTCTTGACATCGACGCCTTGCGTATTGTGGCCGACGGTGTGAACCGTCTTAAGAATCCGGAGACTTCGGTGATAGTCATCACACACTATCAGCGTCTGCTGGATTATATCAAGCCCGATGTGGTACATGTGCTCTATAAGGGACGTATCATCAAGACTGCCGGCCCGGAACTGGCTCTGGAGCTTGAGGAGCGTGGCTATGACTGGGTTATTAAGGAATTTGAGGATTCTCAGAAATGAACCCGACGCAGAATTACATAGAGTTATTCCGGGATAACAGGACTCTGGTGGAGCACGGATCGGCCGGTGTCATGAACTCAATGCGTGATGCAGCCCTTAAGGGGCTTGAACTCTACGGATTACCTCACAAAGGTCTTGAGGAGTATCTGCATACCGACGTATCGGCGTGGTTTGAGCCTGACTGGGGCATGAACCTGGCGCGTCTGGAAATGCCTGTTGACCTGGCGCAGGCTTTCAAGTGCAGCGTTCCCAACCTGAGTACCCAGCTCTATTTCCTGGCCAACGATATCTTTGCAAGTTCCGATACTGCTGCAAAGAACCAGCTTCCCGAGGGAGTGATTGCCGGCAGTCTCAAGGAGGCCGCCGCACAGCATCCTGAACTGGTATCGCAGTTTTACGGAAAGTTGGCCGATATGGAGAAACCGGGAATAGCTGCCGTCAACACCCTGTTTGCACAGGATGGTTTCCTGCTTTATGTTCCCGATGGTGTAGTACTGGAAAAGCCGTTGCAGCTTATCACACTGCTCAGTTCCAAGGTTGACCTTATGGTGAACCGCAGGATACTTGTAATCCTGGGGCGTGCATCACAGGCCAAACTGCTTCTCTGTGACCATGCATTGGTCGCGAATCGATACCTTACAACCCAGGTGGCGGAGGTGTTCGCCGGCGAGGGGTCCACGTTCCAGTTATATGACTTGGAAGAGACTCATTACGCAAACAGGCGTATATCAGAGCTTTATGTAAATCAGGATGCTGACAGTAACGTGGAGATTGATTACGTTACACTCCATAACGGACAGACCCGCAATACAGTCCTGTCAACTCTTTCAGGACGGGGGGCAAGGCTGTCACTGAATGGGATAGCAACCATAGACAAGGAGCAACATGTTGATAATATGACGTTTGTTGACCATCGTCAATCGGACTGCATAAGCAACGAGCTGTTCAAATATGTTCTTGACGACAGCGCGAGCGGGGCATTCGCAGGAAAGGTGCTGGTCCGTCACGGTGCCCAACATACCGAATCCCGGCAGACCAACCGTAACATATGCCTTACCCGCCAGGCCCGAATGTTCACTCAGCCCCAGCTGGAGATATATGCCGATGATGTAAAGTGCTCACATGGTGCCACAGTGGGGCAGTTGGATGAAAAGGCAATGTTCTATATGCGTCAGCGCGGAATTCCTGAGTCCGAAGCACGGATGATGCTGATGCAGGCCTTTGTGGGCGAAGTTATAGGACGGGTATCCCTGGAACCGCTCCGGGACCGTCTTAACAGATTGGTAGAGAAACGTTTCCGCGGCGAACTTACCCAATGTGAGGGTTGCCGCGCATGCAGATGAATATGATTGATGTAGAGAAGATACGCAGGGATTTCCCTATCCTGGGACGTGAGGTTTACGGTAAACCGCTTGTTTACCTGGATAATGCCGCTACTACCCAGAAACCTCAGTGCGTCATTGACGCCATCAGTGAGGCTTATTGCAATGTTAATGCCAACGTTCATCGCGGCATCCATTTCCTGTCACAGCAGGCTACTGATATGATGGAGGCTGCGCGTGAGAAGGTGCGTTGTTTCATCGGAGCAGGCAGCATAGAGGAGATAATCTTTACCCGCGGTACCACAGAGAGTATTAATCTGCTGGCAAGTTCGTTTGCCCAGGCATACCTCAGGGACGGTGATGAGGTTATCATCTCCGCAATGGAGCATCACAGTAACATAGTTCCCTGGCAGATTCAGGCCGGCAGGTACGGTTTCAGGATAAAAACCATTCCTGTAACAGACCGCGGGGAGCTTGATATGGACGCTTTCAGGACACTTTTCACCCCGCAGACCAAGCTTGTAAGCATCACACACGTTTCGAATGTTTCAGGTAGTGTGAATCCTATATCCGAGATAATCGGAATTGCCCATTCACATGGGGTTCCGGTAGCTGTCGACGGTGCTCAGTCCGTACCGCATATCAGCGTGAATGTTCAGGAGCTGGGGGCCGATTTCTATGCATTCAGCGGACACAAGATCTATGGTCCAACCGGAATAGGTGTGCTTTACGGCCGTAAGGAACTGCTGGAGCAGATGCCTCCTTATCAGGGAGGAGGTGAGATGATAAAGCGCGTAACTTTTGAGAAGACCACCTATAATGAGCTTCCATATAAGTTTGAGGCCGGTACGCCTGATTATGTAGGCTCTATCGCGCTTGCATCGGCGCTTGATTATATCCAGGCCATAGGAATGGATGAGATTGCCCGATATGAATCAGACCTTTGCTCATATGCAGTGGGCAGGCTCCAGGAGATCCCGGGAATTAGGTTAATCGGCAATCCGGAACATCGTAGCGGAGTGGTATCGTTCCTGGTGGGTGATATACATCCTTCAGATATGGGAACTCTTCTGGATCGTCTTGGTATAGCAGTCAGGACCGGTCATCATTGTGCCGAACCGCTGATGGACAGGTTCGGTATCCCTGGTACGGTACGCGCTTCATTCTCATTCTACAATACAAGGGCCGAAGTTGATGCCCTGGTATCAGGAATAGAGCGTGTGAGGGGAATGTTTTAAACTTTTTTAGTATTTGCCGTATCAACTTACTGTATAATTGAGTACTTTTGTCCAGATTAATTTTAGAAAATATCATTTTTATTATGAAGAGACTATTTTTTAGCGTATTGGCACTGACAATCGGTGCTTTTACATTCATTGCCTGTGATAAGGAAAAGGACGATGACAATCCTCAGAAAGGAAGAGATTCTTACCTGTCAATAGATGCTCAGCAGGATCTGTTCTCTGAAGCATTCTTCAAAGCCGGAGAGCAGGCTCACGAATTTGAAACTCTTGCCGAGAGCGTCTGCAATCTGGTTGACAACTTTGCAGGAAGGCGCCTTGTGGTGGATTCCGCTTATTCCCAGATGAAGGCTGATACCGTGGCTTCACGTAAGATGGAAGCCATAAGCAAGATGAAAATCTCCAATTACGGTTTTGATGAACTGTATTTCGGAGTAGACCTTATTCTGAATGAAACAATTGTCAAAGGTGACACCATTATGCTGGCTAAGGTTCAGCAGATTAACCACAATGTGGACCGTTTCATCATCAACATCACATCAAATGGTCACACACTGAATGCTTCTCTTAAAGTCTCTGCTGCCCAGTCAGGCGCCGTTGAGGTTCAAACCCCAGGTGATGGTAAAGTAGAGATAGAGACAGTCAAATTGCCTTCAGTTGTAAGTGTAGCTGTCAAGATGGATGGCAATTTAATGATAGGTGCCGATCTGAATATATCTACAGACTATCTTTTCAAGATTAGCGAGAGTCAGAACGCGGTGGAATCCGTTACTCTCGATGGCAGCAATCTGAATATGAGTGGTGTTCTTTCTATTGGAGATTGCTCATTCGGGGCAAAATTATCATACACTGAAAAAGCCGGACTCTCCATCGGAACTGATACAAAGGTAAACGGTTCAGAGATTATCGGTGCTGATATCAATATCAAGGCTGTTCTTGCCAATAATAAGAATTATGCAAATCCCGCCAACCTTATGGAATTGGCAATGACCGGAATAAACGGCTTGAATGCAAATGCCCGTTTAGGCGGTGATGCAATCGTATTCAAGGCTGAGGTATCAAAGAATCCCGTTACTGTAATTATGCCGGTTATATCAGCATCAGAAAAAGAGATGCCGGCTTTGATTGACAGTCTGAACGACGCTTTCAAATGCGGTGTATACTTTAAAGGATTCAAAGAGCCTCAGGCTAAGTTCTTATTTGCATACCAGCCTGTTCCGGAGAACGAATTAATAAAGACGGATAGTGGAAGTGTTCTTGATCAGATGGCTGCTGCAATAGCAAATTCCGGCTTATCAGTAGTAGTTGAAACATATGATGCTGAAGGAAAGGAGATTACAGTTCCTGCTTTGGAATATTTCGGAAAGATTAATTTCCAGCAGTTTGCTCAGGTTATGACCGAAAAGTTCAATGCTGCATTTGCCGAGACCCTGGCTCCCCTGTTCGGTGTAGGTGTTGATGATTTTGACCTGACAGAGTTGCTTAAGATGATTATATTCAACAAATAATTCCGGTCGTCTGGAAGACGAAATAATCATTGAAGGTTAATATTGGAACCGGTTTACGGTAACAGATATAACCGGAGCGGCCGCCATCTTGCGACCGCTCCTTTTTTTACACATTTTTAATGAGACTAAAGTGCTAATTTTATGTACCTTTGCAGTCCGGAAATCTTAAGGTTAAAAATACACTATATATGAAACAGAAAGCACTTCTTATGATTCTTGACGGCTGGGGCATAGGTAACCGCTCCAAGGCTGATGTGATCTACAACACTCCCACTCCTTATATGGATTATCTGAATGCCAACTATCCTCACGCACAGCTGCTTGCCAGCGGTGAGAACGTAGGTCTGCCAGACGGCCAGATGGGAAACTCGGAGGTAGGTCACCTCAATATCGGTGCCGGCCGTGTGGTTTATCAGGACCTGGTTAAGGTTAACCGCGCAATTGCCGACGGCAGCATCCGTCAGAACAAGGAGATCATATCGGCCTACAGTTATGCCAGGCAGAGCGGCAAGAAGTTGCATTTTATGGGTCTGGTATCTGACGGCGGCGTTCACAGCTCACTGGAGCATCTGTTCTGCCTTACCGACATAGCACGTGAGTACGGTATTGGCAATGCATACGTTCACTGCTTCATGGACGGTCGTGACACTGACCCCAAGAGTGGCAAGGGCTTTATAGAGCAGCTTGTAAATCGTGGCGACAAGGTTGCCACCATTATCGGCCGTTATTATGCAATGGACCGCGACAAGCGTTGGGAGCGTGTCAAGATTGCTTATGACCAGCTGGTTAACGGTGAGGGACGAAAGGCCGCCGATATGGTAAAGGCTGTTGAGGAGTCTTACGCCGAGGGCGTGACCGATGAATTCATGAAACCTATCGTGAATGAGGCTTATGACAGCCGCATTGAAGAGGGTGATGCAGTAATATTTTTCAATTTCCGCAACGACCGCGCCAAGGAGCTCACAATAGTCCTGACTCAGAAGGATATGGAGGCCGAGGGTATGCATACCATTCCCGGACTGCAGTACTACTGCCTCACTCCGTATGATGCATCATTTACCGGTGTTCACATCCTGTTTGACAAGGAGAACGTGAACAATACACTTGGTGAGTATCTTTCAACCCAGGGCATGAAACAGCTTCATATTGCCGAGACCGAGAAATACGCACATGTTACATTCTTCCTGAACGGCGGACGCGAGCTGCCGTTTGACGGTGAGGACCGCATTCTGGTTCCCTCACCAAAGGTTGCCACATATGACCTTCAGCCCGAGATGAGCGCCTACATAGTACGTGACAAGCTGGTCGAGGCTATCGGCACAGACAAGTATGACTTTATAGTGGTGAATTTTGCCAACGGTGATATGGTAGGTCATACCGGAGTTTATGAGGCAATTGAGAAGGCTGTCGTTGCTGTCGATGCCTGTGTGCATGATGTCATTGAGGCTGCCAAAACCCATAACTATGAGGCAATAATCATTGCCGACCACGGTAATGCAGACAACGCTGTAAACCAGGATGGTACACCCAATACAGCCCATTCACTCAATCCGGTTCCGGTTATCTACGTTACTCCGCGCAAGGAAGCCAAGGTAGAGTCCGGTATCCTGGCCGATGTGGCTCCCTCTATCCTTACCATCATGGGGTTGCCCGTGCCTGCAGAGATGACCGGAAAGGTTCTGGTTAAGTAAGAGATTTGCTGTTAATACCATAGCCGACGACCTGCAGTAAGGCCGTCGGCCTTGTGTTTTTTGTTTTTCCAATAAGAAATGAAACTGATTCCTATTTATACCTGGAACAAGAGCATGCTCAAGTTCAACCGTAAGAGAGACCGTATTACCCGTCAGCCATGGTTCCAGGGAGTGTTGCTGTTACTCTGTGTGATTGTGGCGATGGTGTTGGCCAATACGCCTGTAATAAGTTCTTATTACCGTGCTTTCCTTGAAACCAGTGTACAGATTCACATGAAAAGCCCTGACGGTAGGGTTGACTGGCTCTTTCCGCATGGTATGACCATAGAGAAGATCATCAATGATGTTCTCATGGTTGTGTTTTTCTTTACTGTCGGCCTGGAGATAAAACGTGAGGTGGCACACGGCGAGTTGTCATCGGTCAAGAAAGCATTGCTGCCTGTTATTGCGGCTTTCGGGGGCGTGATAATGCCGGCATTGATCTACACTATGGTTAATCATGGCACGTTAGCAGTATCGGGTTGGGGTATTCCGACAGCAACCGATATAGCTTTTGCTGTGTGTATACTGTCCGTACTTGGTGACAGGGTTCCCGTATCGCTCAAGGTGTTCCTTACGGCACTGGCCATAGCCGATGACCTGATAGCGATCCTTGTGGTGGCGCTTTTCTATGGAGGCCACATCAATTTCATGCTTCTGGGCTTGTCTGTCATAGTCATTTTCGTGGCATGGCTGTTCAAGTATTTCGGAGAGAAGCATATCTGGGTTTATCTGATGCTGGCTGTTGTAGTCTGGGTGCTGTTCTATTACTCCGGTATCCACGCTACTATGTCGGGCGTGGTTATGGCTTTCATCATACCCTCCAAGGCCAGGTTTGAACGCTCTTATGTGTTGCATAAGATTAAGTTCTTCAGCCGGAAACTGCTCTCTTTTGACCGGATTGACGATGAGACAATGTTCCCCAACGGGCCGCAGCGTCATTTGCTGCGCCGGATTCATGAGACGGCATACGGTTCACTCAACATGAGTTACCGCGTGGAGCACGCCTTGTCTCCATGGGTCAATTATGTCATAATGCCGATATTCGCATTGGCCAATGCAGGTGTGGAGATTCCGGACATTACCTATTTTAATATATTCAATACTTGCGGAGTGACAGGCGGAGTAGGTCTTGGCATTTTTCTGGGGCTGGTATTGGGTAAGCCGTTGGGTATTACGCTGTTCAGTTTTGCGGCAATCAAGTCCCGCCTGTGTGAGATGCCCGAAAGGGCCGGCTGGGCAATGTTCTTTGCCGTGGCCTGTCTGGGTGGTATAGGATTTACTATGTCCATATTCGTGGACACTCTCTCGTTCCAGGATGCAGTTGCCATAGAGGAAATGAGAAATGCCGGCAAGATAGCCATTCTGATGGGCTCTCTGACTGCCGGCATTCTGGGTTCGGTCCTTATTACCCTGGTATCAGGTAGGGGTCATTCGGCCGAGAACTGATCTTTTGTGGCGCCGCAAAGCGGGCACTCAAAATCATCGGGTATCTCCTCCCAGGGGGTACCCGGTTCTATTCCACCCTCAGGGTAACCTGCGGCGGGATCATACTCCCAGCCGCACAGGTCGCATACGTATTTGCTCATAGTCTTGGTTTTGGGTTAATTGTAACATCTGCAAATGTAGGAATCTGATTCATATAATCAAGCGATTTTTAGTAATTTTGTATCAAATAAAAATATAAAGGTATGATAAGGAATCTGAGCGATAAGGTTAAGTACATAGGAGTTGATGATCTGGACCTGGACCTCTTTGAGAGCCAGTACATAGTGCCCGAAGGCATGGCTTACAACTCATATCTGATACTGGATGACAAGGTGGCCATAATGGATACTGCCGATGCCCGCAAGGCCGATGAGTGGAAAGCCAATCTTAAGGAGGCACTCTCCGGCCGCCAGCCGGACTATCTGGTGGTTCATCACATGGAACCGGACCATTCGGCCCTTATAGAGTGGGTTCTTAAGGAGTATCCCGCACTCACTCTTGTGGCCAGCGCCAAGGCAATACAGATGCTTGGCCAGTTCTTTGAGTGCCTTAATGTTGACGGCCGCACCATTGCTGTCAAGGAGGGTTCTGAATTGGAGCTTGGCGTGCACAAGCTGCGTTTTATCGGTGCCGCAATGGTTCACTGGCCGGAGGTTGTGGTGTCATTTGACCAGGCTGACGGCGCCCTTTACAGTGCTGATGCTTTCGGTAAGTTCGGTGCCCTGGGCAAATGCGGTTTCTATGGCCGGGATGATGATGACTGGAGTTGTGAGGCCCGCCGCTACTACTTTAATATAGTTGGCAAGTACGGCAGTCCGGTACGCACTCTGCTGGATAAGACAGCTCAGTTGGCTATAAAGACCATACGTCCTTTACATGGTCCTATCCTGGAGGATAATCTGGCTGATTATCTGGGTCTTTACAATACATGGTGCAGGTATGAGGTTGAGACCGAGGGTATTTTCATTGCCTGCGCATCAATTCACGGCGGTACCATGGCTGCGGCCCAGAAACTGGCTGAGATTCTGCGCTCCAAGGGTGCTGCGCGTGTAGTGGTAAGTGACCTTTGCCGCTCGGACTTTGCCGAGAACGTGGAGGATGCTTTCCGTCACTCCACTCTTGTGCTGGCGGCTTCATCATACGATGCCGGTGTGTTTACACCTATGTATGAGTTCCTGCATCGGCTCCAGATCAAGGGATTCTGCAACCGCAAGGTGGCTATAATAGAGAACGGTTCGTGGGCTCCATCGGCAGGTCGTGTCATGAAGGAGATGCTCTCTACGATGAGCAATATCGAGATAGTAGAGCCGATGGTTACCATCAAGAGCCGTATGAAGGCGGCCGATATTCCTGCTCTGGAAAATCTTGCTTCGGCTCTTTTATATGAGGGTATATCCTTAGCACAATAGCACAATAGGAACGTTTCCCTGTGTCATCCCCCAACCGCGGGAAATGGATGACGCAGGGAAACGTTCCTATTGTGCTTCTATTGTGCTATTTGGCGCGCTGCGCGTTCAGGAAGTCAACCATCTTCTTCAGGTTCTCCTCGGTGTACATTGCGGCGCCGCCGTGGCTGCCCTCGGGTACGCGTACTATGTAGCTCTCAACGCCTGCCTTCTGCATCTCGTCATAGAGGTACTGGCTTACGCATGATGCTACAATGGGATCTGAATCGCCGTGGAATATGTAACCGGCCACATCGTTCTTATCCAGGAATCCGGTGGCGCTCAGCAGCATGAACTTATCCTCGTTGCCCTCCTTTAGTGAGCCGATGAGCTGCTCCTCAGGGGTGTTGCCGGGACCGCCGAATGTCATGGCGTTGCCGCAATCCATGTGCAGGAGTTCTGTGGGGCCTGACCAGTCGCAGAATGCATTGACCAGGCTTGACTCCTTGGTGTAGGGGCCTACATTACCTTCGATGTCATACTCGGCAGTGCCGCGCTTGGCAACCTTCACGCCGTTTGACAGTGCGGTAACGGCACTCAGGTGACCGCCCGATGAGAAACCGGAGGTTGCTATGAATGAGGTGTCGAACTTGTACTTGGCGGCATTGGCGCGGATAAAGCGGATAACGGCCTTGATGTCGTTAACCTGAGCGGGCCACTTGCCGTCGGCAATTGAACGGTGGTTAGGGCAAACCACTGCATAACCTGCGTTGAGAAGAGCCTGACCTATTGTATTCAGATCGGCAATACCCTTTGAACTGTTGCTGCCCCATGCGCTGCCGTAGATGTGTACAACTACGGGATACTTGTCCTTAACCTCCTTGGGCAGATAGATGTCAAGCATGTGATATACCTGACCGTCGTCGCCGGCATAGTTGATGTCTGTGAATTTCTCGGAACACTCAACCTGTGCACCGCCCTGAGGACCGCCGAATCCTCCGAAACCGCCGAATCCGCCGCCGCCACCCATAGGAGGCATACCACCACCGGGGAAACCGCCACCAGGAAAACCACCACCGCCAGGGAACTGGGCGAAACATGTGAGCGACATCACGACAGCCGCTGCAAGAAGAATCTGTTTTTTCATTTTTTTTATGTAATTAAGAAGTAATGATCTATAGTATTATTATCCTCAAGGATAGGCAAAGTTAAACTCATATTCAGAAAATAATGTAATAGGTCATTGCAACCGTGACCATCAGTTTCATGCCTGTGCCCACCAGAAATCCTGCAAAAGTGCCCAGAGATGATTTAAAAGCCTCAGATGCACTCTTGTCGGACTGGAAGAGTTCGGCCAGGAACGCACCCAGAAGGCTGCACGGAATCATGCCTATTGGTGTAAAGAACATTCCTATAATCATACCTATCAGCGCCCCCTGGCTGCCGGCCTTGGTGCCGCCGGCCAGCTTGGTGAATCTGGCCGGCACGATGTAATCCAGCACAGTCACAACAATCGTCACAACCAGCCAGATGAGTACTAACGATATGGACATGTCGGCTCCACCCATCTTGTGGCTCAGGAAAGCAAGCAGCATGCCCGCCCAACTAAGAGGCGGCCCGGGGAGTCCCGGCACTATGCTGCCAATTATTCCGATTACTCCCAGAATAACGGCAAGGACTATCAGTACGGCAGACATCATACTTTCAGAATCTGGGGGCTAAGGTAGCAATTATTTCACTAATTTTGCGCAATGCTTCAGATTCAGGATACGATAGTGTCACTTGACGTGATAACCAAGGAGTTCTGCTGTGACCTCAGGAAGTGTCACGGAGCCTGCTGTGTGGAAGGTGATGCGGGCGCTCCCGTTACTCCCGATGAGATAGCGAAGATAGAGCAGCTGCTGCCCGTAATCAGTCCCATGTTATCGGCCGATGCAATCAAGGCGATAAATGAGAAGGGTATCGCGTATCCCGATCCCGAGGGAGAACTGGTAACACAGATTGTTAACGGTAAGGACTGCGTATTCACCTGTTACGATGAGAACGGATGCTGTTACTGCGCCATTGAGAAGGCATATCGCGAGGGTAAGGTGGGTTTCATGAAACCCGTATCGTGCCATCTGTATCCCATCCGCGTAAAGAAACTGGGCCCCTATTGGGGTCTGAACTATGACCGCTGGGATGTATGCCAGGCTGCCGTCATTAAAGGGCACAGGGAGCATCTGCCCGTTTACAAGTGTTTGAAGGAGCCACTGATACGCCGTTTCGGACAGGAGTGGTATGATGAGCTGGAGCTAACCGTAACTGAAATGAAAAAACAGAACATTATTTGAGCCATATGAGGAAGAGCATAATATGTTCATTGCTGATCTTGCTGACCGGATGCATCTCCGTATTTAGTTCATGCGGCGGAAACCATTATCAGGAAAAACCTTTTGACGGCATGAAAGGCCGTGTCCAGAAGGTTACGGTCTGGCACCTGATGCCGGAACTGTGGTATGCAGGCAATAAGGGTACCGATGTCATGTACGTCAACGTCTCTATCTATGACGTCTATGGCTACGAGGTTTGCTCGGCACTCATGGACAGTGCTGAACGTGTACAGTCTGAAACTGAAAGCCTCTTTGAGAACGGTGTATGCAAGCGCAGCACTACAAAGGCAGGCGGGAGAACGTTGGCTCAGATGAATCTGGTTTCGGAAAAGAGAGGAACTCTTGAATACAGCAAGGAACTGAACGGACGCAGAGTCCGTATGACGGTAAAGCAGACCTCTATAGGCCGCCGTCATAAATCTGTTATATCCGAAGACGGTAAAGTTGTGACTATAAGCGTTATACGTACAGACAGATCAGGTAATCCGGTAAAGGTGACTGTAAAGGAGCCGCAGGCTGGAAATAAGACTGTGGAGACCAATATGTATGATGAAAACCAGAATATTATAGAAAAGCATATAACCACCTGGAACGAGGAGGGAGAAAAAGAGGAGAATATTGTCTCTACCAAATACGGAGACCTGGATGAACACGGCAACTGGAAGGACGCCCGTACTTATAATCAGTACGGATTTCCCGAAGAAGTGCTGGTGCGTGAATTTGAATATTGGGAATAACTCATTTGTTTTTGCCGATATTAAAAAAAGGAGTATCTTTGCCGCGCTGTAAAAAACGGATCAAAATCAGGTTTCGTTAGCTCAGCCGGTTCAGAGCGCTTGCTTCACACGCAAGAGGTCCGCGGTTCGAATCCGCGACGAAACACAGAATCTGATCCTTTAGCTCAGTTGGTTTAGAGCGCTTGCTTGACAGGCAAGAGGTCAGCAGTTCAAATCTGCTAAGGATCACTATTTTTGGTTTTGGATGGGTGGTTGGTTGGGGTATGTGATTGATTACTAGGTTGGTATTGATTATTGAAAAACACTGAAGGTTATTGTTGATTGAAAAAAGTGGTACAGAAGTGGTACATTGATTAGATTATTATTATCTTTGTGTATCAGTAACTGTAACCACATTTTTTATTTATTGAGACCTTGTTATGCCGACAAAATTCAGCTTTGAGAAGAATGGAACCATTAAGGTTCGGGTTAGGATGAAGCGTTTGATTGATGGCGTTCCACGTGAGGTGGTTAACCAACGACAGTTTATTCAGGACCTGAAGATTAATGAAGCGGACTGGAACCGATACAATGCCTACAAGAATGAGAACTCACAGACTCAGTTCCTGAAGGACAATCCTATTTTTGCCAAGGAGATTAAGAAATTAGATGCAATCAGGGAGAAGATTGATAATGCTGGTTACGATCTTGATTCCAAGACTCTGAGGGACATTATTCATGATGTTACCCATGCTGATGCAATTGAAGAGGCAAATCAACTGAAAGCAGAAAGGGAGAAAAATAAGCAGGAGAAGGAGGAGGAGGAGATGCGGAAGAAGCAGATGACGCTGTCCAAATTCATTGATGAGTATATTAAGGATGTAAAGGAGGGCAACAGGACTACGCTTGCGCACGGACGTACTTTTGTACGAGGGTCAAGGTTCAGTGTGGCAAACTCATTGGGCCATTTCAAGGAGTTCATGGAGGAAACGGGCATTACATACGACTTTAAGGATGTTGATATGGACTGCTACAACCGTTATATGACCTGGCTTATTCATAAGGATATCAATCCGGAGAATAAGGAGACTGTCGATAAGGATGGGAATAAGGTCGCCCCGAAGGTGAAGAAGGAAGAGATTCATTACTCCGACAATACTATTGGTGGTTTCATCCGTAAACTGAAAGGTGTTCTTAGGGCTGCGGATAGCCGTGGGTATCCGGTGAATCCTGCATACAAGAGTGTCGAGTTTAAGGCGCAGGCTCTGGATGTTGATGCTATCTACTTGACCCGTGAGGAGGTTGAAAAAATGGAGAAGGTGGACCTGTCAAAGACAGAGAACAATAAGAGTTATGATTTGGCCAGAGATCTATTTATGATTGGTGTATGGACTGCACAGAGAGTTTCGGACTATAACAATCTGAAGCCGGAAAACATTAAGGTGGTGAATAATGGTGATACACCTATTACATATATATCTATTCATCAGCAGAAAACTGGAAGGCAGGTGGAGATTCCCTGCAATGCCAAGGTGCGTGCAATCCTGGAGAAGTATCCAAAGGGACTACCTCATCTTAGTGACCAGAAGATCAATATGCACATCAAGGATATTGGTAAGTTGGCGGGGATTGATGACGTGGTAGAGATTAAGTCAAGCCGTGGAGGAATGGTGACCAAAGAGTATCATAAGAAATACGAGTTGATTTGTACCCACACAGCCAGAAGAACCGGTGCTACACTGATGTATCTGGATGGTGTTGCAGTATATGACATCATGAAGGTTACGGGGCATACCAGTGTGACCTCTTTAGAGAAGTACATCAGGGCGGATAAGCTGGAGGTTGCACAAAAGTTGGTGCTGCAGTATGACTACTTCAAGTAGTCTCCACTATATAATAAGGTGTAATACCGCCTATATAACAAGGTCTCATATCAACGTATTGTATCTGCAATACATATTTATTCTACGCATTAAAAGGAAGAGATGACTTGTTGCGGTTGTGTAACGTTTTTGTAACGCGCTTGTTACGCTATCATTATGCATGCTTTTGGTTCAGATATATTCGTATATGTTACAATTTACTTTTAGGAATGTAATTTCTTTCAAAGCAATAAACCCTATCAATTCGTGAATTGATATATTTGCGGCTGTTTAAGGGGCCTACATAGTCGGCCCTGCTTTAGTCCGAAACAATTGATATTCAATACAATAAACTCAAAAAGTACTTGATTTATTTGCAGAAAATGCTTATCTTGCAGGA
>CAJOLR010000027.1 GCA_905235565.1 uncultured Bacteroidaceae bacterium | reverse complement strand
GATGAATTCGACTTTGACGAGTAGGTTTCCATCCTGACGCTTAAGGCCTTTAGGCCGTAAAGCGCATGGATGCCCGAGCGCAGCGAAGCGGCCAGAAACCAGCCGGATAGTCCTACCAGTCGCGTTTGGCCACAAGTTCAATGATGCGTACCACTGTCATCATGGCCTTCTCCATGCTCTGGACAGGAACCCACTCATAACGGCCGTGGAAATTCATGCCGCCGGCAAAGAGGTTGGGACAAGGCAGACCCTTGAATGAGAGCTGGGCACCGTCCGTGCCGCCACGGATAGGAACCTTGACCGGATTCACTCCCGCCAGTTTCATGGCATCACAGGCGATATCCACCACATACGGAACCTTGTCTATCTGCTCCTTCATGTTGTAGTACTGGTCAGTAATCACAGCCTCAACGGTACCTGCACCGTATTTGGCATTCATCTTGTCCGCTACAGACTGTGCAAACACCTTACGGGCCTCAAACCTGGCGCGGTCATGGTCACGGATGATGAAGACTGCCTGAGCATGGTCAACCTCACCGCTCAATCCTACGATATGATAGAATCCCTCATAACCCTCTGTAGTGCCGGGAGTCTCATCGGCCGGGAACATCTGTATAAGCTCGGCAGCCAGGAGCGATGCGTTCACCATCTTGCCCTTGGCATAGCCCGGATGAACCTCCAGTCCCTGAATCTTGAATACGGCCTTGGCAGCGTTGAAGTTCTCATACTCCATCTCTCCTACCTCACCGCCATCCACGGTATATCCGAACTCACAGCCGAAACGCTCCACATCAAAGTGTGCGGCACCCATGCCAATCTCCTCATCGGGATTGAATCCCACGCGAACCTTACCGTGCTTGATTTCAGGATGCTGCTGCAGATACTCTACAGCCGTGATTATCTCGGCAATACCGGCCTTGTCATCGGCCCCCAGAAGGGTTGTGCCGTCGGTTACTATAAGGTCCTCGCCCTTGTGTGCCAGCAGTTCAGGGAACAGGCTTGGTGAAAGTACAATGTTCTGCTCCTTGTTGAGTATGATGTCACCGCCGTCATAATTCTCAACAATGCGGGGCTTGACATCCTTGCCGCTCATGGAGGGGCTGGTGTCCATATGTGATATAAAACCGATGGTGGGAACCTTCTTGTCCGTATTGGCGGGAAGTGATGCATAGACGTAACCCATATCGTCCATATAAACCTCTTCAAGTCCCATTGACTCAAGTTCATCCTTAAGCAGACGTGCCAGATTCTTCTGTTTTCCTGTGCTGGGAACAGTGTTTGAATTCTCATCGGACTGCGTATCTACGGCAGTATAACTAAAAAATCTCTTAATCAGATCCATATCTTAATAATTAGGTTGTTCTCTCACCACAAACTTACAAATAATATTGATAATTATCTAATCATCTCGTGAGATACGACACCATAGGCGCCACATAAGCCATCCCCATGCCAGAAAGAGGACATAAAACACCCACTTTGGGACCGATGTCCGGTATGCGCAGTCAGGGTCTATCTCCTGATACTGGTCGGCTGGAATATCGGCATAGTAATAGGCTCCGGCCCCGAAATCATATTCCGGAACCACACCCCGGCGGGTCAGGATTATGTACAGGGCCAGAACAAGGGTGATTACAATCACTGCGATTGTAATCACCCTCATTATCCTGCGCTTTGCAGCCATTATTTGAATGTGTCAAGTACCGGCACCTGGAACAGCACGCCGGACAGCAGCAGCCAGACAGCCAGCAGAGTCAGGAGTATGTTGAATACCTGGCCTATGATATAGAGCCACAGCACCTTGCCGCCATGCATCTGCCTGGCCAGCTGTTTGAAGTTGGTATCCAGACCAATGCTGGTGAATGCCAGCACAAATGCCCAGTTCTTGTACTGGTCAAGCACGCTGTTGATGGCCTTGACCTGAGTGCCGCCTGCCAGCGGCTGGATTATGAACGATGCCACCAGAGAGGCAACGAAGAATCCGATGATGAACTTGGGGAAACGGTTCCATATCTCACCAGCTCCGACGCTCTGGCCGGCAGTGCGGTCCACGCGGGTGGCGAAGAAGATTGCCACAAAGAATGCAATGAATCCGATAAGTATGTTCTGGATTGACTTGACCAGGACGGCTGCCTGTTCGGCCTCAGCGCCAAGGGCATTACCGGCCAGCACCACAGCGCCGGTTGAATCCACCGTACCGCCTATGAGTGCACCGCCCATCAGCTCGTTCATGCCGCACGCACGTATGATCATCGGCTCAAACACCATCATCAGGATTGTAAAGATGATTGAGATGGATATGGCCAGTGACAGGTCCTCCTTCCTGGCGCGGGCTGCGGCTCCGGTAGCAATTGCAGCGCTTGTACCGCACACTGATGTGGCCGCTGCCATAGTGATGATGAGCGATTTGTTGCCAATCTTGAGAACCTTGGTGCCCAGCCACCACATGAAAATGATAACTATAGGAGTTACTATCCACGCAATGCCCAAACCGTACAGTCCGAATTTGGCAATGTTGCTGAACAGCACCGAGAAACCCATGATTACCAGACCTGTCTTGATATAATACTCGGTCCTGACGGCGGGCTTAAGCCAATCGGGCGTACCAACCGTATTTGATATGAGCAGGCCGATGAGCAATGCCCAGAATGCCCACTCCAGATAGCGGTTAAGGGTAAACTCGGCACTTACCAGACGAACTATGATTGCTACGATAAAGAGAGCAAGAAATGCCGGAATGTACTTGCTCACCTTCTCACCCTGCAGTTTTACACCTATTGTAAAGAGAGTGCCCAGAACAAGTACGGTTATTATCAGTTTCCGCCAGAAAGCCCACTGTCCTATCTGAGCGCCAAGAGCCACAGCCTTTGTAGCCTCCTCTTCACCCCATGACCATGTACTGAACTTGAGAGCCGAAAAATCAAACCATCCCGTAAGGACAGCCAGAGCACCTGCTGCAATGATTATAAATCCTATCCACACTGCCAGCCAATCCTCCTGTCTCAGCAGATTGCCTTTTTCAGATTCTACCATAAGACTTTTATTAAATTTGGTTAATGCCCCGCAAAGATAATATAATTTGAGATTTAAGGGAAAAATAAAAAAAGTAACTATATTTGTGCATTAAACAACCTTTTACATAATCGACAGTATGAGATTCAAGTATTTGTTTTTGATGGCAGCAACTGCCGTATTATCTTTTACAGCATGTGAGGATCCCGATAACGGGGATGATGCAAACGGACAGAATGGTGGAGACTCCAATTTCTGGGCTACCTATCAGTTGGCCCCTAAGGGTGTCAAGAGCATTGCTCAAGACAATTTAACAGATTATTTTGACAAGAACGGCCGTCTTACTTCAACGGTTACAAGTTATGGCCAGACCTCTTATACTTACAATGCCCAGGGATACGTATCCAAGATAGTAAGCCAGGAGGATTATGGCGAAGGGCAAATATCCCAGTCAACCCAGACCCTGGAATACAACAACGGAGACAAGTTCTACCCTATCCCCATGGGCCCGGGCAATGTCTTCCATGTTTATGAGAGAGGCCTGACCAAAGGCCTGTCAAAGGTCACATTCCAAGGTGATGATATAGGTACTATTACAATGGAATACAAGTTCCAGGGTGACACGCTGACCATCAGCACATCGGGTGGAACCCTTACCATGATTGACAGCCTGGGGCAAGAGGTCCCGATGGTATATGACGATATAGTCTTTGAGTACGATGGCAACTATCCCCGCTACACCACCAGCGAGCACGAATTCATCGGCCCGATGACCTATCAGTCCAACGGACAGTTTGATACATACGTTGAGGGTTTCTACAGCTGGACTAATCCCGATTTCGTAACCTTGAAGCGCACCCGCACCGTAAACAAGAACTTCAAGGATAAGCTACTGACCGAGAAGGAGGAAAGTATATACTACAACGACGGTGAGTCTACTCCTTATGATATTGAGACTATCACCTTCAGCTATAACGACAAGGGCGATGTGATTAAGGAAACCGACACACACACAGCCCAGTTCAGCGAAAACGTCGAAACCACTTACGAGTATGTGTATGACTACAAGGGCAACTGGACAAAGTGCACCTCTACAATGATAACTATCGGTCATCCCGAAATAGATCCCAGAATCTGGACATCAGAGCGCACAATCACATACTATTAATCCTGACGGGCCAATGAAAAACCGTGCCTTACAGGTATAAAAACGAAGAATGGTCGCCGTCTGGCGACCATTCTTGTATGGGATGGGTAAGCTGACTGCATCGCGCCGCTACGACCTAGGTACCTTTGCTGCCGTCAAGCCCTGGAGGGTTGGAAGGGAGCTGGCCGTACAGGACTTACCCGCTGCGAAATTACTGCTTTTATCCGAAACTGCAATCCTCTTTTCAAAGAATTCGCTAAATTTGCGTCTTAATATGGAAGAACAGGAGGGTAAGAGAGTAATTAAGATCAATCTGCTTCAGGTGTCCATGACACTTGGAACTTATCTTGGAGTTTACATCATTCTGGTGTATCTGGTCTCTGTCATGGCCATAAAGCACGCCGCTTTGTCATTACTTGCATTACCGCTTATTGTGGGTATTCCTGTGGTTGCGTTCTTCCTGATACGCCGTTTCCGCGATTCCACCCAGGCTCCGTTCTTTCCGTTCCCGATATCGTGGATGATCTCCATACTGACATTCCTGTTTGCAACGGTTTTGTCATGCATGGTAGCATATCTGTATCTCCGTTTCATTGACAACGGTGCCTTGGCATCGGGCCTGATGGCACGCATGGAGGAGATGATGGCCCAGTCTGATGCCATAACATCGGCCTTTACCGATCCGGCACAGGTTGAGCGGTACAACAGCACTATGGAGCTTTTCCGCCAGTCTGTCACATGGTTCTGCTCATTGCCGGCATCGGGTGTAGCAAAACAGCTTATTCAGACTTCCCTGCTTTGGGGTAACATACTGTCTCTGTTTATTGGACTTCTGACCGCTAAAAGAATTAGACTCAAATAATATGGATATCTCAATTATTGTACCGCTCCTCAATGAGGAGGAATCAATCCCTGAACTCTTTGCGTGGATAGGCCGCGTGATGGAACAGAGTAAGTTCAGCTATGAGGTTATTTTTGTGGATGACGGCAGCACCGATGGCTCCTGGAAGATAATTGAAGAGCTCAAGGCAAGCAATCCTGAGATTGTGAAGGGCATCAAGTTCCGCCGCAACTACGGCAAGTCCCCCGCCCTGTTCTGCGGATTCGATATGGCTCAGGGCGATATCGTAGTCACTATGGATGCCGACCTTCAGGACAGCCCCGAAGAGGTACCCGAGATGGTACGCATGATACGCGAGGAAGGCTTTGACCTGGTATCGGGCTGGAAGAAAAAGCGTTATGACGGCACGCTGAGCAAGAATATACCCTCCAAGATATACAACTGGACCGCCCGTAAGGTAACCGGCCTCAAACTGCATGACATGAACTGCGGCCTCAAGGCCTACCGCCGCGAGGTAGTCAAGAATATTGAGGTCTATGGCGAGATGCACCGTTATATCCCGTTCCTGGCCAAGAACGCCGGATTCGGAAATATAGGAGAGAAGGTAGTACACCATCAGGCACGCAAGTACGGCAAGACCAAGTTCGGTCTGGACAGGTTCGTGAACGGATATCTGGACCTTATGAGCCTATGGTTCCTTAACCGGTTCGGCAAGCAGCCCATGCACTTTTTCGGACTTTGGGGATCCATCATGTTTGTAATCTGCTTTATTGCCATAATAATTATAGGCGTAAACAAGCTTGTCTGCCTGGCTCATGGCGTTCCGGCACGTCTCATTACAGACAACCCCTATTTCTATCTGGCTCTTACGGGTATGATTATGGGAACGCTGATGTTCCTGGTGGGATTCCTGGCCGAATTGGTAAGCCGCAGTTCTCAGAACCGCAACGACTACAAGATTGAGAAAGAGATAAAGTAATCACCCCTGATGTCAATTCTTGATCTCATACTCCTGTCCGTGGCACTTGCAATGGACTGCTTTACGGTGTCCATAACCAGCGGTCTCATTCAGCGCCGTCTTGTGGTACGCACCATGATTGTAACTGCGTTGATGTTCGGACTGTTCCAGGGCCTGATGCCGCTTATCGGATGGGCAGGCATGAGTATTTTCAGCGAACAGCTGGAGCGCTGGGACCACTGGATAGCGTTCGGACTGCTGGCATTCCTGGGCGGGCGGATGATACTGAGCTGTCTCAGGCCCGATAACGAGGAGAGTTCTTTTGACCCCACTAAGTTCTCAACCACCATTACAATGGCAGTTGCCACCAGTATTGATGCGCTGGCTGTGGGACTATCGTTCGGTGTTTCGGGGTATGAGACTCTGGGTAGTATTATTGTGCCTTTACTGATAATTGCCGCAGGTTCGTTCCTTTTCTCTGTAGCCGGTTTTATAATAGGCGCATATGCCGGCAAGCGGATCAACTTCCCGGTCGAGATATTAGGAGGTATGATATTGATTGGTATAGGTATTAAGATACTGGTTGAACATCTTTCAGCGTGATATGAAGAAGTGGCACTACCCTTTCCTGGCGTTCCTGATAATCGGAACCATCCTGATACTGACCCACAGCCGCAGTGAGGCCGGACCTGAATACCGCACCGCACAGGGACTTGTATTCGGCACCAGTTACCATATCACATACCTTTATAATGCTGACCTTCAGGAGGATATTGAGCAGACGCTGACGTTTGTGGACAATGCGCTCTCCATGTTCAATCCTGAGTCTACCATATCGGCTGTAAACGGTTCATCGGAGAGCATCCGGGTTGATGATACACTGTTCCTTAAGGTATTCCGCCGCGCGATGGAGATTTCGGATCTTACAGGCGGTGCTTTTGACATTTCAGTGGCACCGGCAGTGAACGCCTGGGGATTCGGTTTCAAGCATGCCGGGAACATACGGCAGGCCACTATTGACAGCCTGCTGGAGATTACCGGATACCGTAAGATCCATGAGACCGACGGGCTGATTGTCAAGGATGATCCGCGTATAATGCTGGACTGCAGCGCAATAGCAAAAGGGTTCGGAAGTGATATGGTGGCATCGATGCTGCGCGCTAAGGGTATCTCTGATTTTATGGTTGAGATTGGCGGCGAGATTGTGCTGAGCGGCCGGAATCCCAAGGGCAAGCTCTGGCACATAGGCATCAGCAAGCCTGTAGATGACTCGCTCTCTGTCAGTTCCGAACTCCAGACCGTAATACCCATTACCGACATCGCCATGGCCACATCGGGCAACTACCGCAACTTCTACGTCAGGGACGGCCGCAAATACGCCCACACTATTGACCCGCACACCTGCCAGCCGGTAAGTCATAGTCTGCTGTCGGCCACAGTATTTGCCCCCGACTGCGCCACCGCCGACGCGCTGGCCACATCAATGATGGTAATGGGACTGGACAGCGCCCAAGCCCTAATCTCCCGCCATCCCGAATTCCAGGCCTATCTGATCTACCAGACCCCAGACGGCACCCTGGCCACCAAAAATATGTTAACAAGCCAGGCTATGGAGGGCCTTCCAAATTGTATATTTGACTAAGGTACTCGGATAGGAGTACGAATAAATAGAGGATGACTAAGACTTTTTAGTCACCCTCATTTTTGATCAATAGTTCTCCTTGTGAACCTCAAAGTAAGCCTGCGGATGCTGGCAAACCGGGCAGATCTGCGGAGCCTTGGTGCCCACAACAATATGACCGCAATTGCGGCATTCCCAAACCTTGACCTCTGATTTCTCAAATACCTTGGCGGTCTCAACGTTCTTGAGCAGTGCGCGGTAACGCTCCTCATGCTGTTTCTCGATAGCGGCAACCATACGGAAACGTGCGGCCAGTACGGGGAATCCCTCCTGCTCGGCGGTCTTGGCAAAACCCTCATACATATCGGTCCACTCATAGTTCTCACCGTCGGCGGCTGCGCCCAGGTTCTGGGCGGTATCGCCTATACCCTCCAACTCCTTGAACCAGAGCTTGGCATGCTCTTTCTCATTGTTGGCAGTCTCCTCAAAGATTGCAGCTATCTGCTCAAAACCCTCTTTCTTGGCCTTCGATGCAAAATAGGTGTACTTGTTACGTGCCATTGACTCTCCGGCAAAAGCTGCCTCCAGATTCTTCTCTGTCTGTGTTCCTTCGTACTTGTTACTCATAATCGTATCATTTATAAGGTTAATAATCTTTTTGGCAAATATAGCACAAGCCGAGAGGAGAAAAAAGAAACTCGTTTATTTTTTATCCCGAGGCGCAGTCTATATTCAAGCGAAGCTTTAAATTAGCACAAGCCGAGAGGAGAAAAAAGAAACTCGTTTATTTTTTATCCCGAGGCGCAGTCTATATTCAAAGCGAAGCTTTAAATATAGTTGATTTTTGAGTAATTATCGCGGTCCGATGAGCGAAATCTAAGAAACTACAAATGCAGCAAGAGAGTGGCGTTGATAAATTTTGATATTTCATCCGGAATTCCGTATTCCTTAGCAAGACTGGGCCAATGACTTACTGATTCTAGCACTTGGCCTATTATCTGATCTGCATGTTTGATGTTTACGTTCTGCGCTACAGCCAGGAGATCCGCTCTTGTTATTTCATCAAACTTGTTGTTAATGGACATCTGGTGATTGGATGTCCACATTCCTTTAGGATTGTACGCCCATGAAATATCGTATGCCGGTGAAAGTGACCACTTGCCTTGACGGTCCATAAGGAACGATATATTCTTTGTATGGTCATCCTGGTTTCGCCCCACCACATTTAAGACCATTCTACGGAACATTTGCTCAGCGTCACTGTATGAGAGCCGCAAGCGGCGCATTACCTGGAATACCTGCTCATAGCTATAGGCATGAATCATCTTATAGTCATAATGCGCCATTCCACATAATGTCTGCATATGCAGTTTCTCATTTCCATTGACACGGTCAAACCGCTTGGTCATAAAATGCGCTCTCCCATTCTCCTCGATCAGACGGCATTCAGACATGTCAATACCTGCATCACGTGCCATTAGATAGTATACATATTCTATCCGGCCATAATGTTTTGGATCACCCAGTTCATTATTTGTAACGCCATCCAGTTTTATAAGCCAATGACTGAAACCATCCGGAGCTTCTATCTGACCGCTGCGGATATCACCGGTACTTTCATTATATGCTATGACCGCCTTTGCCCTTTGGCCTCCTGCCGATGTTCCTACTCTTATGATATTTGCCACAGCCTCCTTAGTGTCAACATTCAGATTAACATCAAGCTTCTTTTTCTCATCAAGAACCTCACGGGCATTTTCAATGAGAGTCTTGATTTCCAAGCCTGTACTCAATTCCAGATAGTTGTCCTGTGCAGGAACAAACTCCAAAGCGCCCATACTGCGCTTACCCTGATAGCAGAGTCTTTCAATTGGATTGCCTAAAGTTCTTCCCGATAGTGCAAGCCATTTGTCCAACAACGCCTTACCGAACGCATCAGGCAGGGCATCGGCCAAAAGGCCCGGCAGTCCAATGAAAGTATCATGTGATAATTCCGGAAACTTATAGACACGATGAGGCATGAGCGGCATCATCAAAGGAGAGAGTTCTATACCCGATTCGGCAAACTCCTGGGTATATTCAAATCTGGATGAGAGGCCTCTCTCATCCCAAGCAACTGTGGCAACATGGTTTTGCCATAGATAAATGTCTGCGTAGTTAATCATAGCTTATTGGTTTAGGTTATTTGATATATTAATCCCAATTGAAATCTTCCCCAACTTTCCTGTCCGGATTTTCAATCTTATATGAACGATACGCACGTTTTCTTTCTTTAATCTGCATCTTCCTCATAGCCTCAGAATATGCGACAGGGCTTAATTCCTTTTCGGCAAACAGGTCATTCAGGATATCAAGACGCTCAAGTGTCCGCAATATCATTATCAGGCTTAAAAGCGATGTGTTGTGGCCATTCTCTATCTGGCTGATGGAAAACATGGATAGCCCGCAGGACTTGGCGAGTTCCTTCTGTGATACGTTCCTTGCCACCCGTTCCTCTTTAAGCTTAAGGCCTATCCGGGCCATAATAGCATTGTCTGTCAATTCATAAATATCAACCATATCTTATTAGTTATATCTAATATTTTACAGCAAAAATACATTTTTTATTTGATATATCAAATATTTTACTTCATTTATTATCGGAAGAAAGATTGGTATTTGCCAAAGTGTGGGAGCCGATTAGTGCGGTAGAATCAGAGTGCAGGAGCGAGGATGGCATGCAGGATGCCGAGGGCGCTGTCTATGTCCTTTACGTCCGATACCTGATTAATCAAATGATATATGCTCATAATAGTTTATAATACAAACACTAACATCTAACAGTAACAGTACAGGAACAATAATGACACCCGAATTTTGCCAGTCAAATGAAATAACATATCTTTGTAACTGATAATATTTAATCTCTATATGCATGGATTTTGTAGAAACAAATAATATATTATCAGTTCTTGACAACTATATGCTGGAATCGGCAGATAATATTGCACTTAAGCTGGCACAGGATTTCAGGAACAGAAGGATTGAGAAGAATCTTACCCGGGAGCAAGTGGCAGAACATGCTCAAGTGGCAGTCAGCAACATCGTGCGGTTTGAACAAAAGGGGCTTATATCTCTCAAGAACCTGATTGCAATCGCTATGACTCTTGGCTACACATCCGAGGTCAAGAATATTTTCCAGACCCCCAAATACTCCACTATGGAGGAATTGACTCAAATACGCCGTAACACGGGCAAGAAGAAAGCTCACAAGATAAAATGACACTATGGAAAAACTAATTGTAAAATACCACAACCGTACGGTGGGGATTCTCTCTTTAACCCCCGACAACAAACTATGCGCATTTGAGTATGACAGGAACTGGCTTGCCGATGGATTCAGCATATCACCATTGGAACTGCCCTTACGGCAGGGACTGTTCATAGCCAAACCACAACCTTTTTATGGCAACTTTGGCATATTTGAAGACAGTCTGCCCGACGGTTACGGACGTTACCTGCTCCACAAGGCGCTTTTGCGCCAGGGAGTAAACGATTCAGATCTGTCATCACTGGACCGCCTGAGTATGGTAGGCAGCAGCGGAATGGGCGCATTGACATACCATCCTCAGGCCAACATACATATTGGAACAGAAACCTGTGATTTTGACTTGCTTCAAGCCAAAGCACTGGAAGTACTCAGAGAACAGCAGGACACCGATGCCGGACTCCTTCTATACAATAGCGGCAACAGCGGGGGGGCTCGCCCCAAGGCCATATTCAGCGATGCTCAGGGACATTGGCTTGTCAAGTTCCGTCACACCTACGACCCATTAGACATGGGACTCCAGGAGCACCATTACAATGAAGTGGCCCGCAAGTGTGGAATCCAAGTCCCGGATTACAAGCTCATAAACGGCAAGTATTTTGCTACACGCCGTTTTGACATCGGCCCTGATGGTGAACGTATTCACACAGCAACGGCTGGCGGACTTTTGTGTGTATCTATCTCTAATCCGATACTCGATTACAGTAACCTTCTTGCCCTTACCGGCTATCTCACTCAAAAAAACAAGGATGTGGAACAGATGTTCCGCCGCATGGTATTCAACTACCTGACCGGCAATAAGGACGATCATTGCAAGAATTTCAGTTTCATAATACTGCGTGATGAGACTGGCAGATATAAATGGCATCTTGCACCGGCTTACGACCTTACTCTCTGCACAGTAGGCTATAACGGCGAACACGCCACCTCCGTAAACGGCACAGGCCGCCCCACTTTGGATGATTTTATAGCCGTAGGAACCAGAATCAGGATGAATAAGCAACTTTGTCTTGACATCTACGATGAGGTCCGCTCCTGCTGCGGTGACCTGTTGCTCTATTGATGTATTGCGATCCGGTGTTTACTCCAATCCTCCAGGAAATCTGAGTGTCAAGGGCAGTATCCCCCTAAGAAAATCAGAGTGAGGGAGTAAGGATGGCGCGGAGGATGCCGAGGGCACTGTCTATGTCCTTTACGTCCGATACCTGGAGGCTGCGTTTGCTACCTTCCTCACGGAGGCGGCACAGCATAGGGTTCTGGCCTGCGTAGGCCAGGATAGCGCCGAACGCCTCGCTCTCATAGTATGGACTGTCGGGGTTGGCCACAAAGAACAGGCTCATGCGGCCGGCCTTGAGGTAGATTCTCTCGATGCCCAGCTCGCGGCCCATGCGGCGCAGGGTGACAAGACGGATAAGCTCGTCGGCCTGCTTGGGTATCTGGCCGAAACGGTCCTGCAGACGGTCGCGGAAACGCTGTATGTCCTGCTCACGCTCCATGCTGTCAAGCTCGCGGTACAGGAGGATCCGCTCGCTGCCGTCGGGCACGAATGAATCCGGGAAGCACAAGTCAAGGTCTGTCTCAACTGTACATTCATCAACATAACGGGAGGCATCCATCGGGGTGCTGCCGGCAGACTGGGCATTACCCTTCTCCTTGGCCTCCTGCTCACGGAACAGATCCTGGAACTCATCGTTCTTGAGTTCGCGGACAGCCTCCTTGAGTATCTTCTGATAGGTCTCGTAGCCCAGATCGGCAATGAATCCGCTCTGCTCGGCACCCAGCAGGTTACCTGCGCCACGGATATCAAGGTCCTGCAGAGCCAGCTGGATTCCGCTGCCAAGATCGCTGAAACTCTCAATTGCCTGCAGACGGCGGCGTGACTCATCGGACAGAGACGCCAGAGGCGGTGCCAGCAGATAGCAGAACGCTTTCCTGTTGGAACGCCCTACTCTGCCACGCATCTGGTGCAGGTCGCTCAGACCAAAGTTCTGGGCCGAGTTTACAATTATGGTGTTGGCGTTGGGTATGTCTATTCCGTTCTCAATGATGGATGTGGCTATGAGCACATCATAGTCATAATTTATAAATCCGGTAAGAATCTTTTCCAGTTCATCGGGATCCATCTGTCCATGACCGATGGCCACGCGGGCATCGGGCACCTCACGCTCCACTATGGCTGCCAGATCCGGCAGTGACGATATGCGGTTGCTCACAATAAAGAGCTGTCCGTTGCGGCTCATCTCAAAGTTCACGGCCTCGCGGATGATATCGGGACTGAACACATGGAGTTCTGTCTGTATGGGATAGCGGTTGGGCGGCGGGGTCTGGATTACAGAGAGGTCACGGGCGCCCATGAGCGAGAACTGCAGGGTGCGCGGTATAGGTGTGGCGGTCATGGTAAGCACATCCACATTGGCTCGCAGCTGCTTGAGTTTCTCCTTGACCGATACGCCGAATTTCTGCTCCTCATCAATTATGAGCATACCCAGGTCCTTGAACTTGACCTGCTTGCCAATGAGTTTGTGTGTACCTATCACTATATCTATCCTGCCGTTCTTAAGGTCCTCAAGGATTGCGGTTGTCTGAGCGGCGCTGCGGGCGCGTGACAGATACTCCACACGGCACGGGAACTCCTTCAGACGGTCACGGAAAGTCTGATAGTGCTGGAATGCCAGGATGGTGGTTGGCACAAGAACGGCCACCTGTTTGTTATCGGCCACAGCCTTGAAAGCGGCACGGATGGCAACCTCAGTCTTGCCGAATCCCACATCACCGCAGATAAGGCGGTCCATGGGACGGCTGCTCTCCATATCCTGCTTAACGTCCTGGGTTGCCTTGAGCTGATCGGGGGTATCCTCATACATGAAACTGGCCTCCAGCTCATTCTGCAGGTAGGAGTCAGGACTGTAGGCAAAGCCCTTCTCCTCCAATCGCTTGGCGTACAGTTTGATAAGGTCACGCGCAATGTCCTTGATCTTGCCCTTGGTGCGCTCCTTGAGGTTCTCCCAGGCACCGGTGCCCAGTTTGTTTATATGCGGCTCCTCACCCTCCTTGCCCTTGTACTTGGATACCTTGTGAAGAGCGTGGATGGAGACAAACACCACATCGTCATTCTTGTAGATGATCTTTATCTTCTCCTGATACCCGTTACCCTGCGGCACACGCACCAGTCCGCCGAACTTGCCCACGCCGTGGTCCATGTGAACCACATAATCTCCAATCTGGAACTCCTGCAGCTCCTTGAGCGTAAGCGCCACCTTTCCGTTTCGGGCACGCTCGCTGCGCAGGTTATACTTGTGGTAGCGGTCAAATATCTGATGATCAGTAAAGAAGCAGCACTTAAGGATGCCGTCGGCAAATCCCTCATGCAGAGTCTTGCCGATGGCCTCAAACTGTATGTTCTCACCGCGCTCGGTAAAGATATCGTGCAGTCGCTCACCCTGCTTAGGGTTATCGGTCAGGATATAGATCCTGTAACCCTTTACTATATAATCCGTAAGCGTCTGAGATACCAGGTCAAAGTTCTTGTGGAACAGCGGCTGCGGCGTTGTATCGAATGTAATTGTGGCCTGTGCCACACCGGTGGGTCTGTTGCCGAACTCCACCACGCGGAAACCGGTTGTCTTGCGCAGGAAGTCCTCGGCCGTAAGCAAGTGAGGCATCTCAACGTTGGCATTGGCATTGGCTTCAGAGCCTGCGTGGGCGGCGGCGTTGACCTGACGCATGCGGGCAGCCAGACTCTCCTGATCGGCCACCTCGCGGCTTACGGTGGTCATGCGGTCAGCCGTAAGCAGCAAATCCTTGACCGCCAGCACGGTATCGGCCGGCAGGAAATCCATGAGCGACACCTGTGCCCCATCCATCTTATCCATATCGGGCACTACGACCACGCTGTCCTTTTTCTCTGTAGAGAGCTGCGTATCGACCGAGAACTGGCGGATGCTGTCTATGTCATCACCAAAGAAATCCAGGCGGAACGGGTACTCCGATGAGAACGAGAACACATCCAGAATACTGCCGCGCAGGGCAAACTGCCCCGGCTCATAGACGTAATCCACGCGGTTGAAACCAAGTTCCAGCAGCAGGTTCTGCAGTTCCTCGCGGTCCAGGGTCTCGCCCACGCTCAGGCGTATGGACTTGTCCTCAAGGCTGGACTTGGAGACCACCTTCTCGGCAAGCGCATCGGCCGATGTCACAATCACCAGCGTATCGGCCCCAGGCTCAACGGTGGTAAGGCGGCTCAGCACCTCGGTACGCAGTATCTCGCTGGCATCGTCCTTCTGGCCGTACTTGGCGGCGCGGCGGAATGCCGACGGGAAATAGAGCACGTTCTCATCACCTATGATCTGAACCATATCGTGATAGAAATATGCGGCCTCCTCCTGGTCATTAAGTATGATAAGGATGCAAGGCTTACCCCCGTTCCGAGCCACTCCTGAGAACAAAAGCGGAGCCGAAGACGCACGGAGCCCCTGCAGAAAAACGTTTCCGGTGCGTTTTCCCGCAAGTTCCTTAATCAGCGCCCTGGTCTGCGCCAACCCGCCGTAAAGGCCACTAAGATCTGCCAATGTCATAGCACTGACAAAGATATAAAAAAGGTGACATTGGGGACGGTTCCGTTTGGCACCTTTTTATTATATTTGCGCATTATATCAGAGCAAACTATGAAAACTGACCGGAGCATAGTAATTATCCCAACTTATAACGAGAAGGAGAACATTGAGAACATCATCCGCGCAGTGATGGCGCTGGAAGATAATTTCAACATTCTTATTATCGATGACGGATCGCCCGACGGCACCGCAGCCATTGTCAAAGGCCTGATGGAGACCGACTTCAATGACCGCCTCTATATTGTGGAGCGCTCCGGCAAACAGGGCTTGGGCACGGCTTACATAGCAGGTTTCAAATGGAGCATAGAGCACGGCTACGACTACATTTTTGAGATGGATGCCGATTTCTCACACGCACCGGCCGATCTGCCCCGCCTTCTGAGCGCCTGCCGCGATGAGGGTTACGATGTTGCCATCGGATCCAGATACGTGAGTGGCGTGAATGTGGTCAACTGGCCCATGGGACGCGTGCTGATGTCATATTTTGCATCCAAGTACGTGCACATAGTGACAGGCCTGCCCATACACGACGCCACTGCCGGATTCAAATGCTACCGCCGCGAGGTGCTCGAGACCATTGAGCTTGACAAGATACACTTCAAGGGCTACGCATTCCAGATTGAGATGAAATTTACCGCCTACAAGTGCGGTTTCAAGATCAAGGAGGTGCCCGTAATATTCGTGAACCGCGAACTTGGAATATCAAAGATGAGCGGAGGCATATTCAGCGAGGCATTCTTCGGTGTAATCCGCCTTAAGATTGCCAGCTGGTTCCGCAAGTATCCCCAAAAGAAAATAGCCTGAACCAATGGGCCGGACGCTTATCAAAGATGCTATGGTAGTGAATGAGGGGCTGGTGCAGAAAGCATCGGTACTCATTGAGAATGAGAACATAGCTGGTATCTACACGTCCGATGAAACCCCACAGGCCGATATCATAACCGATGCCGCCGGCAAGTGGCTGCTGCCCGGTGTGATCGATGACCACGTACATTTCCGTGATCCCGGTCTTACCCACAAAGCCGATATGGAATCAGAGAGCCGCGCCGCAGCCGCAGGAGGCGTTACCACGGTATTCGATATGCCCAACTGCGTGCCCCAGACGGTAACTATACAAGCTCTGAATGACAAGTTCAGCCATGCTGCAGAGACCTGTCTGGTCAACCACAGTTTCTACTTAGGCGCCACCCACACCAACCTGGACCAGATTGAAAAGATTGACCCTCAGAAGGTCTGTGGAGTAAAGCTATTCATGGGCTCCAGCACCGGAGGTATGCTGCTGGATGACCGCGAGTCGCTCAAGGCCCTGTTCAATGCCGCACCAGTACCTGTAGCCGCACACTGTGAGGAGACAGACATAATCAACGCCAACATGGAGCGCTACACCACCCTTTATGGCAGTGAGCCTCCGGTAAAATACCATCCGCTGATACGCAGTGAGGAGGCCTGCTACGCATCCACATCAAAGGCTCTGGACGTTGCCGCAGGCACAGGCGTACACCTGCATATCCTGCATCTCACAACCGCCCGTGAGTTGGACCTGTTTACAGGCGGGTCTTTACAGGACAAGCAGTTCACGGCCGAATGCTGTCCTGCTCACCTGTGGTTCAGCGATGCCGATTACGCGGTTAAGGGCACACTCATCAAGTGCAACCCTGCCATCAAGACAGAAGCTGACCGTGATACCCTGCGACTTGCACTGACGGACGGACGCATTGATGTGATAGGTACTGACCACGCGCCTCACCTGCTCTCCGAAAAACAGGGCGGATGCCGAACGGCCGCATCCGGGATGCCGGTCCTTCCCTACTCGCTGCCCGCAATGCTGGAGCTGACCAACCGCGGCGTCATGCAGATAACCGATGTGGTCAGGCTAATGTGCCATAATCCAGCCATACTGTTCAGTGTCAGCAACCGGGGATTCATACGCCCGGGCTACAAGGCCGACCTGACACTGGTGTCACGTTCCGACCGGGGCTACACCGTATCAAACGCCGATGTACCCAACAGATGTGGCTGGACTCCGTTTGAAGGCGGGCTGTTCCACTGGAAGGTATGCGCCACATGGGTAAACGGCCATGCCACATTAATGGACGGCAGATTCGACATATCAACAAAAGGACAACCCGTAGAATTCAACAGACAATGATAAGAGTTCTTTACCTTATTTATCAGATATTGATTGCACTGCCAATCATGCTTGTGGTCACCATCCTGGTGGCGCTGGTTACCATGGTCGGATCCATATTCGACAACCGCTTCTGGGGATATTGGCCCGGAATGATCTGGGGCAGGCTTTTCTACCTGATATTCCTTATTCCGGTCCGTGTAGACGGTCTGGAGAACATAAGCAAAGGTCAGTCCTACGTTATAGCACCCAATCATCAGAGCTATTGGGACGCATTCCTGGTGTACGGTTTCATCGGAATCAAGTTCAAATGGATGATGAAAAAGGAACTGAGCCGGATTCCATTCGTAGGATGGGCCTGCTATATGGCAGGTTGCATTTTCATTGACCGAAGCTCAAGGGGAAGTGGCATGGAGAGCATACGCAAGGCCGAATCCAAGCTCAGGAACGGTATGTCTGTAGTGATTTTCCCCGAAGGTACACGTACGCCCGACGGACAGATGGGTAAGTTCAAGCGCGGCGCCTTCCTGATTTCCGAAGAGCTGAAACTGCCTATTCTGCCGGTTACGATAGACGGAAACTATCAGGTCATGTCACGCCATGCATGGAATGTGACCTGGCATCCGGTACACATGACCGTCCATGAGCCTGTATGGCCCCGCAGCACTTCAGATACCACAGAGACAGAGCTCAAAGCCATTATGGCTCAGACCTCAGAAGAGGTTTTCAATACAATAAGGAATAAGCTGGATAAGCAGGATCAGTTACGGTCGTAACCCATACGGTCTATATAACCGCTTACGAATGACTGGCTCAGAAAATCTTCGGGGGCCGCATCAAGTATCTTCCTGATGTATCGGGGCATCTCATTCGAAGGCTCGGCGCTAAGCATCATGAACACGCCTACGGCAGCCGGTTCCCCATAGTTTTCGGCCATGAATGAGCAGATCATCTCCTCACACTCATTGACTATGATTTTAAGCGAGTCCTGTATGGCATCCATGCTGAGACGGTCCATACCGGCACCGGAACGCAACATTGACATACGCCTCTGAGAGATATCCTCGTAACGGTTGTCAAACTCTATCTTCTTCTTGAGGAAACTGTAGAACAGGTCATTCTGAGGAGTACCGGAAACCGTCATCTCCGTAGGGAGCAGACTGATCTTGACATGTCCTTTCTCAATATAAACCGGTATTATCGGCCTGTTGTCCTTACATAGAAATACCAGCCGGGTGGTGTCAGCCTTGCCTTTCATCTGGAAACGGCCGCGGTCGACCATGCATGAATCTATCCTGGTAATACGGAAAGGAAGGAATTCTACGAGTGACAGCTCACGACCCTCATATCCCATGGTCTCAACAACGCCGTCAATCTTATAATTACTTGTGCATGATGGCAGTGCAAGCGTAAGGCCCGCAATTGTCATAAGCATCATAAAGCGTTGTCTAAGCATGTCTTAATCCTTTCCAAGTCACAAATGTACAATAACGCCACAAATGATTTCCGGTTTTATTATTCTTTAATGCAAAGCACCTCTAAAGCCGCTAAAAGTTGTTAAAAGAAATAGATTCTGTTTAGATTCTGTTTCAATTCTCTTTAGAGATCTTGTCAAGCCTGAATGAAGAATAGAGTTCAAAAACCGCACCTATGGAAAGGGTTACGATCCAGTTGTTCCTGCGGGTCAGGTCCAGAAGGAATGATCGCAGGGTTGGAGCCATGGTGCCATTTGCCAGGATGTGGTTGTGTATGGGTTCCGCAAACATCAGGACTGCAGTCAGAAGCAGGAATACCGCTCCAAGGACCTGTTGGAAACGAAGTCTCTTTATAATTTTGTCATCACCAGTATACCGGTCCGAAAACTGACCGCTGGCAAACATGACCGACCCGGCCAGATAGAAATACGGGGCGTAACTCCACCCTGTAATGTATACGGCTGCGCCCACAAGAAGCAACACCCCTCCTACGGTTGTAAATGATTCTATCAGACGGCTCTCCTTCTTGTCCATACGTCAGTTTTCCAGAAACAGGTCCTCATCCTCCCTGTGCATGTTATATCTTTCACGGGCTATGTGGTCTATCACAATACTGTCATTGTTAAGCTCATTAAGGATCTGTTCATTCTGCTGCTTCTGCTCAGCGCTCTTGCGCAGCTGCTCCTGAAGGGCCCTTATCTCACGTTTCTGGACAGCCCTATTGACCAGGCTGTTGTCACTTGCCACAAACAGCACAAGCAGGAACAGCACAAGCACTATCCAATACTTGTGCCTGCCAAGAAAAACCTTCAGTCTTGGTAAGAATCCGTTGTCCATATCGTTCATTTCACGGTGCAAAAATAACTCAAAAAATCAAAGAACTGAATGGCTATTTGTATGAAAAATCAGTACCTTTGAAAATATTTGGTTCATTATGGAAGATTACATCGTATCAGCCCGAAAATACCGTCCTGTGACGTTTGACAGCGTGGTCGGCCAGAAAGCCCTGACCACTACGCTCAAGAATGCCATCAGCAGCGGCAAGCTGGCCAACACCTACCTGTTCTGCGGTCCCCGCGGCGTAGGCAAGACCACATGCGCCCGCATATTCGCCAAGACCATAAACTGCACCAACCGCGGTGCCGACGGCGAAGCGTGCGGAGAATGCGAGTCATGCAAAAGTTTCAACGAGGAACTGCGGTCATACAACGTGTTTGAACTGGATGCCGCCAGCAACAACTCTGTAGATGACATACGCAACCTCACCGAGCAGGTGCGCATACCGCCCATGAACGGAAAGTACAAGGTGTATATAATCGATGAGGTCCACATGCTGTCACAGGCTGCTTTCAACGCATTCCTCAAGACTCTGGAGGAGCCTCCCAAATACGCGATATTCATACTTGCCACAACAGAGAAGCATAAGATAATCCCTACCATACTGTCCCGATGCCAGATATATGACTTTGGCCGCATAAGCAACAAAGACATAGTAGAACACCTTAAGTCTGTGGCGCAGAAAGAGGGCGTCAAGGCCGAACAGGAGGCATTGGCTGTAATTGCAGAGAAATCCGACGGCGGCATGAGAGATGCGCTCTCCATCTTTGATCAGGTGGTAAGCTTTACCGCTGGCAATGTGACTTATCAGAAAACCATTGAGAACCTGAATGTAATTGACTATGACTATTATTTCAGGTTTACCGATATGTTCCTGGAAAAGCGCATCCCGGAATCACTGATGCTTCTGAGCGACATTCTGTCAAAGGGCTTTGACGGCAGCCATCTGATAAGCGGCCTGATGTTGCACCTGCGTAACCTGCTGGTCAGCAAGGACGCATGCACCCTGCCCCTACTGGAAGTAAGTGACGAGATGCGGGAGCGTTACAAGGCACAGGCTGCCAAATGCCAGCCCAAGTTCCTGTTCCGTGCACTTAAGATCTGCAATGACTGCGACCTGAACTACCGGGTCAGCAAGAACAAGAGACTGCTTGTGGAGCTAACCCTGATAAGGGTAGCACAGGCCGATGAGGATGATGAAGGCAGTGGGCGCAAGCCCACAAGACTACACCCCATTTTCAAAAAGACAGCTGCCAGACAGGCAGCTCCGGCAACGGCAGCGCCAAAGGCCACCGTCAAGCCGGTCATTGCCCAGCCGGCTCAGGTTCAGACACCCCAGCCTGCGCGTAAGAATGCCATACCCTCGTTCAAGGGAGACAGTATATTCACATCTATTTATGGGAACAGGCTTGCAGGTCGTCCTGACCTGCCTGACGGGCATCATACCGTACAGGCTGCAGATACCGGTCAGCATCCTGCCAAACCGCTTGATCAGGCCCGCCTGGAGGACTGCTGGAGTAATTTTGCTGCTACACTGCCCAAGCAGGACACCCCACTGAAGAACCGTATGATCAACTGCCATCCCACCGTCAAGACCGATACGCTATTCACCGTAACGGCTGGAAACCCCATGATGGCCCAGGAGATAAATCTGGCCAAGGACCGCATACTGGACTATATAAGGGGACAATTCAGCAACCCCTCCATCAGTGTCGATATAATTGTGGACCAGACACGTAACGTGGAGCATCTGTTGACTCGTGAGGAGCGTTATTCAAAGATGAAAAAAGAGAATCCAGCCCTGGCTGAGCTGGAATCAGTATTTGGTCTTGAGCTGAGGTGAAAGGTTTTTTACCTATTCCTTACAAACTCAATGCACTCGCGGACTTTTGTTTCAATGAACTTGAAGTCACCGTTTGCAATCACATCCTTCGGAGTGAGCTGAGAACCCAGGCCAACGCAAGCCACACCGGCCTTGAACCAAGCCTCCAGGCTGGCAGGATCAGGAGACACACCACCCGACGGCATTATTTCGGTCCATGGACACGGTCCCTTGACAGCCTTTACGAATGAAGGGCCGCCCACCTCTGTTCCCGGGAATATCTTTACTATCTCACAACCCAGCTCTTCGGCCAGATTGATCTCCGTCAGAGTACCGCAACCGGGTATCCAGGCAATCTTGCGGCGATTGCAGATCTTGGCCATGTCCGGATTAAGGCTTGGAGATACTATGAAACCCGCGCCAAGCTGAATGTATAGGGCTGCAGTTGCAGGATCGCTTACCGAACCAACGCCCATAATCATCTCCGGGCACTCAGTAGCGCACCATTTGTTTACCTCGGCAAATACCTCATGGGCATAGTCTCCACGGTTGGTAAACTCAAATACACGGGCACCGCCATTATAGCAAGCCTTTACAACGTTCTTGACAAGCTCTGCATCCTTGTTGTAGAACAGCGGAACAATTCCCGTGCCGACAAATGTGTTCAGCACCTGTAATCTCTTGAATCTGCTCATAAATCGGTGTTTATTTAGCGGGCTACGCGGCCTGAGGCATCGCCACCCATGAGTTTCTCTACTTCAGTTACTGTAACCCGGTTATAATCACCATAGATGGTGTGCTTGAGGCATGATGCGGCAACTGCAAAATCCAGTGCCTTCTGGTCATCCTCATACACACGCAGTCCGTAAATCAGGCCGCCCATGAATGAGTCGCCGCCACCTACGCGGTCAACTATATGGGTAATGTCATACTGTCTTGACTTGAACAGCGTCTTGCCGTCATACAGGACACCGGCCCACTTGTTATGGTTGGCATTGATCGATGTACGCAGCGTAGTGATAACCTTCTTGCAGCGCGGGAACCTGGCCATGATCTGCTGTGATACTGACAGGTAGGCATCGGCACTGACTTCACCCTTGGATACATCGACTCCTTCGGGCTTGATACCGAGAGCCATCTGGGCATCCTCCTCATTGCCAAGCACGATGTCGGTGCATGCTACCAGGTCCGGCATCACCTCTATGGCTTTCTTGCCCCACTTCCAAAGGTTCTTGCGGTAATTGAGGTCACATGATACGGTGATGCCATTCTCATTGCATTTTTTCAGGGCCTCCAGGCAAACCTTGGCGGCTCCTTGGGATATGGCAGGTGTAATACCGGTCCAGTGGAACCATCCTGCATCCTCAAGTACCTTATCCCAATCTATCATGCCGGGCTCAATCTGGGCCACCGACGAACCTGCACGGTCATATATAACCTTGCTGCCACGGCTCACTGCACCTGTCTCAAGGAAGTAGATTCCAAGACGGTCGCCGCCCTTAACCACATCACTGACATCCACACCGAATCCGCGCAGTTCACGGAGGCATGCTGCAGCTATATCGTTATCAGGAACCCTGGTCACAAAACTGACCGGGAGTCCATAGTTTGCAAGCGATACGGCCACATTGGCCTCACCGCCGCCATATGTTGCACTGAGCATATTGCCCTGTCCGAAACGCTCATATCCCGGCGTTGCCAGACGGAGCATAACTTCACCAAATGTTACGGTCTTCTTCATACAAATACTTATTTCCGACTGCAAATGTATTCTTTTTTTTCTACAAGATTGACCTTTCTGAGAAATTCTGATTAAGCAATGGCTACACCCGATATGCCGGTTTATGAAGACCGGACCGAAGTGACAGCCAAACCGGACGTTCAAGACAGGCGGTCGGACAGGCCGTCATCATCGGTCTTGATTTCCTTTTCTTCTGATTCATCATTACTCTCCTCACTCCTTTTATTGGCACTCAGGAATACTGGAGTGGCAAACAATGCCAGCAGGGCAATTACAGCTATACCATAGTGAAACTTCGGATCGTTGTCTGAGAACAGCACAACAATCAGTTGAATAATCTCGGACAGCAACACGCAGAGTATTATGCTCAAAATCGGCCTGTCCTTAAGTTTCTCCAGCAAATCATTCAACATCTATCCGTATTCTGTAATTTGACAAACAAGAACTAAAATCCTTCACTGCAAATATAATATTTTTTTTGAAAGCAAAGCATTTTCGCATCATGGACAGTCCCTGATGCGCAACCTTTTAAAAGCAAGATGCCCTACAAGGCTTGCAGGGCATCTTTTTGCGGTGTGTATGGGACTCGAACCCATGACCTCCGCCGTGACAGGGCGGCATTCTAACCAGCTGAACTAACACACCTCGCTGTTTTGCGGTGACAAAGGTACGTACATTTTTGATACCTACAAGCGTCAGGACACATTTTTTTCAAAAAATTTTCTGCATTATCAGAACATCGGTATGACCGTCATCTTTTACGAGCCACTCTTTGAGACGTCCCGTTTTAGCAAACCCATTACTGGTGAACAGTTTAATGCTTGGTTTATTGTCGGCCGGCACATGACAGAACAGCTGACTCAGGCGCAGGACTTTCTTGGCATAATCAGACATAAGTTTGATTGCGGCCGATGCAATACCCTGCCCTCTATGCTCGGACAGCAGCGCAATTCCTATCTCAGCACGCCCGTTGTAAGGGTCGATATCGGTCAGGTCTATACTGCCCACAACTACACTGTCGCTTACACGCACAATCATAAACCTGATCTGCCGGTCAGTATAATAATCATGCGAAGACATAAGAATATACTTCTTGATCTGATATCTGGAATAAGGTACGGCATTGCCCGATGCCATCCAGAGCGCGGTATCGTTCTCCATTCCAAACAGTACATCCAGATCTTCAGGTTCAGGTGCACGCAAACGGTATTTTCCGTCCGATAAGATATCTTTCTCTGTCATATCACTTCATCCTCAGTTATCAGATGGCCGGTTCCGGCCGAATATAGTCCCATTGTATATCGCCTGCCCTCCTGAGCCCTGCTGTACATCCAGTACAGGATGGCATCGTAAGAGAAAGCGTCAGTGTCAAAGATAACAGCTTTTACACCATTATCAATTCGTCCCTCAAGTGCTGAGCCGGCATCATCGGCCCCCTCCACAAACTGCGGATTGCGCAGATATGTACTGTCCGATATCATACGCTCCACATCGGCAAAAGTATCCTTTCGGCCCACATATAGGCAGTTCTCCGTGAAATCGGCCAGCCTGCGACTGTGTGCATGAATGTTCTGTCCAATAAAAGTACCTATTTTCCTGCAACCCACCACAACTCTTACCAGCAAAGCAAAAAGATGACTGTAACGCTTAAAGTGCTTGTTGAAGAATATCAGCATTGCATCATAGAACACCTTGGCGTACCGGTATGACGTCTTGACCGTACTCTCACCTTTGTAGTGTACAATAGGCAGAGGCAGATAGCGGTTCTGATATCCGGCCTGCAGAATGCGGTAAGACAGGTCAATATCCTCGCCGTACATAAAGAAATCCTCGTCAAATCCGCCCACCTTATCCAGAACCTCCTTACGTACAAACATATATGCGCCCGATACCACTTCAATAGCACACTCACTCTCCTTGTCAAGGTATGTGCAGTGATATCTGGCAAACAGTCTGGACTTGGGAAACAGTTTGCCAAGTCCTATCATATGCCAGAATGAGACCGATGGCGTGGGCAATGAACGGCGTGACTCCAGGGCGAAACGGCCGTTGCCGTACTGCATCCTGACACCTACCGCCCCGACCTCAGGATGCGCATCCATATATTCCACGCATTCTGAAATGGTGCGTTCCGCCACCACGGTATCCGGATTAAGAAACAGTACATAACGCCCGGTAGCCTTGGCCAGGGCAATATTATTTGCCTTTCCGAAACCTGCGTTGTAATCATTGGCAATTATCTCGGCCTGCGGAAACTTATCGCGCAGATATTCCACCGACCCGTCATCGGACTTGTTGTCAACCACCAGTATCTGCGCGTCGGGAACTGATCGCAGAACTGAGTTGAGGCACTGCTCGATGTAGTACCTTACCTTATAGCTGACTATAATGACGCTTACCGGGGGCATAAATCAATCGTAGAAACCTGTCTCGTGCTCAATCCCAGCCTTAGTGGGAATTGCAAACATGGAGCAAATGGCTCCGATGGCTGCAATGTAAAGGCCGATGGTATCACCTAGCATATAATAGAGAATGACTCCGAACTCTATCACCAGGAAGAATGCCTCAATCCGTAGCATGGAGCATGTCATATAAATCTTTTCTATCTTCTCCTCGGGGTATTCTTTCTCGTCCAGACGGTCAACCATCTTCTTGAACCCGCGCAGGGCAAGCGGTATGAGTGCCAATGATGCCAGCACACCTATCACCTGGAGTATATATGCGGTCTTGGCATCGGTTACAACTATACCCTTCAATGGACCCAGTTCAAACAGCAATGCGGTAATTCCGGCCACCACGTAGATGGAGATCCACATCACCATCAGTTTTACTGTCATCTTCTTTATATTCATATCTATCAACTATTTAAACGGAGTACGGTCCACAATGGAACGGCCCAACGATACCTCATCGGCATACTCCAGATTGTTTCCTACCGCCACGCCACGGGCTATCACGCTCAGTTTTACACCTAACGGCTGCAACTTACGTGATATGAAAAAGTTGGTGGTATCGCCCTCCATAGTGGGGCTGAGTGCCAGTATCACCTCATTTATACCGCCCGCCTGCACACGCTCCACAAGACTTGCTATCTGCAGGTCCTGCGGCCCGATGCCGTCCATAGGAGAGATTATTCCGCCCAGCACATGATACAGTCCGTTATACTGCATGGTGCTCTCAATGGCCAACACATCCTGCACATTCTCAACCACACAAAGTGTAGATGCGTCACGTTTGGGATTGGCGCAGATGGCGCAGGTATCGGTGTCCGATATGTTATGGCATACATTGCAGTAGCGGATATCCTGCTTGAGAGTTGAGAAAACCCGGCCAAAGGTACTTACCTCCTCATCCGGTTTGGAAAGCATGTGCAGCACCAGACGCAATGCGGTCTTACGGCCTATTCCGGGGAGTTTTGAAAACTCACCCACTGCCCTTTCCAATGCTGCCGACGGATACTCCTTGTTCATAACACTGCAAAATTAACGGATTCGGACAAAAATTCGTACTTTTGCACCATAAAACCCACACAAATGGAGATTAAGAGCGCCGAATTCATAATCAGCAACACGGACGTAAACAAATGTCCGCAGCACAATATGCCTGAGTACGCATTCATAGGCCGCTCAAACGTGGGCAAATCCAGCCTCATCAACATGCTGACAGGCCGTAAAGGCTTGGCCATGACATCGGCCACACCCGGTAAGACACTCCTTATCAACCATTTCCTTATCAATAAGAACTGGTATCTGGTGGATCTGCCCGGCTACGGCTATGCCAAGCGCGGCAAGAGCCAGCAGGATCAGCTCACCCGCATCATCAATGACTACATCCTGGAACGCCCGCAGCTGACATCGCTCTTTGTGCTCATAGACAGCCGTCTGGAGCCCCAGAAAATAGACCTGGAGTTCATAGAATGGCTGGGCGAGAACGCCGTACCCTTTGGTATCATCTTCACCAAGGCCGACAAGCTGGGACGCGGCCGCCTCACGGAGAACGTAAAACGTTTCCTGGACACGCTACAAGAGCAGTGGGAGGAACTACCCCCCCACTTCATCACCTCATCGCTGGACCGCTCCGGCCGCGACGATGTGCTGGACTACATCTCCACCATCAACAAATCCCTGTAGGTGGCACAGGGAACTGATCCTATTGAGCTACTTCTTTGGTTTAAACCAGAGCATGATGGTCTGCCATCTGCCGGTTGACCAGAGAGCCCAGAGAATCAGCACCGGCTGAAAGAACAGCCTTATAAGGCGGGCCCGATCAGTATCCAGTCCGTATTTATTTACCGTTGCAGACCATGATTGCAATAAAATGGCTGAATTCTATTTCAAAGTGCAACAATTGGGATGTTGACGATAAGATAGGGATTGTCGTTTAATGTTTTCAATTTGAGCAGAGCGGCGACTGTTCCCTTGTTCTGGACCGTTTCCTACTCGTCGTTATACCTGTTTCTATAAGTTTTGGTACTTCATCCGGGCTTCAACGCCCGGATTTTGCGTCTATTTTCTACGTCTGAAGAAGTTCTTGTTCGAGAACCTCCCTCAGGATTATTTGCGTCACCCGGCTTACGCCGCTTGCGCCTCTTTCGCTTGTTGCTCTTGCTCCAGCAGCCGCTCTGCCAGGTGGACCACATTCACCGTGTGGATGCCGAAGAAGATGTACAGGATTTCCGTCGGACGAACATACGGCTTTGACACGCTCACAATCCTGTCCGGAATGCTCTCCCGAGGGTCATCACTCTCGAAGTGGTTTTTCTGCTGGCGATACGCCTTGGTGATTGTGCCAATAAGCTTCTTCTCCCTTTCTGTCAACAAGTTGGCGTCGGGATATTCGCGCTCCATCTTACGGATTTCTCCCAATATCTTTCCCAGCAAGTCAAGCAATCTGCGGGTCAGCTTCCGGGTCTGAGACCGGCTGTGCTTGCGCTGCTTCACATACGCCATATTCGCCTTCGCCACATCCAGA
>CAJOLR010000026.1:28754-32030 GCA_905235565.1 uncultured Bacteroidaceae bacterium | reverse complement strand
AAGAAAATCATTAGGTTACAAGACGCCGTTGGAATATTGCAAAACTATGTTTAACTTTGACTTTGAAAAAGTTGCACTTTAAATTAGAATTCACGGCCAATGAAAAAATGTACTCCTGTAATTCCTTGCCATCCAAAATGGTAATGTGCTGGTATAACCCCATGATAAACCGCCCTACGCCTTCCAGTTTATAGACATCGGCTTCATATATCCAGTGGCTGCCATCTATATCGGAGATATGTTTTTCTGATAATGGGTATTCCTCACTCAGGAGGTCTTTTGCCATCCTGTCCATTTGCAGTTTTATGTGATAACAGCCATCGCCATGTGTGCGGAAATCATCCATCAATCCGGCTTTGTGTTTGGCGGAGAACTCCCAATCGGAGTCCAGAACCTGGACTTCATTGATCCTGGATATTTTAAATCTCTTGTTCTTGCGGTCTTCAGTGTCAAATGCCCAGACATCAATAGAATTGCTGGTAAACTCAAATGGCTCTACAATGTAGTCGCGCGTGTCATTAGAGTGGGCCGATGAGTATTTCTTGAGTATTATTTTCTTGTTCTCTTTCATAGCTTCGGCCAGTCTGCTTATATTTAAGGAATATGTTTTGTTGCAGGTGTAGTCTCCAAGATTGGTCATGTCTGAAATTGCAGCAAGTTTATGCATCAGGCTGGCTTTCATGCTGTTGGTGTTGTCCAGCTCATCTATCAGAGTCTTGATTACGTATGCTTCCTCATCACTGAACCATATTGTATTTGCCAATTCTTTCATTGGGCCATCATTGGTTACCAACCTGTAACGACCATCTTTAAAGCCGAATACAAACCGGGCTTCCTTGAATGTATATATATATCTGAATACGCTTCTGCGTGAAATTTCCAACCTTTGGGCTATCTCGTCCACTGTATAACCGCGTTTGCCGGCTAACAGTGTGATGAATTGAAGCATTCTCTCTATCTTGGGCTGTTCCATATTCTTTTTTCTTCAAATGTAGGTGTTTGGTCCCAGATAATCAAGTACGTTTGTGGTTAATATTTAAAGGGGTGGGTGCAAATTGTACTCCTGTACGGTCAGTCTTTTTTGTGTCGGGAGTTACATGGGGATAAATTGTCCATATGTATTAAAACAAGAAAAAATCAACGTTTTGTGCTGCTATTTCACTGAAAAAGTGTAATTTTGCGAGCCGATTATTATCGACCCTTGCATAAAGGGTTAGTTATTAGCGTGTTAAACCCCCGAGTACGGGTCCGGCGGTATAGCGTAACCGCGGGAAACAAGCGTTCAGGGAGTCTCCATGACGTCGGGATGACGGAGAGGTTGCGTAGAGTAATGAAAATGTTTAATTATTGATTTAAAGTTTAGAATGGATACTTTAAGTTACAAGACTGTTTCGGCCAACAAGGCTACCGTTAATAAGGAATGGGTCGTGGTGGATGCCAAGGATCAGGTTCTGGGCCGCTTCGCCGTGAAGGTTGCCAAGCTGCTACGCGGTAAGTACAAGCCAAATTTCACTCCGCATGTTGATTGCGGCGACAATGTCATCGTTCTCAATGCCGATAAGGTTGTCCTGACCGGCAAGAAATGGACTGACAGGGTTTATCTGCGTTACACCGGTTATCCCGGCGGTCAGCGTGAGATGACACCTGCACAGCTGATGGCTAAGCCCAACGGCGCTGAGAGACTTATGAAGAAAGTTGTTAAGGGTATGCTCCCCAAGACCAAGCTTGGTGACAAGCTTCTGGACAACCTTTATGTTTATGCAGGTACAGAGCACAAGCATGAGGCACAGCAGCCCAAGGCAGTAGATATCAATTCACTTAGTTAATTTGAAATAGAATGGAAGTAATCAATGCAATAGGCCGTAGAAAAAGCGCCGTAGCACGTGTCTTCGTTTCAGAAGGAACAGGTAAGATTACCATCAACAAGAGAGACCTTGCAGTCTATTTCCCGTCATCACTGCTCCAGTACGTAGTTCTCCAGCCCCTCAAGAAGCTTGATGTGGCCGAGAAGTACGATATCAAGGTGAACCTGGACGGTGGCGGTTATAATGGCCAGGCCAATGCCCTGCGTCTGGCAATTGCCCGCGCTCTTGTTAAGATCAATCCTGAGGATAAGAAGGCCCTTCGTTCAGAAGGCTTCCTGACCCGTGATGCCCGCTCTGTTGAGCGTAAGAAGCCCGGTCAGCCCAAGGCACGTCGCAGATTCCAGTTCAGCAAGCGTTAAGCTCTGGATATATTCCAAGCCTGCCAATTGTCCATTGTCAATTATTTAATTCTCAATTCTCAATTCTTTAGGGCCTCTGGAAATCTGTGTTTAGTATCTAAACTGTCGGGATCTGCCGCCTGAAGTGACAGCTACCCGACGGTTGTTAAAAAAGAATGTAAACAAACTAACAAACTATTATGTCAAGAACAAATTTTGAACAGCTTCTCCAAGCTGGCTGCCACTTCGGCCACCTGCGCCGCAAATGGAATCCCGCTATGGCTCCTTATATCTTCATGGAGCGCAATGGCATTCATATCATCGACCTTAACCAGACTGTAGCCGCTATCGATCAGGCTGCCGAGGTTCTCAAACGTATGGCCCGCGACGGCAAGAAGATACTCTTTGTAGGCACCAAGAAACAGCTCAAGGAGCTTGTTGCCCAGAAGGTATCTGCAGTAGGTATGCCTTACGTTATTGAGCGCTGGCCCGGTGGTATGCTCACAAACTTCCCCACAATCCGCAAGGCTGTGAAGAAGATGGCCACTATCGACAAGCTGACTCAGGACGGAACATATTCAAACCTTTCAAAGCGTGAGATCCTCCAGATCACACGTCAGCGCGCCAAGCTGGAGAAGAACCTTGGTTCTATCGCCGACCTGTCACGTCTGCCGGCCGCTCTGTTCGTAATTGACGTTCTCAAGGAGAACATCGCCGTACGTGAGGCCAACCGTCTGGGAATCCCCGTATTCGCTATCGTTGATACCAACAGCGATCCTTCAAACATCGACTACGTTATCCCCGCAAACGATGACGCTACCAAGTCAGTTGACGCTATCCTGACCGCTTGCTGCGATGCTATCGCCGAGGGTCTTGCCGAGCGTAAGGCTGAGAAGGGTGATGAGGCTGCACAGGAGGGTGACGATGAGAAGGCTGATAAGCCCCGCCGCGAGCGCATCCGCAAGGTAGCCAGGAAGGATGAGACTCTTGATGAGGCTCCCGCTGCTCAGGAAGCTCCCGCTGCTCAGGAGGCTCCCGCTGCTGCCGAGGCTCCCGCTGCTGCCGAGGCTCCC
>CAJOLR010000026.1:0-28741 GCA_905235565.1 uncultured Bacteroidaceae bacterium | reverse complement strand
ACCCGCCAAACCCAAGCGCACCCGCAAGGCTGCCGCTCCCAAGGCAGAAGGTGAGGCTGAGGCTTGATTTTATTAACCTTTAAAGATTAAAAAAATGGCTGTAACACTTGATGATATTAAAGCCCTGCGCACCAAGACCGGTGCCGGTATGTCAGATTGCAAGAAGGCCCTGACTGAGGCTGAAGGCGATTTTGAGAAGGCTATTGAGATAATCCGCAAGAAGGGTCTGGCAGTTGCTGCAAAGCGTTCTGACCGTGAGGCTTCCGAGGGTTGCGTACTTGTTAAGGTTGACGGTAACTTCGGTGCTATCATCGCCCTTAAGTGCGAGACCGACTTTGTGGCCAACAACAAGGATTTCATTGCTCTTACCCAGAGCATCCTGGATGCCGCTGTTGCTGCAAAGGCCAAGTCACTTGATGAGGTTAAGGCTCTGCCTTTTGACGGCAAGACCGTAGCCGATATCGTTCTGGAGCGCACAGGTATCGTAGGTGAGAAGCTCGAGCTGGACGGTTACAACTACCTTGAGGCTCCCGAGATAGCTTCTTACAACCACCAGGGTAAGAACTTCCTCTGCTGCCTGGTTGCCTTCAACAAGGAGGTATCGGACAAGGAGTATGTTCATGAGATCGCCCTGCAGGTTGCCGCTCAGAATCCTATCGCCGTTAAGCCCGAGGAGGTTCCCGCCGACATCGTGGCACGTGAGAAGGAGATCGCTGCCGACAAGGCTCGCGAGGAGGGCAAGCCCGAGAATATGATTGAGCGCATTGCTGAGGGTAGAATGAAAAAGTTCTACGATGAGAGCTGCCTCCTGAACCAGAAGTACATCGTTGACGAGAAGAAGACCGTTGCCGAGTATCTTAAGGCTCTGGACAAGGACCTCACTGTGACTGCCTTCCGCAGATTCACCCTGAAGTCTGAATAATTTAGATTTCGATAAAATGCAAGAGAGGCTTCCTTAATAGGGAGCCTCTCTTGTTTATTGCAGCTTTATGTCTGATATATCCACCAGATTATTCATGATGGCATAGATGGTCAGGCCGGCAGGAGAATGAATCTGAAGCTTTGCAGTGATGTTGCGGCGGTGTGTAGTTACTGTATGTATGGACAGGAACAGTTTATCGGCTATCTCTTTATTTGACATGCCGCGGGCAACGCAGCTTATTATATCTTTCTCACGGTCGCTAAGAATGGCCATCGAGCCTGTAGAGTATTCCTGTGTCCTGTTAAGGGCAGGTTGACAGTCTGTCATAACAGACTTTTCGAGTTTCTTTACGGCAGGAACCAACAGGCGCTCTTCTATTTCACTGTGTGATATAAGGTCATTTTCACAGTTTATTATATCGTATAGTGCAGAGTTCAGCTGGTCATTGTTGGGCTGCCGGTAATGGCGAATGACAATATCCTTCAACTCCTTGAGTTTCTGTGATCCGTTATCATGAGATACGGAATACTTCTCAATGTTGAACCGGCCTGTAGGCTGGTTGTGCAGCAATTTCTCCACATAAGTGAATACTACATCATTTTCATGTTTCATGTGGCTCTGAACTTCTACGGTGTAGTCATCATAGAACTTCAGAATCAGGAATGCCACATCGTTAACGTCATTGCAGTTGAGTGCCTCGATAAGCTTGCGGCGTATACCGGGCAGTATGAAATCACTGAAATAGGTATGGGCACGCTTCAGGTAATCCATCAGCGCAGGAAGTGAAACGCAATAACCGGTATAGTTCTTTCCTGCTATCAGATTGGCCACAGCGAGGAATGTGGAACAGTCAACGTCATTATCCTGACAGACCTCGCCTATGGTGCTGTCGCCGAACCCGAAGTGTATTCCAAAACGACTCAATACCAGAAGGATAAGGTTGTTGTCATCAATCAGATCCCTCATCTTGTCCTGATGGGTGTATTCTGTTTTCATCGGTCACTATTATTGAGTATCCAGACTGCAAAAATACAAGTTTTGAGTATACGCCGTGATACCCAAAAGTTAGTAAAGGGTACAAAAACCGCACATTATGGACAGTCCCTGATGCGCAGTTTTCAGGCGTAGGCGTGCATACCTCCCAGGATCAGGTTGACCCCGAAGTACGTTATCAGGACAGCTATGATGGCTCCGATAGAGTAGATATGAAAGAAACGCGGACGGCTGAAACCGGACATCGTGCTGCTGTGAAGCATGGCGGCATATATGAGCAGGGTTATGAGCGCCCATGTCTCCTTAGGATCCCAACTCCAGTAGTTGCCCCATGAGATATTTGCCCAAACGGCTCCGATAAACGTTCCCGTGGTCAGGATAAAAACCGCCGGATAGAGTATCACCAGGCTTACGTTACGCAACATGGCCGATGAATCCGCTGGCATAAGCAATCCCATGATACCTATGAGTGCCACCAGTCCGAATAGCGTATAAGAGACCATCATGCATAATACATGGATGCTGAGAAGCGGAGACTGTAAGACCGGCATAAGGTGTGTCACTTGCGGATTTGAGCTGGCAAGCGACGCAACCAGCATGGTGAATCCGGCCAGGATGAAACCCATGGGCTGGATGATGGGAATACTGCGGTAGAGAGCTGTCATGGCAATGGAGACTATCCACGCCATGAGCATCATGACCGAGTAGCTGCCGGCAAATGGAGCGTGGCCGGATATATACCAGCGTAGCCCCAGGACAAGAGTCAGGTATGCCAGCAACACTATTGATATCATCAGGAGCGATGTGCTGAGCCATGCCGGCGTCTTGAGTCCCCGTCCCATCAAGATACCGGTTATCACAAAGAGTATCATTCCCAGTGTTATGGATGCCATGAACGGGATCATGGGTCTTGAAATGCTGTTGTATAGCATCTCAGCCTTGAAATGGCTTGCCGAGGGAAGTACATCACCGGCAACCTTATGCTGGTATCTTACGATCTTGTCTACAATCAGGCTGACCTCATTCCAGTTCTCATTCCTGATTTCGTCATGCATCAGGTCGATTGACCGGCGTATGAATACCCATGTGTTATAATCGAGTTCTTCGGGTAACGGATCGTTGGGGGAGAACCATTCAACCTGCCCTCCCTGCTGAACGGCTAATCCGGTGTGTGGATCAATCCTTAGAGGAAATATCCTGAAAGCCTTCCCTGAAGCGGCCTGCATGCGTATGGACTCTTTCTCAGTCTCAACACTGGTTCCATGGTCCCTGCTTTTGAGTTTGAAAGGGACCACGTTCCACCAATCATACCAGAAGAGCCAACCTGTTACTACCTGGGTGGAGGTGTATCCCTGATAGCCGTTCTTACCGTATGCCTTAAGGCTGAAGTCACGTGTCATAGTCCGGAGTGGGGCGACACGGTCATTGTAATAGATATGCAGTTGGTCAAAACGTGCGGATATGGTGTCTGGCAAAACCGGAAGGTCATAGTCCGTACCGGCAGCCCTTGCGGTACCTGTACCGGCAAACAGCATTATTACTATGACTGGTATCTGTTTCCTTAGATTCCCCAATGCGGTGCGGAATCCGGAATTCCTCTGGAAGAAGAAGCCTGTCATTGAGATGAGCAACAGTATATAGCCTGTATATGTCAGGCTTACTCCCCATGGGTCGTGGCTTACGGAGAGCAGGCTGCCCTGGCCGTCCTCGTCATAGCTGGACTGATAGAAACGGTAACCGCGATATCTGAGAATGTTGTTCATGGAGATTATATGGGTTGTATGGACTCCGGCTTCAGTATCATCAAGCAGGACCGTGCTACTGTAATCCGATGGGGCGCGGGAACCCTCATAGTACTCAATCCTGAACTCTTCAAGGGTAAGGCTGAAAGGGAGCTGCTGACGGAAACCTTCATCGGTACCCCATTCGGTCATAGTCACTCCGCGTTTGAGATATATACGCCCCTGTTTGCCGGTGAGCATAGTTACCAGGGCACCGGCCAGAATAAGAACAAGGGCAATGTGAAGAAAGAAAACGGCCGGTTTCCTTATGGTCTTGCGCTTTATCAGATAAATAATGCCCGATATGGCAGACACAGCCCAGAGTGCTATGAAAACAGGGCTGTGATAGACTGTTCGGAAAGCCTGATCCGTGCCGTACAGTTTCTCAATAACGGTAGCGGCAGCCATCATGATTATGATGGCTGCTGCTGTACCGAATGACATATATTTAAACTGTTTCTCCCTTTTCATGCATGATGTTGTAAGAACGGGATTGCTAAATTATATGGAATTAATGAATTCCACAACTGCGTCACGCTCTTCTTTTGTCAGATTGTAGAACTTTTCGGTGGCCGGATAAGCTTCGCTTTTCTTGCTGTAACCGTGCCACATTATGGCCTCTGTCACGTTGCGTGCGCGACAGTCATGAAGGCGGTCATCGGCTCCGGTGTTGGTCAGTGACAGACCGCGGCCCCAGAGCGGAGTGGTGCGGCACCAGCTGCCGTGTATGCCGTTTTTCATGTACAGACGATGATGTATCATGTCTGTGTATGGCCATATGGCCTGATCCTGATAACGGGGCAGTTCCCTGTCTGCAAGTATTGCCGGTTTCCAGTGGTTGTCATCGGTAGTCTGCCATGAGGGACGGTGGCAGGTGGCGCAGCCTATGCGGTTGAACACCTCCTTGCCCAACTGCACCTCCTCGCGGTTCAGGTTGCGGGCACGCGGGATGGAGAGTCCACGATGCCAGACCATGAAATTGTAATACTGCTCATCGCTCATCTCGGCGGTGAAGTTATGCCACTGGTTGTCAAACTGGTTGGTTCCCGGGTCAAGCAGGTGCAGAACGGCGTCACGGATGCCCTCATCGGTTCCGTCGGCATAATAGGGCGATGTGGGATCGGCCTTGATTGCTGCTATCACATCGGGATTCTCCGACATGGCGGTTGCCCAAGCTGTTGTGGTGTAGAGTTTGGGTCGGTCGCTGCGGCTTACATTGGTGATGTTCCAGATTGCGTTGGCGCCTGCTCCATCCTGGAGTGATGCACGGGTCATGGCGTATGTAAAACGCTTTACCATCTTGGTGCCGGCTGGTGCGGGGGTACCGTCGGCAAACTGTCCGTCGGCCAGGGTGTACCATGCCGTGGATGCAAAATCATCGGTCTCCTTATCCCAGAATGCGGGGTTGAGTTCTACAAAACGGGCCTCGCGGCGATACTGCTCACGGATGCTGTCCTGCGGTATGGCATCCAGCAGGCCTGATCCTATTATTCCTATGGTCGATTCCAGACGGAAAGCCACTGCACCGGTTTCATAGGGAGTGGGCTTGGTGTTAAAGGCGCTCCGGGGGATGTTTACCTCGGGGTAGATAAGGCTGTACTCCTCGCCGTCGGGGAATATCATGGGCAGGCCGCTCTCCATCTCGGTTACGGGGAGCCACTGTATATCTATCTTCTCCTCCTCAATCGGGGGCAGGAAGGGGTAGGTGGCTTTGGTCTGGGGCATTCCGGTGACTTCGGCTACGTATGGACCGTCGTCGCTGTTCTGTCCGTCAGCGGGATGATAGATAACAAGCAGATAACCGTTGCCGAATGTGGCGCGGTACTCACTCTGGCGCTTGCCGTGGCCGTAGCCGGGATGGCAGTCAAGACAGGATGAACGCAGATAGGCCGGTCCGAGTCCCTTGAACGGGGCTGTGGCGATAGTGTACTTGCGCTCAAATGCGGCTTCGCCCAGGTTGAATGCCATGCTGAGTCCCTGGGCTGTTACAGCAGGTGTCTCATCCTCATAACATCCTGCAGTGACATTGTCGGTGGTGCCCAGTTCTCCGCCCGGATACCACTCGGCTGCACTGAAATTACCTACTGCCTGGCCCACGTATCTGGCGTCGGGCTCACGGGTATTCACGCTCTCCTTAATACCGTTATTGCCGTCGGTACATCCTACGGCAACGGTCAACCCAAGAACAAGGGCTGTTCTTAATCCTTTTATGTTCATATCAGTTATTGTATGACAATCCACTGTGCGGCTTTGTTAAGTTCTTCATCAAGTTCGTTTATGACATTCATTGCATCCTGAACGGCATTGTCGCTATAGATATCTACGAATGCACCCTTCTTCTGGCACTCCTTCAGCGCATTTACGGATTCGCTGAGTCTGCTCTGCAGGACATCGGCTCCGTCATACTTGTAATTCTTCAGTATGCTCATGAGAGATTTGCTTTCAGGAGCGGTGGCGCCGGACTTGCCGTAGAGAGAATACTGGATGCTCAGTATGTTGTCTATGAAATCCTGAAATGATTTCTTGCTGTAAGGTGATTCTATGTAGTTGACATCCTCACCGCTGTGGGCGTTACCCATCTTCACGTTGGCCACCTCATTGCAGATGTTGGAGCAACCGGCTACCAGTATTGATGATGCTGTCTCCTGCCATGTGGCGTAGGTGCTGCCGGCCTGGGCTGCTCCAAGCATGTTCTCGCCGTATGTCTTACCGGAACCGGACAGTGTAACGGGCACCTCAAGTTCCTCGCAACGCTCCTGCCAGGCCTGGGGTGCATCGGGGTTCCATGATACGCTCAGACGATAGCAGTTGTCACGCAGGTCACCTGCCACTGCTGCTGCATAGATGAGTTCCTGGGCGCCGGTAACAGTCTTGCCGCTGAATGCCTCGTTGTCCTCATTCCCCTGCAGGGCATTTACAGTGCGGTTCTGTCCGTCGCGGAACAGGATGAATTCAATGCCGTGGAATCCCAGTAACTCAGCACCCAGTTTGGCCGATGCGTATGCTATTCCGTCCTCACCTTCCAGGGCTGCAACCTGCTCGGCGTTACTCAGGGCTGTGGCCAGAGCCTCGACGTCAAGAGGCCATGTGTCAATATGCGGATCAATTCCGAAATCAGTAGCGGCACCGTAAAGGAATGCCTCGGACTCCTCCCAAGACTGGCGGGCCTGGAGGAATTTCTGGCAGATGGCGTCAATTTCAACCTGGGTGAGATCTTGTACACCCTTATCGGCAGCTGCAGCCAGAAGCTCATAAAGCTGTGCCGATTCCGCAGCCAGGTCATTGTATGTTGAGTAAACCACTCCGGGAACGTACTGCTCAACTGCAGCCTTGATGTCGTTCTCAAATGATGAGCCATTCTCCTCTTTCTTTGAGTCGTCGCAGGCAGTGAGTGCAATTGCAACTGCTGCCAAACCAAAAATGAATCTCTTCTTCATATTATTTGTTTTTACTTGTATTATTTGTTTTTATTTAAAAAATCCCATGTATGCTATACCTATTGAAACCGATGGCTCGTTGTTGTAACGGCTATCGCGGAAACGCTCCGAGAACTCGGCCTTGACGGCAATCTGAGGTATCGGAAGCCAGTTGATTCCGGCTGCTATACGTTGTACATCGGTAAATGTGTAATCCTGCTGGTCTGCAGCGGGAATGTACGGGTCATAGTATTCGTACCGGCCAAACAGGAACAGTTTTCCATCGGCCTTATCCAGAATGTTGTAACCTGCCTCAGCTCCGTAAGTCATGGCGGCTTTTCCTACCGGAGTCTTCTTGTAGGGGGCGTTGTTTGATGTCATGTTGCGCTTTACCGTACTGATGGTCACGGCATCCGAAACACATCCGTAGTCGGCATTGCCGCGTAAGACCAGGTTGTTGGATTTGTAACAGAAATCAAAGCAACCTACTGTAGTGCGGCCTTTTACATCCTTGTATCGGGTGTCTTTCATATCGTTGGGGAACGAGTTGTGCATGCTGTTGCCGTAATAACCGCTCAGGCTGAGACGCAGGTTCTTTATGGAACGGTTGTCAATCCTGGCTGCAAAACCGTAGTTGTTGGCCACCTTGAACTCATAAGGTGATGCTGCACCGTATTTAATAAAGTTGTCACGGTTGAACATGAATGCGTCAAGTCCGGCAATCACCTGGAACTCATAACTCCAATCTCCCAGGTCTCCCAGAATGCTGATGCCGGTGTCATGCCATGTGGAAGGCATTATTGTGGATTCGCCTTCAGGCCTGTAGACTGTAAAGAAATTAAGAGGCTCATGGGCATTGTTGAGAGCACCCACCGGCACTACCATATGGCCGATCCTGAGATTTAGCTGAGGCATGAATGATTTCTGTATCCAGAACTGTTCAAGTGCCACTTCTCCCCCTTTTTCGATCTCCTGTTCCCACTCTCCGGCCTCTGTAAACTCTTTTTCTACGGCACTTCCGGAGCCGGTGTGCTCGAATTCAATCTCGCTCTGAAAGGACCATCCGCTTCCGAAATCATAACCTATGTAGAAAACGGCATGCGGTATGTCAAACCTTCCGTGACTGGGGTCATCCTTATATCTGGCAGGATTTGAGTATCGGTACACATTATCGCTGTAAAAATTCCTGCTTATGACAACCTCGCCGTAACCTCCGACAGTAAGGGGTGACTGAGGTTTGTTTTCCTGTGCCATAACCGGTATGGCAGACAGTATTGATAGTACAGGAAGGACTCTAACAAATCTTTGCATTGCCTTGATTTTTGACAGTGCAAAGTTCTATTGCAATCAGCAGGCAGGCAATACTGACTTTTAGTGATTTTCAGCTTGACAGGGGGCAGAACTTTTTGTCATTTAGTTCCGGTGTAGCCCAACTGTATCAGTTTTGCTTTGAGCTTGTCACGGAAATCACCCTGGATGATTATTTCACCGTCCTTGGCAGATCCGCCGCAGCCGCAGAATGTCTTCAGGGTGCGGGCCAGCGCGTCCATATCGGTCTGTGGGCCGATGAATCCGCTGATGACTGTAACGGTTTTACCGCCGCGGCCGTTTTTCTCTATACGCAAACGCAGTTTCTGCTGCTGTGGAGGCAGTAACTCCTGCCCGGGTTCCTCATCGGTCTCATATTTGAAATCCGGATTGGTGGAGTACATTACTCCAAGCCTTTCCTTCCAATCGTTATTGTTATTCTTTCCCATAATGGGGACAAATATACTATCTTTGCATCATAACTCAATCAGAAGCCAAAGAATGAAAATCATCTGCGTGGGAATGAATTATTCCAGGCACAATAAAGAATTGGGCGAAACGTTATTAAAGCCGGAGAGTCCGGTTATATTCATGAAACCAGACTCTTCAATACTGAGAAACCGACGCCCCTTTTTCCTGCCCGACCATCTTGGTAGGGTAGACTACGAGACGGAACTTGTGGTTAGGATAAGCCGTCTGGGCAAGAGCATCAGTGCAAGGTTCGCCCATCGGTATATTGATGCGGTCACACTGGGCATTGATTTTACGGCACGGGATATGCAGGATGATTTCCGCAAGAGAGGATTGCCGTGGGAGTTGTGCAAGGGTTTTGACCAGTCGGCTGTGGTGGGGGATTGGATTCCAGGTGAAAAAGCAGGTGACCTGCAGGATTTGCATTTCCGTTTGGATATAGACGGGAATACGGTTCAGGAGGGGCATACCGCCGACATGATTTTTCCGGTAGCGCGGATTATAGAGTATGTAAGCGGTTTCTGTACCCTTAAGACCGGGGACCTGATATTTACCGGTACTCCCGTGGGAGTGGGCCCGGTTAGTGTCGGTCAGCATCTGCAGGGATTCCTTGAGGGGGATAATGTTTTGGACTTTCACGTAAGATAGACTCTGTTTTGAGAAAATCGGTTGCCATCCTGGCTTTGTTACTGTGCGCATGCACATGCATGCGGGCGCAGCGTGTAAGTGTGACGGACTCCGGCTGGAGGCTGGCTCTCACTGATTCCGTGCGTCCGTGGAGCAGTTTCGGCGTACAGTTGGATGGAAATTGGCAGGACTCTGTTTACAGTGCCGGGATCGAGTATCCGGAACTTATCAGGATTGATATGTCCACTCTGGACAGATGGGGTATAGGACAGGATGATGTTCCGGAATGGCCGGAAATACACACATCGGTGGGAGTGAGCCGTGGCAGTGCCACCTTCAATGCCGGTTTTATGCCTTTGATAAGGAGAGACGGCATTGTTTATGCCATAAACTCATACAAGTCTGTCATCAAGGCAGTTCCAAGCGACATCAGGCACCCGGCGGCTTTACCGGCCGATTCGGTCTATACCCGTAATTCCATACTGTCAAGCGGCAAGTGGGTCAAGATAAGGGTATCCGAATCAGGTGTTCACAAACTGACAGCCAAGTCGTTGCGCTCCATGGGATTCAATGATCCATCGATGGTCCGCCTGTTTGGTTATGGTGGTTCGGTCCTGCCCGAAACCGGGTTGCAGGATCTTGTTGACGACCTTCCGGAACAGGCTCTCTGGCGTGAGGGTAACGACCTGTTGTTCTATGCCAACGGACCTGTTGAATGGGAACGTACGGACAAGGGCTTTGTCCATAACGTGAACACTTATTCTGACTACGGATACTATTTCCTTACAGACCGGACGGATGGTCTTAAGGTTGGGTTTGATACTTTGCAGACCGATACTGTTCCGGGCATCCCGGTAGACAGTTATCCGGATTTCCATGTTTATGATCCGGATGAATTCAGCTGGTACAGGTCCGGCCGGCGTCTGTTTGAAAGGTATAACTACTCATCGGGAAGCGGACATACATACAACTTCAGCATTCCGGGGATAGATGCGGACAGCGTGATGATGGATATCGCTTTTTCGGCATCATCCGATGAAATGTCCAGACTCACGGTTTACATCAACGGAACAGAGTCCGGAAGTATTCATATCGGAACCAACAAAAGCCAGGAGGTAGCTATCGTAAAGGAGGGCAGGATTCTCAGCAAAGGTTCTTTCAGGGATGAGACTCAGGTAAGGATTGTCCATGCCGCTCCAGCCGGAACCGATGCACATCTGGATTATATCCGCCTTAACTATGACCGTGAACTTGCCTTGTACGGGTCTTCGACCGTTTTCAGGACTAAAGCCGATGCTTCCGGAATAAGTTTCATCATTAAGGATTCAAATGCCGATGTCGCGGTATGGTGTCTTAAGGGGGACGGTTCGGCATATATAGTCCCATCTGTATGGAATGACGGCAATACTGTTACACTTGGTGCTGATTACAGCGAGTCCGATATGCTTGTGGCTGTCAATCCCAAAGGCGGTTTCCCGGAGCCGGAGGCAGTTGGTGAAGTCCGGAACCAGAACCTGCACGGAATGGATTCTGTGGATATGGTGATTGTAGTCCCGGCTTCCGGCAGACTTATGGCTCAGGCTGAGCGTCTGGCTGCTCTCCACAGAAATATTGACAGTCTTAAGGTTGCGGTAGTAAGGGCAGATATGGTATATAACGAGTTTTCGTCGGGTACACCCGATGCCACCGCTTTGCGCCGTTTCATGAAGATGCTTTATGACAGGGGCGTCAACGGCGTGTCACCACGTTATCTGCTGCTTATGGGTGGAGGCGCATGGGATAACCGTATGCATGTGCCGGACTGGTCGGCCATGAATCCTGATGATTACCTGCTTTGCTATGAGTCATATAACTCGACCAGCCATACTGACTCGTATGTCATGGAAGACTACTTCGGACTGCTGGATGACTCAGAAGGGGTGAATCCCGTTACTGAGAAAGTTGATTTAGGTGTCGGCCGTCTGCCTGTCATATCAGCCGCCCAAGCCGCTTCGGCCGTGGATAAGATAACGGATTACATGCTTGGCCGTAATGCGGGTGCATGGTGCAACAGGATTATGGCACTGGGTGATGACGGAGACAACAACACTCATATGGCGGATGCCGATTATATTGCCGGCCTGTATGAGAGCCTGTATCCAGCTGTTGATGTACAAAAAATTTATTGGGATGCCTACAGTATGGAGGTGACCCCCTCCAACAACAGCTATCCGGCTGTCCGTAAACTCCTGTTGAAGCAGCTTGAAGAGGGCGCGCTCATTGTGAACTATTCAGGTCATGGCAGTACCGAGGTCCTGTCGCACGAACTGGTGTTGAACAAGACCGATATGAGCGCTCTTGATACTCCCCACCTGCCTTTCTGGATAACGGCATCATGCGATATCGCACCGTTTGATTCCCCAGTGGAGAGTTTCGGCATGAATCTGATTAATAACCGTAAGGGAGGTGCCATCGGCCTGCTTTCCACAACAAGGACAGTGTATGCCAGCCTGAACAAGCTCATTAACCGCAGTTTCTCTAAGTACGTCCTGGCAAATGACGCCAACGGGCGCCGTTATACACTGGGTGATGCGCTACGTTTAGCCAAGAATGAACTGGTAACCCCGAATGAGGGTGAAACTGATATGACGCTCAACAAGATTCACTATGTGCTGTTGGGAGATCCCGCTTTGAAGCTCTCATTACCGGAACTCACCGCTGTAATCGACTCGTTTGCCGGACTGCCTGATACGGTTATGGCACAGGCTAGTGCCGGATCTGTAATAACGGTACGCGGGCACATAGAGCGCGCAGGCGTGAAAGTGACCGGTTTCAATGGTGAACTGAGCAGCACCGTCTTTGACAGCGAGAGGCTTATAACCTGTTATGACAACCTTAATACAGCCGATGAGCCGTTCAAATTCCATTACAGGGACCGCATACTTCATTCGGCAACAGATTCCGTCAGGAACGGAGAGTTCAGCTTTACGTTCCCAGTTCCGCTTGATATAAACTATTCCGGCGAAAAAGGCCGCATCTCTCTCTATGCCAGGAACAGCAGCGGATCTGAATCGGCCAATGGCTATTATGAGAACTTTACCGTAGGCGGTACGGCCCAAGGAACAGCCGTTGACAGCATCGGGCCTGACATAAGACTGTATCTCAACACGCCGTCATTCCAATACGGGGCAAATGTCAACTCAACCCCTATGCTTGTGGCCGAACTGCATGATGAGTCCGGACTGAATACGTCTGGTAACGGAATAGGGCATGACATCCTGCTTGTCATTGACAACAATCCGGAATGGACGTGGGTGCTTAACGGTAATTTCCGTCAGTATCCGGGTGATTACACCAGAGGCTTGGTGACGTTCAGCATACCGGAACTGCCCGAGGGAAAACACACGCTCATGCTGCGCGCATGGGATGTGTTCAACAACTCCAAAACTGTTTATCTGGGGTTCAAGGTGGTTGATGACCTGGACCCTGTATTCTCAGTTGACGTTACCGATAGCCCGGCACGTGAGAGCACCACATTTGTAATTACGCATGACCGTCCGGGACAGGGTACCAAGGTTACAGTCCAGGTGTTCGGTTCGGACGGAACGTCCCAGTGGATCGGATCCACAACCGATTCTTCCGCATCGGGAGTCTCGACAATAACATGGAACCTTCACAGTTCGTCGGGACACAGGTTGCAGCCGGGCCTCTATTTTGTAAGGGCTACCGTTTCATCGGGACAGGGTTCCGGGAGAGCATCATGCAAGCTGGTCATTGTGGGGCCATGATACAATAAAAGCCATACATTCGAGTTTATTATATTATGAATCGCAATAATAAGAAAATCTTTATCCTGCTGCTGGGGCTTGTCCTGACATGTCAGAGCGCATTCCCGCAGAAGGGCCAGAAGGATATCCTTCAGTTCAACCCTGTATATACGGGTGTGACATCACTCACCATCGCTCCCGATTCGCGAGCCGGTGCCATGGGTGACGTGGGCTGTGCCACGGACCCTTACCTGGACAACAACAGCCAGTATTGGAATCCTTCAAAATATCCGTTCACCAGCAGTCAGGCAGGTGTCTCACTTTGTTATACGCCTTGGCTCCGCAAGCTGGTGAGCGATATAGACCTGGCAACTCTTACCGGATTCTACAAACTGGATGACTACTCTGCTTTGAGCGGGTCACTGACCTATTTCTCGTTAGGTGACGTGTTCGTGGTGAACGGCGCGGTTGGAGATATAACCAACATAATAATCCATCCTTATGAGATGGCAGTCGATTTTGACTATTCGCGTAAACTGTCAGAAAAGTTCTCGGCAGCTGTAGGTATGCGTTTCATATACTCCGATCTCCAGTATAACTATGATGATGACCTGTTTCCGGGCACGGCTTTCTCGGCCGATATATCAATGTTCTACAACAACTATATCGGTGTTGGCCGAAGGGACTGTCTGCTGGGTCTGGGACTGAATGCATCCAACATAGGCAGCAAGATTTCTTATGACGGAGGCCAGACCAATGAGTTCATACCTACCAACCTGCGCTTGGGTATATCTCTTTCGGTGCCGATTGATGAGTACAACTCATTCTCAATATCCGCCGATGCAAACAAGTTGATGGTACCCACCAAGCCCACCTTCAGCAAGTTTATGGAAGAGGTTTATCCCGAAGAGGATGCAACCGACACTGAGATCATCCAGGAGCATACCTCCGAATATGCCCAGTGGGTGGCCGGTACAGGATACAATGAGATGTCTCCTATAGCAGGTATGTTCAAGTCATTCAGTGACGCACCCGGAGGATTCCGCGAGGAGTTGCGCGAGATATACTGGGGATTAGGCGTAGAGTACAATTACAATGACCAGTTCTTCCTGCGTGGTGGATACCATTATGAAAATGAGTACAAGGGTAACCGGAAATACTATACTGTAGGCGCTGGATTCAGGATGAACGTGTTCTCGCTCGATGCAGCCTATCTTATATCGACTGCCCAGAGCAACCCTCTTGATCAGACCCTGCGTTTTACCCTGTCGTTCGATATGGACGGCATCAAGCAGATAATCGGAAGATGACAAACATTCGTGTAGGATACGGTTTTGACGTTCACCGCCTGGTGGAGGGACGTGAGCTCTGGATTGGCGGAATCAAGATAGAACATACGCTTGGGCTTCTGGGGCATTCCGATGCCGATGTGCTGATACATGCTGTCTGCGATGCCCTGCTGGGCGCGGCTGCATTGCGTGACATCGGTTTCAATTTTCCGGATACCGATATGCAGTATAAGGATATTGACAGCAAGATACTGCTTAAACGTACTGTCGGCCTGTTGGCCTCCAAAGGTTGGCAGGTGGTAAACATAGATGCTACGATATGTGCAGAGCGTCCCAAGCTCAACCCGCACATCCCCCGGATGCAGAGTGTCATGGCCAAGGTGATGGGCATTGAGACCGACAGGGTTTCGATCAAAGCCACTACCACCGAAAAACTGGGTTTTACCGGACGCGAGGAGGGCATCTCGGCCCACGCGGTAGCCCTTATCTGTAAAGATTGAGTTCTTGGATTGTCCCGGCTACTGAGGTCGGGACTTTTTGTTCTATCGAATCACCGTCCTTGACCATCTGGCGTATTTCTGTAGATGAAATGTTTATCAGAGGCATATCCAGAAGAGTAACACCCGAGGGAAGGAGCCCGATGGGGCAATCCTCGCGGGGATAGACTATTATCGGATAGTTTTCCAGAATAAAGGCCGATTCGCACCAATTATGGAACTTGGCCCAGTTGTCAGCTCCTATTGTAAGGATGAACCGGCGGTCCGGATAGTCGACACTGATCTTGCGGAGTGTGTTGGCTGTGTACGACGGTATCGGCAGATGCATCTCGTAGTCCGAGACCGTAATTCCGCTGATGCCTTCGACTGCTTTAGCCGCCATCTCCAGCCTTATGTTGTCGTCCAGCAGCTTTTTGTTCTTTTTCCAAGGGTTGCATGGCGTAACCAGAAGCCATACCTCATCTGCCAGACCTTTTTCCAGGACGCTGCGGGCAATAGCCAGATGACCATTGTGGATAGGGTCAAACGTACCCCCGAAGAGTGCTGTCCTTATGGGTTCAGGCATTAAGGAATGACTTTATTGTGGTAAGAGCCTTTTGCTGGGCCTGGTCAAGGTCATCGTTTACAATCACCACGTCAAACCTGGGGGCGAAGGTAAGCTCGTAGCCGGCCTTGGCTACGCGTTTGGCAATCATCTCGTCACTGTCGGTGCCGCGCAGCTTCAGGCGGCGCTCCAGCTCCTCTACCGATGGAGGCTGTATAAACATTGACAGGGCTTCATCACCGTAATGATCCTTAATGTTGCAACCGCCCACTACATCTACGTCAAACACCACGTTCATTCCCTCATTCAGGCGCTTCTCCACCTGCTCCTTCAGGGTGCCGTAGAAACAGCCCGGATAGACCTCCTCGTACTCCAGGAAATCGCCTTTTGCAATGCGGGAGCGGAACTCATCGGCTGTAAGGAAAAAATACTCCACACCATTTTGCTCTGTTCCACGCGGAGCACGGCTGGTGGCCGATATTGAAAATACCATCTTAAGTTCCGGATGCTTGAGCAGCCACTGTACGATGGTGGACTTACCGGAGCCCGACGGGGCTGAGAATATAAGACATTTTCCGCGCATAGGGATTACATTACGTTGAGTACCTGTTCCTTGATCTGCTCCAGTTCATCCTTCATGCGGACAACTATGTTCTGCATCTCGGCCTGGTTGCTCTTGCTGCCTAAGGTGTTTATCTCACGGCCCATCTCCTGGGCTATGAAACCCAGCTTCTTGCCCTGTCCGTGACCCTCCTCAAGAGTCTTGATGAAGTAGTCCAGATGGTTTGAAAGACGCTGTTTCTCCTCACTGATATCCAGTTTTTCAATGTAGAATATCATCTCCTGTTCAAAGCGGTTCTCATCATAGTTCTTGCCCACGGCTTCGGCCATTGATGCACGCATGCGCTCCTTGATCTTGCTGACACGCTCTTTCTCGTAAGGCTCTACCGATGCCAGCAGGGCCGATATGTTCTGAATCTTCTCGCGGAATTTCTTTTCCAGAGCCGCACCCTCAACCTTGCGGTAATCAACCAGAGCGTTGATGGCCTGGTCAACGGCCTTTGAAACTGCCCGCCACTCATCTTCGCTAACCTCTTCCTGCTGGTTGCTGCTCAGCACCTCGGGCATGCGAAGTACGGTGGATATTATATCATCAGGAACCCTGTACTCAGTCTTAAGTGCAAGTGATTCAATTTGCTGCAGGTAACTGTTGAATACGGCCGCATTGATGGCCTGCGCTCCTGTGGCGGCAGCGGCATCTATGTACAGCGCAAAATCCACCTTGCCGCGTTCCAGCGCAGCGGTTATGCGCGAGCGTATGTCAAGTTCCTTGTCTCTGTAGGCCGGGATAATCTTGGTGGATATATCCATAGCCTTGCTGTTGAGCGACTTGATTTCAACTATCACCTTACGGTTTCCGGCTTCGGCCGTTGCCTTGCCGTAACCTGTCATTGACTGAATCATACTATACAATTAATTTGATTGCAAAATTAGTGAATTCCCGCAAAAAATCATATATTCGCATCCTGACCATTAACAAACCAATTAACATAAAGGATTATGAAAAAGAAATTCATCTGCACCGTATGCGGATACGTACATGAAGGAGACGAGGCACCCGAGCGCTGCCCACAGTGTAAAGCACCCAGAGAGAAATTCAAGGAGATTGTTGAGGGCGGTGATTCCCTGCAGTTTGCCTGCGAGCATATTCTTGGAGACGGCCAGGTTGGATCGGCCGAGATGGTAAATGACCTGCGTATGCAGTTTAACGGCGAATGCAGCGAGGTTGGTATGTATCTTGCCATGAGCCGCCAAGCCGACCGCGAGGGTTATCCCGAGGTGGCCGAGGCTTTCAAGCGTTACGCTTTTGAGGAGGCCGAGCATGCAGCCAAGTTTGCAGAGCTTCTGGGTGAGGTTGTATGGGACACCAAGACCAACCTTGAGAAGCGTATGAAAGCCGAGCACGGAGCATGCGAGGGTAAGCTGGCAATCGCCAAGACAGCCAAGGCCCAGAACTGGGACGCCATACACGACACCGTTCACGAGATGGCCAAGGATGAGGCCCGTCACGGTAAGGGGTTCGAGGCCCTTTACAAGCGATATTTCGGCAAGTAAATCCTAAAAAGAGTTATCAAACAGGCTAAAGGCCGTATTGGGGCGGAAAATAGACCCCGATACGGCCTTTTCCTTTGGAAAAATATCCTTAACTTCGCAAATTAATAAGGATATGAGCGTAATTCTGCACATAGAATCAGCCACCGACGGATGTTCGGTAGCGGTGAGTGATGAGGGTCAGCTGGTCTTTGACAAGGCCGACCTCGAAGGCCATAACAACGCAGTCTCTCTGGGAGTACTGCTGGATGAGGCTCTGGCGTTGGTTGACAGCCGTGGTCTCAAACTGGATGCCGTGGCTGTAAGTGAGGGCCCCGGTTCATATACAGGTCTGCGTATAGGCGTATCGATGGCCAAGGGCGTATGCTACGGCCGTGGAATCAAACTGATTTCGGTCTCCACACTTAAGCTTCTCTGTGTGCAGCCTTTACTTTCATTGGAGTTGCCCGATGACGCACTGCTGTGTCCCATGATCGACGCCCGCCGCATGGAGGTCTATAGCGCCGTCTTTGACCGCGCACTTGGTGAAGTCCGTGAGATACGCGCCGATATAGTAACCCCCGATACGTACCGCGAGTATCTGGACAGGTATCCCGTATGGTTTATGGGTAACGGTGCCGCAAAGTGCCGTGATATCATAAATCACCCCAACGCTCATTTCCTGGATGACATAAACCCGGAGGCGCGCTGGATGTTTCCGCTGGCTGAACAGTCGTTCAATAGGGAAGAGTTCCGTGACGTGGCCTATTTTGAGCCCTACTATCTGAAAGATTTCATTGCTGTTAAACCTAAAAAACTGGTTTGATGAACTACAATACCCAACGAGAGAAAATGCCGATGCCCGAGTACGGCCGTGCCGTCCAGGAGATGGTGGAGTATGCAGTGACTATACCTGACCGTGCCGAGCGTCAGCGTTGCGCCAACACCATCATCAACATCATGGGCAGTATGTTCCCCACACTGCGTGACGTGCCCGATTTTCAGGGCAAGCTGTGGGATCATCTGGCTTTCATGTCGGACTATAAACTGGATATAGACTATCCATGTGAGATAACCCGTCTGGAAAAGACTCAGCAGAAGCCTGAACATATAGATTATCCGGCAGGTGATATACGCTACCGTCATTACGGACATATTATCCCGTCGCTGGTCAAGGTGGCATTGGATATGCCCGAAGGACCCGAGCGCAGCCAGCTGGTACGCCTGCTTGCCGTTCAGATGAAGAAAGACCTGATGACCTGGAACAAGGAGATGGTAAGTGACGAGCGTATTGCCGATGATCTGGCATACTTCTCACACGGTCGTCTGAGCCTACAGGAGGGAGATCTGAATGTGCAGTTTGCACAGGCACCGCCACAGCAGCGAGGGCAGCAGCACGGAAAGAAAAAGAACAAACGCAGATATTGACATAACGCTATGCCGTCATTTCTTGTAGAGGGAGGTCACAGACTCAGGGGGACCATCTGTCCGCAGGGCGCCAAGAACGAGGTCCTGCAGATACTTTGTGCCGTACTGCTCACTCAGGATGAGGTGACGGTACAGAACGTTCCGGACATCCTTGATGTAAGGAACCTGATAGACATGCTGGCCAATCTGGGCGTCAAGGTCAATAACACCGCTCCCGGATGCTGGACATTCAAGGCCGATACCATTGACCGCAGTTATGCCGGGAGCATGGACTTTGTAGCCAAGAGTGCAGGACTGCGCGGCTCGGTCATGCTGCTGGGACCTCTGTTGGCCCGTCTTGGTCATGCAACGGTAAGCAAACCCGGAGGAGACAAGATAGGCCGCCGCCGCGTGGATACCCATATCAAGGGTTTCCAGGCGTTGGGTGCCACATTCGTACTCAACGAGGAGCGGGGATATTATGAACTCAAGGCAGACCGCCTTAAGGGCGCATTTATGCTGCTTGATGAGGCATCGGTAACAGGTACGGCCAATATCATAATGGCTGCAGTACTGGCCGAGGGGGTGACAACCATCTACAATGCCGCCTGCGAGCCTTATGTACAGCAGCTCTGCCGCATGCTCACCCGCATGGGGGCAAGGATAGACGGAATAGGGAGTAACCTGCTCACCATCACCGGTGTAAAGGAACTGCATGGCACCTCCCATAAGGTCCTGCCCGATATGATTGAAGTAGGCAGTTTCATCGGAATGGCTGCCATGACCCGGAGCGAGATAACCATCAAGGATGTATCATACCGCAATCTGGGTATCATCCCGGAGAGTTTTGCACGCCTTGGAATACAGATGGAGCAGCGCGGAGATGACATTTTCATCCCCTCCCAGGAGCACTATCAGATAGATTCTTTCATTGACGGTTCCATAATGACATTGGCCGATGCACCATGGCCGGGACTTACTCCGGACCTTCTGAGCGTGCTGCTGGTAACGGCCACTCAGGCCAAGGGCAGTGTACTCATTCACCAGAAGATGTTTGAGAGCCGTCTGTTCTTTGTTGATAAACTGATTGATATGGGAGCTCAGGTGATACTTTGTGACCCTCACCGCGTGGTGGTGATAGGTCATGACCGTCAGTTCCCGCTCACAGCCCGCCGTATGTCTTCGCCTGATATCCGTGCCGGTATCGCCCTGCTTATAGCTGCCATGTCCGCCAAGGGCACCAGCCGTATAGACAACATCGGTCAGATAGACCGCGGTTATCAGAATATAGACGGACGTCTGAATGCGTTGGGCGCCAGAATAACAAGAGAGGAATGATATGATAACACAGAGTGAGGTACAGAGGATAGGTCAGATTGTCAGACCGCACGGAGTGGGCGGCGAGATGGTCGTGTCTGTACCCGCTTCACTGGATTGGACTGATGATATAGATTGTCTGGTATGTTCTCTTGACGGCATATTGGTGCCTTTTTTCCTGGAATCCATCCGTGGTAAGAGCAGCACGTCGATACTGGTCAAGTTTGAGGATTATGATTCCGTGGATGCGATAGGCCGTTTTATTGGGGTGACTGTCTACATGCCGCTCCGCTATGTGGCAGACAGTGATGATGACATCCCGTCATGGAGTACTTTCCTTGACTGGCAGGTGATTGATTCCGTAGCAGGTGTGCTTGGCACAGTGAATGCTGTAGATGACAGTACACCGAATGTCCTCTTCCTGGTCCGCGACGGTGACCGCGATAGAATCATCCCGGCCAATGCCGAGTGGATAACAAAGGTGGACCGAAAGAAACGAACGTTGTTTTACAAACTCCCGGAGGGACTTGCAGAACTGTAGAATATGAAGAGTATCCGTCAGAAACGTAAGGAAATCGGCCGAAAAAGCCTGCTCAGCAGATTTGTATATCTGTACAGACTGACTGTGGTAAACGAGGACGAGCAACGCAGGGTGTTCCGGATGAGAATATCACATCTTATCCTGACTTTGGCTGTGCTCGTGGTTGCAGGTCTGGGTGCATGGGGCGGTATTGCCGTGTTCCGGCGTTTGCCCAAACAGGTAGGAGCCGCCCGTCAGGACTATCTGGTAAGACAGGCCATAGTCAATGAGGCGCTCCGGATAGACTCCCTTGAGCAGGTGTTTGAATTACAGAACCAGTATATAACCAATCTTCAGGATATCATTGCCGGGACGGTGTCGCTTGATACGGTTTATTCAATTGACTCTCTGGCACGTGTGCGCACTGAGCTGCTTATGGAAAGGTCCGAGCGTGAAGAGAATTTCATGCGTCAGTATGAAGAGGCAGAACGTTACAACATCACATCCCAGTCACAACCCGTAAACGATGTGCTCTCCATAAGTATATTCCGTCCTACAGCCGGACTGGTATCACAGAGCTACAATGCCCTGGAACAGCATTTGGGAGTTGATATCGCAGCCAGTCCCAATCAGAGCGTGGTATCTGTAATGGACGGTACGGTTCTGATGTCCACTTATACATCCGAAATGGGATATACCATCTGTATAGTCCATCCGGGAGAGTTGATATCCATTTATAAGCATTGTGAATCACTGCTTAAGAAGACTGGAGACAGGGTAAAGCAGGGCGATGTGGTAGCGCTTGTAGGGCGCGGAACCGACCGTATGGCACAGGGTTCACATCTTCATTTTGAATTGTGGTATCAGGGACAGCCCCTTGATCCCGAAAAATACATATTGTTCCAGTGAAACAGATAGCAATATTAGGTTCAACAGGCTCAATAGGAAAGCAGGCGCTCGATGTCATTGCTTCTCATCCGGAAGAGTATGAGGTTTATGCCCTCACAGCAAACAACAGTGTCGACCTGCTTATTGAACAGGCTCTCAGGTTCAAGCCGGAAGCTGTGGTCATAGCCAATGAGGCGCATTATTCAAAGCTGCGGGACGCACTGGCAGGACAGCCCATTAAGGTCTATGCAGGCGCGGATGCTCTCAGTCAGGTGGTGCAGGCTGAACCTATTGATATAGTTCTGGCGTCAATGGTGGGTTTTGCAGGCTTGTGCCCCACGATAGAGGCCATCAAAGCGGGCAAGATTATAGCGCTTGCCAACAAGGAGACAATGGTTGTAGCCGGCGAGTTGGTTACATCTTTGGCCCTTGAGTACAAGACACCTATCCTGCCTGTCGACTCAGAGCATTCCGCCATATTCCAGTGCCTCAGCGGAGAGACCATGAATCCGGTGGAGAAAATACTTCTGACCGCCAGCGGCGGTCCTTTCAGGATATTAGGTAAGGATCAGCTAAGGACTGTTACCAAGGCTCAGGCACTCAAGCATCCCAACTGGGATATGGGGGCTAAGATAACTATAGATTCGGCCTCTATGATGAACAAAGGCTTTGAGGTGATTGAAGCCAAATGGTTGTTTGGCGTACCATACAGCAAGATACAGGTGGTGGTACATCCACAGTCTGTCATACATTCAATGGTACAGTTTGCCGACGGTGCCGTCAAGGCCCAGCTGGGTGCCCCCGATATGCGTCTGCCAATTCAATATGCGTTCTCATATCCGCGCCGTCTGCAGGCCGGTTTCCCAAGGGTGGATTTTACAAAACTGGGTACGCTTACGTTTGAGGAGCCTGATACCGACCGTTTCCGTAATCTGGCGCTTGCATATCTGGCTATCGAACGTGGCGGCAACATGCCCTGCATACTGAATGCGGCCAATGAGGTGTGTGTGGCGGCCTTCCTTCATGACAGGATAGGATTCCTTGAGATGAGTGACGTGATTGCCGAGACTATGGAACGGGTTCCTTTCCGTGCCAAATCCACACTTGACGAGTATATAGAAACCGATGCTGAGGCCCGCAGGGTGGCGGCATCACTGATTAAATGAACAGATAAACCATTAACAATATGTCAACATTCTGGATTAAATTTATCCAACTTGTCCTTTCACTTACTATTCTTGTTGTATTCCATGAGTTCGGACATTTTCTTTTCTCTCGTCTGTTCGGAGTGAGGGTGGAGAAATTCTATGCATTTTTCAATCCCCGTTTCTCGCTGTTCAGAATCAAGAGGGTGGATGGAAAGATCAGAGTTAAGTTCTTCAGTCCCAACGTGCCTGATAGTTACGAGGAGGAGAAACATTTCAATTTTGAAGGAAAAGAGGAGGTTTCCTATAAGCCGATAGATATAGATTCCCTGCCCGAAGGCGATTGGCGCCGGTCACCGGAGAATACTGAATTCGGTGTGGGCTGGGTACCGTTCGGAGGCTACTGCAAGATTGCCGGAATGATAGACGAGTCAATGGACGTGGCTTCAATGCAGCAGGAACCTAAACCCTGGGAGTTCCGCACGAAACCCTCATGGCAGCGCCTGCTTATTATGGTGGGAGGTGTGCTGTTCAACCTGATACTGGCATTCTTCATCTACTCCATGGTTCTATGCAGATGGGGTGACAGCTATATTCCTGCCCAAGGTCTTAAGTATGGAATGGAGTTCAATGAGTATGCGGAATCATTGGGATTCCGTGACGGGGATGTTATCATTTCCACTGACGGTATACCTACACGTGAGTTTAACGCAGATCTCTACAGGGCGGTGGCAAAGGCCAGTAAGGTTACCGTACTCAGGAATGGCACTCCGGTTGACCTGGATTTGCCCGAAGAACTGTCTCTGTTTGATTTTACACGTACAGTACCGTTCGTTTCCATCCTCAGTCCAATGACCATTGACAGTGTCATAACCGAGGGGATGACAACAGGTGCCGCAGCAGCAGGTCTTACAGCCGGTGATACAATTCTTTATGTCAACGGAACCAGTGCTTGCACTTGGACATCTTTCCAGACAATTCTGGCCGATATGCGTACCCGTGCCCAGGACTCATTCATTGACCGTAACCTGCAGATAGTATTCGGCCGTCCGGGTATGGGTAGAGATACTGTTTCCGTTACCGCCGATGATAATTTCCGTATAGGAATCATCCATTTTACCGATGAATACGAGCCTGTTGAGTTGGAGTACGGCTTTTTCAGTTCAATTCCAGCCGGTATAGGTTATGCCTGGAATACACTCAAGGGTTATGTCAGCGATTTCCAGTATGTCTTTACAAAGGAGGGCGCCAAGAGCCTGGGCGGATTCGGAACAATAGGCAGCATATTCCCCGAGAAGTGGAACTGGCATGCTTTCTGGCTGATGACCGCATTCCTGTCCATCATACTTGCCTTCATGAACATTCTGCCCATTCCCGCACTTGACGGCGGATACGTGCTGTTCCTGCTGGTTGAAGTTGTCACTGGCAAGAAACCGGGCGACAAGTTCCTGGAGGTGGCCAATACAATAGGAATGATAATCCTGTTCGGACTGCTGATATTTGCCAACCTTAACGATATAATAAGACTGTTCTGATGGTACGTAAGCCCCGCGAGACATTCGGAAGCCGTATGGGTATGCTTATGGCCATGGCCGGTTCGGCCATAGGCCTGGGCAATATATGGCGGTTCCCCTATATGATGGGTAAGAACGGAGGGGCAGCATTCATACTTCTGTATGTAATAATGCTGATAGTGCTCTGTCTGCCGGTAATGGTCTCAGAGTATCTGATTGGCCGTCGCGGGGAGTCAAATCCTTTCAGCAGCTTTGACCGCCTTGCTCCCGGTTCCAAATGGCGCTGGATAGGATTTCTGGCCGTGCTGGCATCGGCGTGCATATTGTCATTCTACTGCGTTGTGGGAGGCTGGTCCCTCAAGTATCTGGCAGACTCCTGCATCCTGGCCTTCTCTGATGCCCAGGGTGATTATGCGGGCATTTTCGGGTCTTTTATCAGCAATCCGTGGAAACCATTGGCATATACCCTCATATTTCTGGGACTTGCGGGAGCCATCATAGCATATGGCGTGCGTAAAGGAATTGAGCGTATGTCAAAGGTCATGATCACCATGCTGTTTGTTATAATAGTGATGGTGGTTATACGCTCACTCACCCTTCCGGGCGCTATAGAGGGAGTCAAGTATATGTTCGTGCCCGATTTCAGTAAGGTTACTGCCGATACCTGTATAGCGGCCATGGGACAGGCATTCTTCTCGCTCAGCATAGGCTGCGGCACAATCCTTACTTACGCATCGTATGTAAAGAAGGAGGAGAACATACTGGCTTCATCGGCATGGATCTCGTTCTTTGATACCACGTTTGCCATCATAGCCGGTCTGGCTATAATACCGGCTGTTTACGCAATCGCTTACATGAACGGCGCTGAGCCCGATGTCAGTGCCGGCCCGGGACTTGTGTTTATCACATTGCCTGGTGTTTTCAGTCAGATGCCTCTGGGTAATGTGGCTGCAATTCTTTTCTTCCTGGCACTTCTGCTTGCCGCTGTAACTTCGGCCATATCACTTATGGAAGTGGTTGTGGCGTTCATAATAGAAGAGATGCACAGGTCACGTAAGAAAGCCGTGCTTCTGTGTTTTGCGGTTTGCGGTGTGGTAGGAGCGTTCTGTTCACTCTCATTCGGTCCGCTGGAAGGATTCAAGTTGTTTGGACTGAGTGTGTTTGATTTCTTTGACTACATCACGTCAAACATAATGCTGCCCATAGGAGGTATGCTTCTGGCTGTATTTGCCGGCTGGCGTCTTAGACGTGCCAACTTCCTTGATGAGCTGACCAACAGCGGTAGTCTCAGGATTCCCCGTTGGCTCTGCCTCACATTGTATTATCTGGTTAAACTGGTAGCGCCTATAGGCATACTACTTATCTTCCTGAACACCTTCTTCAGTTGATTCATCCTTCATCCTGGAACGGATGAACTTAAGGTGGCGCTCAGCCTCGTCACGCAGGTTCTTGTGCTCGTTCAGGGAGAGTAGTACTTGTGACAGGTCATAGAGGCTGGCTATGGCATACCGGTCATCCTTGCTCAACTTGAGGTTACGGTAAACAGGACGGCTGCTTTCAGGGCCAGTCTTCCTGTATAAAGTGTATGTGATGTTCTCATCCTTGTTGGCATTAATGAAAGCAGCTGCTCCGCCGTCATTGCCGTTGATAAAACTTAGCCACTCGTAATAAACTCCCAAGTCTGTGAACTCATGACGGTCTTTTGATTCCGGGGTATCCACATAATCATCTCCAACACTCAGCTTAAGCCAGTCATGGTGTATGTAAGAGCTGCCGCGGTAGCTGGAAACCAGAGTCATTCGCCCCAGTTCATCCACCTGTGCACGTATGTAGGTGCGGTCTATGTTGCGGTTGGGAGCCTGGCTCTTTATGGTGTATAGCCCCAGGTCCTGATACTGCTCATCCTTCTCAAACACGTAATTGTCCTTTATCTTCTCAAATGCGGCTGTAGCGGCAGCAATCATGCTGTCCTCATATTCAACAACCCGCAACTGCTCGGCCTCCTCAACCTGTTGCATAAGCCTGATTCCCTGCCTAAGGGTTTCAAATGCCTTTGGAAACAGGATGCGTATGCTGTCAATCTCCTGCTTGGCCACATTGAAGTTACCTAGACTGAATGCCTCCTTTGCATTGTCCAGATGCTTTGCGGCCAGTTTCTCCACATTCTCTGCACAGGAGACGGCTATCAGGGTAACTGCTATAATAATCAATGTTCTTTTCATTTTTCCTCCCAGGTGTTTTATTTGCTTTGCAAAATTAGTGTTTTATTCATAAAAAAGATTCCAGTCGTTATTGGCAACCGGAATCTTTAATCAGTTTTATGGCGTATTTATAGTGATTCTATCTGCTCCAATGTCAGGCCGGTAATATCAGCAATATTTGATATTTTCATCTCTTTTGCTTTCATTGCTCTGGCTATAACTGTTTTAACTTCGGCACGACCAGCCTTTTTTCCGTGCTTAATCCACACACTCTATCAATCTATAATAATTACCTTTTTCATCAATCACATCGCCTGTAAATAGATAATTATAAATATTTGCCTTGTCTATAAAAGTCAGGAGAATAAATGCTCTTGTATCGTAACTGAAATCTACATTAATCTTTTCTTTTTCAATATTAAATCCTTCTCCACTATAATGTCCCTCTGTTTCCAATATACTCATTAACGGCTCATATATCTTTATTAAAGAATCCAATGCTATATCAAAATTTTCCCCTATTCTGCCTTGATATGTTATTTTTGCACACCCATTAATTGTAAATGATTTATTTTCATTAAATACAGGTTCCTCCTGTATAACTGCATTTTTCTCATCCGGACTATACCACGATCTCAAATAATAATTGCCTTTCGTGTCAAGTACGTCCGAATAATTTCTACAGCCGTCGTAAATTATACCCCAAAATAATCTGTTGTCATAATCAAACAAAACCTCTAATGGCTCCTTGGTTATTTCCGAGATAATACATTTAAGTCTCTTAAGGGAATCTAACGCGGTATCAAAATCAGTTCCTATTTCTCCAACATATTCAAGTGTTTCGCTGGGGCTTTCTTTAATTCTGATTTGGGTTAAATTTGGTGATATTTCACCATTCTTATCATGCGTATCATTATCACAGGTGATAAAAAGAGTCGCAATAAAAATGGTTATGTAAAACTGCTTCATAAAACTATCTATTAATAATTATTTTTACTGTTTTTATCTGATTTGCTGAAGTTATTGTCAAAAAATAAGTCCCTGTAGAAAAATCAGAAACAGGTATTATCAGTGAATAGTTACCAGCCTGTTGATTTTGCATGGGTAATATTGTCTTTATTTCTTGCCCAAAAAGATCAACCATTGTAATACACATAGGCATTTTTTCATCTAAGGAATATGCAAAGTTAATATATCCATTAGAAGAGTTGGTAAAGACGGAATAAGAATAATCATTTCTTTCTTCGGCTAGACTATTATCCATATCATCAAATGCTTCTATCACAGTTTGAGCCATTATCTCAGGGCGTGTCAAGGCGCATTCTTCACAGTCGTAAATGTCTTCAATTTGTGCGGAAAACTCTGCACCTGCTTGAACAGAAAAACCGGGTTGTAAATTTATGCTGTTCCCCGCCCTCATATTTAGGGTATTTCCACTATTGACATTTACGGTTCCATTTGTTGTTATATTTTGTTTAGCAATAACATCAGCATACTGAGTATTCGGCATATCGCTACTTGTAAATGTCACATTGTTGTCTGGTTGTCGAAATGCCATCACAGTATTTGAACGTTCATTCCAAACTCTTGAATTATCATTAGTGGCAGCTGATCCCATGGGTTCTCCGCCATATGTAACATCTGGATTAGACCAATATAGTAATCTTGGACACCCAGAACAGGCATTTCCATATGCCATGATAGTTCGCCACGCGTTTGACGGATGTACATATCCATGACCATAGGCAAAAGGAGTAGTATTATTATCAACATAAGGGTCATGCCTGCATCCAAGCAGATGCCCTATTTCATGTCCGAATGAATAATATGATGTCGCACAAGTACTATAAGTACTTACTAAGCAAAAAGCATCAGTTTGTGTTACTCCTATTCCTGAGGCTATGCCACAAAGGCCATCATCATGAGTTAATAATACACATATATCTGCCGAATATTTATTTCTTAATGTCATTAGTGTCCACTAAAAATTTATATATAGGTCTTTGAAAATATTGATAGTTAGATAGTTAGGAGGTGTTTGAGGAGTAAACGGTTTTCAATCGT